>DAHUZJ010000041.1 GCA_027306585.1 Acidimicrobiaceae bacterium | reverse complement strand
CACTGCCGGCGCGCTCCCGGCCGACACTGCCGGCGCGCTCCCGGCCGACACTGCCGTCACAGGATGAAGCTCAGCCGGGTGCCAGGCCGCACCGACTCGGTCAGCAGGACCGCCCTCCGGACCCGGAACTTGAGGCCGGCGTCGCCCGCCACCAGCTCGTGCTCGTAGTGCCCGACGTAGGGGTCGAGCAGGCCGTCGCGCATCCGGTGCACGATGAAGTTGGCCTGGACGGCGAGGGTGCCGACGCCGGTCACCTGGTGCACCACGTTGCCGACGAGGCGGTGGGTGTGCGACGGCGGGTTCTCGGCGTGGGCGTTCTTGCTCTTCATGCGGATGATGCGGGCCTGCAGGAGGTCCCAGTCGTCGGCGATGAAGTACTGCGCCTCCCGCCCGCTGTACCGGCGGCCGTCGAACGTCGGCACCTCGTAGCGACCGCCCTCCTCGAAGAGGGCCAGCCAGTCGTCCCACTGCCAGCCGCTCAGCAACGCCGCCTCGTGGTAGAGGAAGTCCTCCACCTCGGCGCGGGTGACGGCGTCCGCCGCCCGGGTCTGCTCGGTCGTGCTCATGCTCCCTCCGGGTCTTCCATCAGAGAGGCCCAGTGCCGCCAGAAGGCGCGCACCCGCCCCTCGTCGATCGTCCGCACGTCGTCGCCGGCGGCGTCGGTCGCCATGCCGCGGGACACGTCGTTCCAGTCCACCCCGGGCCGGGTGTCGCCGGCCGTGGCCGCGATCGCCCGCTGGATGGCCTCTTGCGCCTCGAGGTCGTCGGGGGTCGCCAGGCCGCCGGGGCCGATGAAGCTCACCAGCGTCTTGAGGCGGAGGTCGAGCGCCTCGGGCGGCTCGTCGGCCGGTGCCAGGGCGAGCGCCCGGATGTCGGTCAGGTCGGGCGCCACCGGCTCCAGCTGCCGGATCGAGATGCCCTCGATGTCGAACAGCAGCAGGTTCGGGAAGACGAACACCGTCCGGCTGTAGTCGGCGATGAGCGAGGCCCGCTCGCCGTCCATGCGGGCGAAGAGCCGGGCCCGGTTCTCCTCGATGCGGCCGCGCTCCGCCTCGCCGAAGCGCGGCTCCCAGTCGAACCCGATGCGGCCACTGTGGCCGTTCTGGATGCCCACCACGTGGCCGTTCCCGAGAGGGCGGCCGCGCCCGCCCGAGTCCGACGTCGTGAACCCCGTCCGCTTGAGGTACTCGAGGAAAGTGATGTGGCTGGGGCCGAAGTGGTAGCCGTCCATGGCGTTCTCCACGCCGAGCTTCCAGTTGGCACGCGACCGGTACTGCTGCAGGCCCGGCACCACCCGCATGCCGGCGTCGCTGTGGTCGGCCACGAGACCGAGGTAGAACGCGGCGTCGCCGAGATAGTCGGCCAGTGAGCTGGCGTCGGGGTCGAAGCAGACGAAGACGAACCCGTGCGCCACTTCCAGGCGCGGCACGGGGCGCAGCCCGAGCCGGTCCCGGAACGTGTCGTCGCCGGGGTAGGCCTCGGGCGAGGGCAGGCCCACCAGGCGGCCCTCGGTGTCGAAGGTCCACGCGTGGTAGAAGCAGCGGAACCGGCGGGCGTTGCCGGCGGGCTCCCGGCACACCGCAGTGCCCCGGTGGGGGCAGGAGTTCAGGAACGCCCGCACCTGGCCGTGGACGTCGCGCAGGAAGATGAGCTCCCGGCCGCCGAGGGTGCGAACGAGGTAGTCGCCCGGCTCGGCCACCTCGGTCTCGTGGCCGAGGTAGGTCCAGCAGCGCCCCCAGATCCGGTCCCGCTCGGCGGCGAACACCGAGGGGTCCCGGTAGGCACGACGGTGCACCCGGAAGATGCCGGCCGCGGCGTCCTCGGCGGTGAACGGCTCGGCAGCACCGGTGAGGGCCGTCTCGCTGCGGATGCCTGCCAGGACCACCGTCACCTCGTGCCCAACTCGCGCCGACCCTTCGCCGCCGCTGCGCGAAACCTACCACCGACCGGTGCGTCCGTCGACCAATGCGATACGGGATCTCTCATCACGAGACAGTCTGACCCGAGCGGGGCGGCCCGCAGGTCGGCGCGGCGGCCTCCGGTCGGCGGCCCGCAGCGGCCGGCCGGGGCCCCTCCCGTCGGAGGACGGGCGCCTCGCCCGGACGGGCGCCCTCAGTCCATGAAAGCGCCGCCGTTCACGGCGACGGACTCGCCGGTGAGGAAGGCGGCGTCGGGTCCGGCGAGGAAGGCCACCACCCGAGCCACGTCCTCGGGGGTCTCGAGACGGCGGAGCGGCGTGTCGTCCACGTACAGCTGGCGGACGGCGCCGACGGTCGAGCCCTTCAGCTCGGCCTCCCACACGAGCTCCCGGTCCTGCATCGGCGTCACCACGTAGCCAGGGCACACACTGTTGACTCGGATCCCGTGCTCGGCGAGCTCGAACGCCATCGCCTGGGTGAGCCCCACCACGCCGAACTTGGAGGCGACGTAGTCGGCGAGGAAGGGCACCCGCCCCTGCTTGCCGGCCATGGAGGCGACGTTCACGATGCACCCGCCGCGGCCGGCGTCCACCATGGCGCGGGCCGCCGCCTGGCCGCTCAGGAACACACCGCGCAGGTTGACGGCGAGCGTGGCCTCGAGCTCGGCCGGGCTCACGTCGAGGAAGCGGCGCATCCGGGAGATGCCGGCATTGCACACGAACACCTCGGGCGTCCCGTGGCGGGCGACCACCGCGCCCAGCGCGTCCGCCACCGAGGCGGCGTCGGTCACGTCCATGCGCTCGCTGCCCGGCGACCCGCACCGCTCGGCGGTGCGCTGCGCCGCCACCTCGTCGATGTCGGTCGGGACCACGACGTACCCCCGGCCGGCCAGCTCGGTGGCGATGGCGGCTCCGATCCCCGACCCGGCCCCGGTGACGACGGCCAGGGGGCCCGAGCCGTCCGGGGCGGCCATGCGGCCGGGCCCGGCCGCGCCGCCGGTCACGCGGTCGGCCGCGCCGTCAGCCAGGTCGCCGGTCACGCCGTCAGCCACCGCGGGCCGCCCGCACGAACGCGGCTGCCCGCGCCGGGTCGACCGGGTTCCACGTGTAGCCGTCGACCTTGAGCCCGCTGCCGACGATGCAGCCGTCGGCGATCTCGAGGAAGGCGGCGATGTTCTCGGCCTTGGCGCCGGTGTTGAGGAGGACCGGGAGCTCCGCCGGGACCGCCTGGCGAACCTGGGACAGCGTCGAGGCGTCTGGTTGCGATCCCGCCATCGGGCCCGAGACGAGGATGGCGTCGGGAAGGCTGGAGGTGGCGACGGTCCTGGCGATCTCGGCCGGTGACCGGTGGCCGGTCGAGGACGCGAACTCGGGCGTCACGTTCATGAACACGGCGAGGCGCTCGGCGTCGCAGAAGCGGCGCTGGCGCAGGAGCCCGGCGGCGTCGGGGGCCCAGAGCCCCATGTCGGACTCCCAGACCCCGGTCACCACCTCCCGCAGGAAGGAGGCTTCCGTGGCCACCGCCACGGCCAGGGCGCAGCTCGCATCCCACAGGTAGTCGACGCCGAAGGGGATGGCGTCGGGGATGCACTCGGTGACCACCCGTGCCATCACGGCCGCTGCCACCAGGTCGGCCTTGAGGGTGTAGGGCCGGTCGTTCTCGTTGCAGAACATGACGGCGTCGAATCCGGCGTCCACGAGGACCGCCACGTCGCGCCGGACGTGGCGCACCAGGCCCGGGATGCCCTCCTCGGCGTCGTAGAGCGGGGTCGCCGGCAGCGCCGGGACGTGCGCCATGGCGATCAGTGGCTTCGCGACCCCGGGGAACACGTCGGGGAAGCGCGACGCCGGCCGGATGAACCGCTCGGATGCACGTTCTTGCGCTGATTTGCTCGAATCCATGCGGGTTGGTCTACCATCTGTGCTCGATGTCGTGCAAAACGCTCACAATGGCTCGGAGCATGCCGTGATCGCCCAGCAGCGACGCCGGGAGATCCGCCGTCGCCTGGCGACCACCGGGTTCGTCGGCACCCGAGACCTGGCCTCCGACCTGCGGGTCAACGTCTCGACGATCCGCCGCGACCTCGACGGGCTGGCCCGGGCTGGCCTGGTGCTGCGCACCCACGGCGGCGCGGTGCTCGCCCCCAACCCGGCGATCGACAAGCTGGTCGACCTGCCCTACGCCATCAAGGAGAACGAGCGGGTCGCCGAGAAGCAGGCGATCGGCGCCTTCGCCGCCGGGCTGGTGAGCGACGGCGACTCCCTCGTGCTCGACAGCGGCTCGACGACGTTCGCCGTCGCCCAGGCGCTGGCGGGACGCCGCGGGCTCACCGTCGCCACCAACGACCTCCGCATCGCCCACCACTTGGCGGCCGAGGGCGGCGTGCGCCTCGTGGTCACCGGCGGCCAGCTCCTCGAGCGCGTGTTCACGCTGGTGGGTCCGGTCACCGTCGACAACCTGGTCGGCCTCCACGTCGACTGGGCGTTCCTCGGCGCAGACGCCGTCGACCTCGACGCCGGGGTGACCAACCGCAACACGATGGAGGTGCCGATCAAGCAGGCGATGCTCGGGTCGGCCGCCCGGGCCGTCCTGGTCGCCGACAGCTCCAAGTTCGGCCGCCGCGCCATGGCCCCCGTGTGCGGCGTCGACACGTTCTCCCATGTGGTCACCGACGGATGGTTGGACCGCGCCGACGCCCGCCTCTACGGTCACCGCCTCGTGCAGGTGCCGGTCGATGGCTGAGCCCTCCCAGGGGCCCCTCTTCGCCGCCGTCGACGCAGGGACCACGGGGGCCCGGGCCGCCGTGGTGGACCTGGAGGGCACCCGGCTGGCCGAGGTGCGCCGCGCCTACCCGACCGAGATGCCGCGCACCGGCTGGGCCGAGCAGGACGCCGCGCTGTGGGCCGAGCGGTCGGTCGAGGCGCTGGCCGGCCTGCCGACCGAGCTCCGGCGGCGGGTGGTGGCGATCGGCCTCACGGGCCAGTCCCCCAGCGTGGCGCCCGTCGCCGCCGACGGCACGCCCACCGGACCCGGCATGATCTACCGCGACAACCGGGCCGTGGCGGAGGCCGAGGAGCTGCGGGACCGGCTCGGCGCCGAGCACATGCACCGGCTGACGGGCCACACCCCCGAGGCGTTCCACGTCGGCCCGAAAGTGCTGTGGTTCCGCCGCCACCACCCCGAAGCGTTCGCCCGCACGCGGTGGTTCCTCCAGCCTCGGGACCTCGTCCTGCTGCGCCTCTCGGGCCGGGCCCTCACCGATCGCAGCCACGCCAACTGCACCCTCTTCTACGACCTCGCCGCCGGCTGCTGGGCCCAGGAGGTCTTCGACGCCGTCGACCTCGACCCCTCCGTCTTCCCCGAGGCGATCCCGTCGGCGGACGTGGCCGCCGAGCTGCCGGGAGCGGTGGCCGAGGAGGTCGGGCTGCGGCCGGGGTTGCCGATCGTGATCGGCGCCGGCGACAGCCAGTGCGTGGCGTTCGGAACCGGCGTCGTGGCCAAGGGGCCCATCAGCGAGATGTCGGGCTCCTCCTCGTGCATCAACTCGGCGGTGCCGACGCCGCGCCGGGACCGGCGCATCACCCACTTCCACCACGTGGTGGAGGGCTGGTACACGACGGAGCTCGGGCTCAACACGACCGGGGCCGCCGTCCAGTGGGCTGTGGCCACGCTCGGCTTCGACGACTTCGACGACCTGGCGACCGCTGCCACGGTCGGACGAGCGCGGGCCACGGCCGGGGGGGCGGGCGGACCGGCGGTGGGCCCCCTCGATGCCGCTCCGGCCTTCCTCCCCTATCTGGGCGACGGCGAGCGCGACGATCCCGACGTGCGGGCCGCCTTCCTCGGGCTCTCCGATCGCCACGACCGCGCCGACCTCGCTTACGCGGTGCTCGAAGGCGTGGCCGCTGGGGTGGCCGGGGTCGTCGACATCCTGCGACGGGCCGGCTCACCGCTCGAGGAGCTGCGGGTGTCGGGCGGCGGGGCCCGCCTGCCGGTCCTCGGCCAGGTGAAGGCCGACCTCTTGGGGGTGCCCGTCGTCCACTTCCCGGCGGATGCCTCGGCCATCGGGGCCGCCCTGCTCGCCGCCCAGGCAGCGGGCCACGCCGAGGAAGCGGCGGCCGCGATCGCCGGGCTGGTGGCGCGAGCCGACCGTTTCGAGCCGGACCCGGCGCGGGCCGGCGCCGTGGCGGAGCGGCGCATGTGGATCGACCGGGTCCGCCGGGCGGCGGCCGTGCACCGCGGCGGAAGGCGGTAGCGAGGTACCTCGCCCTCGGCGGGGGCTTGTCGCTGCGACGTGACCCGGGCCCGGGCGGCGCCCGCGGTCGCGGCGCCGGCAGCTGCAGGCGCCGATCGCCCCGCTCGGAACACCCGAGAGCAAGGACTTCCTCGTTCGGGCCGTGGCGCGAGCCAAGGTGTGGGAGCGCCGCACCGGCGAGATCCTCGCCTCGCAACGCGAGGACGGGCGCCGGGTCGAGGTGCGGGGGTGCGCGCCGCGGCGCCGAGACGCGCGGGAAGATCGTCTCGGCCATGCGATCGCTCCTCATGTTGCGGCACGCGAAGTCCGATTGGCACGTCGACTACGGCGGCGAGGACCGGCTCCGCCCGCTGGCACCGCGGGGTCGGCGCGCGGCACGGACCATGGGTCGCTTCCTCGCCACAGCCAGGCAGGTCCCCCAGCGGGCCCTGGTGTCGCCCGCGGTGCGCGCACGAGAGACCCTCGAACTGGCGATCCGTGCCGGCCGTTGGGATTGCGACGTGGTGACCGCTGAGGAGCTCTACGGCGGGGTCGACGACGTGCTCGACGCCATCCGCCGCGACGGCGGCGATGCCGGGGTGCTCATGATCGTCGGCCACGAGCCGACGTGGTCGGCGACCGCGTCCCGATTGGCGTGCGGAGCTGCATTCCGGCTGTCCACCGCCTCGGTGCTCCGGCTCGACTTCGACGTCGGCGGGTGGGCCGACGTCGAAGGGAACGGAACGGTTCAGTGGCTGGTGGCGCCACGGCTGGTGGAGGGACTGCTCTCCTCGTCGCCCCTCGTCGCCTCCGACGCTCCTAGCACCTCGCCGCGAGGAAGCTGAGGAACAGCCCCGCCGTGGCGTCGGCCATCTCGGCAAAGCCCGTCGGGTGTCCGTTGCCGAGCGCATCGATCGGCTGGCGATAGCAGCCGATCAGTTGCAAGCGACACGCATCGTTCCTGGCAGCTCGCAGCTCGAGGTTCCCGTCGAGCACCGGGAACCAAGCGTCACTCTGCCACCGCATCGGCACGAGCAGGTTGCCGCCAGGCGTTGCCCCGTCGTCGAGGAGCACCACTGCCGGCAGCTCGAGGTGGCACGGACCAGGGCAATGGAGGGTATGCGCTTCCATCATCGCCACTCGGGCGACCTGGAGGAGCCAGTCGCGGTCCCCGGACAGCCGGCGATAGGTCTGGAGCGGCGAGCAGTCGACATCCACCTGCTCGCGGACGAACGCGATACGTCTCGGCGGCTGGGACGCCGACGATGCTGCAACGTCGCCCATGGACCTCCACGTTCTCTGCCCTCGAGCAAAGATGCAATAGGGTCGAAGGTCCCAGACCGGGAGCCCCGAGCGGGGGCGGGCGACGGCCAGGTCCACAAGCTCAGCGCGGGGATAGCCGAACATCGATTTCATCGATTTGGCCTGGGCATTGGCGTCGCGGATGATGCCGTCCCCGTCCCCGTCCCCGTCCCCGTCGCCGGTGACGATCGCGTCGGGGGCCGACTCGACGATGATCGCCGCTTCCCCGGCCGTCAGACGAGGTGGTGCCGCTGGGCTCGGCCCCGTCCCGGTCACCCCTGAGCCCGCCGGTATGGCGCGGAATGTCATCGCCCCTCCCGACACACGTCGACCTCCGACGACGCCAGGTCCGGGCGACGAAGCGGCAGGGAGAGCGGGGTCCAAGCCCTCCGACCGCCAGAAGGTGGCGCATGGGTATCGGCAAGAGCGATGAGGCGCAACGCGCACCCCGATGGTCCCAGGGCCGTCTCAGGCGGCCGATGGTCATCCGTTCGACGGTCCGGGCCTGACGAACCTTCCGACGGCGATCGGCTCGGCAGCAGGAGGTGCCCACGCAACCGCGCGTGTACGAGTTGGGACGTCCGGCACTTCCGACAGGTGCCTTGGGGGACCGACGATGACGGCAACTGCTGACGGTGTCGACGGGAGGCCGGCATGGGAGAGGCCAGCGTGCGCTCACGGGTCCTCGGCGCTGTGGCGGCTGCAGCTCTCGTCCTCGCATCGGTCGGTGCCGAGGGGCCTTCCGCGCCAGCCGCGGTGGCGGTGACCGCTGCGCCTGCCGGCGCGCCCGACGCGACGGTGGTCAGCCAGCACCTCGACGCTCCGATCGTCGGCATGGCAGCCACGCCGGATGGGCAGGGCTATTGGCTCGTCGCATCCAGCGGTGACGTCCTCACCTTCGGAGACGCCGGCTTCTACGGCTCCGAGGGTGGCAAGTCGATGAGTGCCCCCATTGTCGGGATGGCCGACACCCCGGACGGCAAGGGCTACTGGCTCGTCGGTGCCGACGGCGGGGTGTTCAGCTTCGGGGACGCTCGCTTCGGTGGTTCGTACGTCGAAGGGCGCCAACCCACCGATGGGCCAGTCGTGGCCATCGCCTCCCTGCCGATCGACACACCACTGGCCGGACAGCGCTACATCCTGGCGACGGCCGGAGGGACGGTGGCCGTGCTCGGCTTCACGGGGCCCTTCGGGAGCTTCCCTGGCGGGTACTTCGGACCTCTCAATGCTCCGGTGACCGGCCTCGCGTGGGTGGGTGGACTGGGCTGGTGGCTCACCGCCGCCGACGGCGGGGTGTTTGCCGTAGGAGCACCCGACCAGGTCGTCATCGATGGCGGTCACGGCTACGCCGGCATCACCCCATTCTTCGGTTCCATGGGCGGCCAGCCCCTGAATGCCCCCGTGGTAGGGATGGCGGCCACGCCGACGAAGCAGGGCTACTGGCTCGTCGCCGCCGACGGCGGCGTGTTCGCCTTCGGCGACGCGCGGTTCTACGGCTCGGCAGCCTGAGCTCGGCGACCGGGGCGGCGCCGCCAGCGCCGGCGCCGGCGCCGCGGGCTGCGTGCCGCGGACTTTCGGCCCTACGGCTCCGTGCGAGGGGAGCGCGTCAATGGCCCCATGGTGAAGAGGAACGGGCCGACCCGGGCGACCTCGGCGACCCGGGCGACCTCGGCGGTCCGGGCCGCCCGGCTGGCCGCCCGGCTGGCCGCCTTCGGCGCCACCGCGGCAGGCCTGCTCGTCCTCACGATGGCCCCCGTGGCGGGCACCCAGACCTCCCAACCCGCCCAGCCGGCCTTCGACACCTGGCAGGCCCCCGGCGGCGCTCCGACCGCTGGGCAGCGCGTGATCGCGCTCACGTTCGACGACGGACCGGGGCCATCCACGCCCCAGGTCCTCTCGGTCCTCGAGCAGGACGGCGTGCCCGCCACGTTCTTCGAGATCGGCGGGAACATCGCCAAGTACCCTCGGTACGCCCAGATGGTGGCGGCGGCCGGCTACCCCGTCGAGGACCACACTTGGAGCCATCCGGACCTCACCACGCTCTCCTCCGCGCAGATCGGCCAGCAGCTCGATGCGACGCAGCTCGAGATCCGCTCGGTCATCGGCGGAACGCCCAACTGCGTTCGCCCGCCCTACAACGCATGGAACGACACCGTGCTCCAGCAGGTCGCCCAACGCGGGCTCACGGCCATGAGCTACTCGGTCGACCCGCGCGACTGGTCGTTGCCCGGTGTGACAGCCATCGTGAGCCGAGTGGTGGGCGCCGCGTTCCCGGGGGCGGTGGTCGACCTTCACGACGGCGGCGGCACACGTTCGGAGACCGTCGCAGCCCTCCCTCGCATCATCAGCGGCCTTCGCGGCGCGGGCTACGGCTTCGTCTCCATCTGCGGGTACCTGACGCCACCGCCGCCACCGGCGCCGGCACCCGAGACCAGCGCCGTGCACGCCTTCGGCCAAGCCCCTGCACCCGGAGCCCCCATCACCTCGACTGCGCCCTACGTGGCGGCCGCGGGGACCGCGACCGGCTACTGGCTCGCGGCGCAGGACGGTGGCGTGTTCTCGACCGGCGTCTCCTTCTACGGGTCGATGGGGGGCAAGGCGTTGCACCTGCCGGTGGTCGGCATGGCGGCCACCCCCGACGGTGGCGGCTACTGGCTGGTCGCCGCTGACGGAGGGATCTTCAGCTTCGGCGACGCGCGGTTCTCCGGGTCGATGGGCGGGACGCCGCTCAACCGGCCGGTGGTCGGCATGGCCGTAGACCCGACGACCGGTGGCTACTGGGAGGTGTCGGCCGACGGCGGGGTGTTCAGTTTCGATGCCCCCTTCTACGGGTCGATGGGGGGACCGACAACCGCCAACCAGTTCTTCGCCATCGTCGCGAGCCCGAATGGGACCGGCTACCTACTGGTGGGCCAGCACCCGGCCACTTCGGCGTGACCGCTTGCGCGACGCGCGGCGGGAGTCCCGTGTTTTTCGGACTATCGCCGCTGCGCTCACAACGAGAGGGGTAGGGTCACTGATGATCTTCAGTTCCCGATCAGCGAAAGGACAGCGATGAACCGACGAGACCTGAACCGAGCGGTGGCTGCGCACACCGCCAGGGACGTGAAGGACGTCGAGGAGGTCTTGAGCGCCCTCACCGAGGTGGTCACCGGCGTCGTGGCGCAAGGGGAGCCCGTCGTGATCACCGGCTTCGCCAAGTTCACCAAGAACCACCGGCCCGCTCGCATGGCTCGGAACCCTGCCACGGGCGCGCCCGTCCGGGTCCCGGCGAAGACCGTCGCGAAGGCCACGGCGATGAAGTCGTTCAAGGACGCGGTGATGTCGCCCCGGCAGGCGCCCCGCCTCGCACGTGGTGTCTGGCCGACCGACCCGGACCTGCTTGCTCGGCAGGCTCAGGATCGGAAGGCCGATGGCGCCGGCCGCCCGGGCGGGGCGACCACCCCCGCACGGAGCACGGCAGGCCCGCGCAAGGCGACCGCCACCAAGGCGACGGCCAAGAAGGCCACCGTCACGAAGGCAGCGACGAAGAAGGCCACGGTCAAGAAGGCGGCGGCCCGCACGACGACGAAGCGGGCACCCGCCAAGAAGGCGACGACCAAGCGGCCGGTGGCGAAGAAGACCGCCGTCAAGAAGACCGCCGTCAAGAAGGCGGTCGCCAAGAAGGCGGTCGCCAAGAAGACCGTCGCCAAGAAGACGGTGAGCAAGCGGGCGCCGGCGAGGCGGGCGGCTCGCTGAGCGGCACCCCCGTCAGCGGCTGGTGGCTGCGCTCGGACGTTCGCGGCCCCGGCGCCCGAGCGCAGCCACCGGGGCCTGTCTCGCAAGCCCATGGCCGCAGACGGCATCCTGCGGGCGGCGGCCGTGCCGGGGGGCACGACCGCATCGGTAACCTGTAGCGGAGGCCGTGACTGGCGCGTTCGGGTGGAGCAACCACCGTGGAGCGGCCTCCCGCACGACCGTGCGGTCTGCCGTGCGCCTGGGCTGCGACCGTCACGAGTCCAGGAGGCCGACATGCCCGCCAGTTCCGCTGCCGCCAGTTCCGCTCCCGCCAGTTCCGCAAGCGCCGCCAGCCCCGCCAGCCCCCAACCCGAGGGCGTTCGATCCGAGGGCAACGAGACCATCGCCTACAGGGCGGCGCTCCAGGTCATCGCCGGGTCCGAGCCGTCGATCGCCCAGTTCATCGTCGAGGAGCTCGCGGCCCAGCGCCGGCAGCTGAAGCTCATCGCCTCCGAGAACTACGCCTCCCCGGCGGTCCTCCTGGCCATGGGCAACTGGCTCTCGGACAAGTACGCCGAAGGCGTGCCCGGCCGGCGCATGTACGCCGGCTGCGAGGTGGTCGACAAGGTCGAGACGCTGGCAGCCGAGCACGCCCGGGAGCTCTTCGGCGCGGAGTTCGCCTACGTCCAACCCCACTCCGGCATCGACGCCAACCTGGTCGCCTACTGGGCCATCCTGGCCAACCGGGTGGAGGCCCCCTACCTCGAGGCCGCCAGTGCGGGCCACGTCAACGACCTGACGGACGAGGACTGGGCGGACCTGCGCCGGAAGCTCGGCTCCCAGCGGATGCTGGGGATGTCGCTCGACGCCGGCGGGCACCTCACCCACGGGTTCCGGCCCAACATCTCGGGAAAGATGTTCGAGCAGTCCAGCTACGGCGTGGACGCGGCGAGCGGCCTCCTCGACTACGACGAGGTGGCCCGGCTGGCCCGGGAGCTCCGACCGTTGATCTTGGTGGCCGGGTACTCGGCCTATCCGAGGCGCATCGACTTCGCCCGGATGGCGCAGATCGCGGCCGACGTGGGGGCAACGTTCATGGTGGACATGGCCCACTTCGCCGGGCTGGTGGCGGGCAAGGTGCTGACCGGGGACCACGACCCGGTGCCCCACGCCGATGTCGTGACGACCACCACGCACAAGTCGTTGCGCGGCCCGCGGGGTGGCATCGTGCTCGCCACCGCTGCCTACAGGGAACAGGTGGAACGTGGGTGCCCCATGGTGCTCGGCGGCCCACTGGCCCACGTGATGGCCGCCAAGGCCGTGGCACTGGCCGAGGCTCGCCGGCCGGCGTTCGGCGACTACGCCCAGGCGATCGTGGACAACGCCAGGGCCCTCGCCGACGGGCTCTCCCGGCGGGGTGCCCGGCTCCTCACCGGCGGGACCGACAACCACCTGGTCGTGCTGGACGTCGCCGCCTCGTACGGGCTGACCGGTCGCCAGGCCGAGTCGGCCCTCCTCGACGCAGGCGTGGTCACCAACCGCAATTCCATCCCCGCCGACCCCAACGGCGCCTGGTACACGTCCGGCATCCGGCTGGGGACGCCTGCGCTCACCACCCTCGGCCTGCGCGCGGCAGAACTGGACGAGGTGGCCGACATCATCGACACGACCCTGCGGGCGACCACCGTGGCCACCGTCGGCACGGGCCCGTCGCGGGCCCGCTACGAGCTGGACGGGTCGGTCGCCGACGCCGGGCGTCGTCGCAGCGCCGAGCTGCTGTCCCGCTTCCCGCTGTACCCCGAGCTCCAGCTGTAGCTCCCGCAGTCGGGCCGGGGCTCCGGTCCTACGAGCGCGGTCGGACCAGCGGATTGGGCGTCGGCGCCAGGATCCTCGCCAGGGTGTGGCGGTCGGTGTGGTGGAACAGCTCGTCACGGCCCTGGACCTCCATGACCGTGTCCTCGTCGTAGGACCACGTGCCGTCGGGGTGCACGGTGACTCGGACATGGACCTCGACGGTCCGAAAGGCATGGTCGAGGAACGGGTTCGAACAGATGCCGAACGTCTCGGATCCGACGGTCGCGTGCACGTCGAACGTCGTTGCGCCGGGGGCCGCGTGTCCGGAGAGCATGGCGACCTGACCACGTGGGATCGCGATGGTCTGGACCACGGTGCTCGTCGCCGGCTCCCATAGCCAGTACCCGACTTGATCGTGAAAGGTCTCGACTTCGTTGGGCTTGGTGATGTGCACGTGGTACCGGAGCCCGTAGTACAGCTGCGGTCCGTTCGTCTGCGGGTCGATGGGCTCGAGCTCGTAACGCTCGACATACGCGTCCGTCTCCGAGCCATCGGCGGCCGGATGCACGTCGACGCCGGCCGTCCCTGCCCAGACACCGGCAAGCGGGGCGAGCGGACCGAGGTTGGCCATGGTGTCCGGATCGCACTCCGGCTCCGTGAAGATGTCCGACGGGAAGCTCGGCATGGCCCGAGGATAGGCGCTCCGCTCCTCGGGGCAGGGAGCCGCCACAAACGCGTGACCCGATCATCCAGCTCGCCGATGACCGCACGGTACGACAGGGCACCGACCGCCCCGGAACCGCCCCGGGACCGCCCCGGGACCGCCCCGGGACCGCACCGTCCGGAGCTCAGCTCGCGGGCGATCGCCCCGGTCCGAGCGGCCGGAGCTCAGCTCGCCTTGGCGACGGCGACGCCCATCCGCTCGACGGCCTCGGTGAGCAGGGTGGCCGACGTGGCGAAGTTGAGGCGGGCGCAGGCCGCACCGCCCGACCCGAAGGCAGGGCCGGAGCTGAGCAGCACCCGCGCGTGCTCGAGGAACCACGCGGCCACCCCCACCCGCGCGCTGGCGTCGCCCCGGGCCGGACCGCTGTCGCTGGAGATCGCCGTCGCGCACGGCAGGTCCGCGAAGTCGAGCCACGCCAGGTAGGTCGCCGCCCCGGGGGTCCAGCGCACCGAGGGCAGGTGGGCCGCCAGCAGGTCGCCGAGGAGCGTGCGGTTGCGACCCACGCCGCCGAGCACGGCATCCAGCCACTCCTGTCCGTGGCGCAACGCCGCCGTGTGGGCCAGCACACCGAGGTGGCTCCCGCCGTGGCTCACCTCTTCGGGCAGCCGGGCGAGGTCGTCGGCGGCGTCCGGTCCGGCGAAGGCGATCGCCGCCTTCAGGCCGGGCAGGTTCCATCCCTTGGACGCCGAGACGAGGGCGAAGCCCCGACCTCCGCCGGGTACGGCGAGGTAAGGAGTGAAGGTCGCGCCGGGCAGCACCAGCGGTGCGTGGATCTCATCGGCCACCACGCGTACGCCGGTGGCCTCGGCGGCAGCCGCCACCGCGGCGAGCTCGTCGGCCGAGTGCACCGTCCCCGTGGGGTTGTGGGGGTTGCAGAGCAGGAACGCCGCCGGACCCTCGGCTGCCGCCGCCGCGAAGGCGTCGCCCAGCGCAGGGAGGTCCAAGCGCCGGTCCGCCGTCAACGGCACCTCGACGACCCTGCGGCCGAGGTGCTCGGCGAACGCGTAGAAGGGCGGGTACACGGGCGGGGTCACCAGGACC
>DAHUZJ010000103.1 GCA_027306585.1 Acidimicrobiaceae bacterium | reverse complement strand
CATGCGCTCACGAATCATGTCGGTCACGGTCGGGTCGAGAAGCGTGGTGACGTCGCCGAGCTCGCGGTTGTCGGCGATGTCGCGAAGGAGGCGTCGCATGATCTTGCCGCTGCGCGTCTTGGGCAGCTCGGGCGTGATCATGATCTGGCGCGGCTTGGCGATGGGCCCGATGACGGTGGCCACGTGGGCGCGCAGCTCCTCGACGAACTGCTCGCCGTGTGCCTCGTCCTCGGCCACGCTGCCTCGCGCCGTGACGAAAGCGACGATGGCCTGGCCCGTGGTCGCGTCGTTGGCACCGACCACGGCCGCCTCGGCCACGCTCGGATGCCCCACCAGGGCGTGCTCGATCTCGGTGGTGGAGATGCGGTGCCCGGAGACGTTCATCACGTCGTCCACCCGGCCCAGCAGCCAGAGATCGCCGTCTTCGTCCTTCTTGGCGCCGTCACCGGCGAAGTACATGCCAGGAAAGCGCGACCAGTAGGTGTCCCGGTACCGCTGGTCGTCGCCCCAGATGCCGCGCAGCATGCCCGGCCACGGCTCCGTGACGACCATGAAGCCACCGCTCCCGTCGGGGACGGAGTTCCCATCGTTGTCGACGACGTCGGCGCTGATCCCCGGGAAGGGCCGCATGGCGGCGCCCGGCTTGCACGAGGTGATGCCGGGCAACGGGGTGATCATGATGCCGCCCGTCTCGGTCTGCCACCACGTGTCGACGATCGGGGCGCGCCCACCGCCGACGTAGGTGTGGTACCAGACCCACGCCTCGGGGTTGATGGGCTCGCCGACCGACCCGAGCACCCGCAGGCTCGAGAGGTCGTAGGGCTCCAGCTCCTGGGCGCCCCACTTCATGAGCGTCCGAATGGTGGTCGGCGCGGTGTAGAGGATGTTGACCTTGTGCTCCTCGATCAGCTTCCACCACCGGTCCTTGTCGCCCGGGTGCGGGGTGCCCTCGTACATGAGGGACGTGGCGCCGTTCGCCAGCGGGCCGTAGACGATGTAGCTGTGGCCGGTGACCCAGCCGATGTCGGCGGCACACCAGTACACGTCCGTGTCGGCCTTCAGGTCGAAGATGTAGTGGTGCGTCGCCGACACGTGGGTCAGGTAGCCCCCGGTGGTGTGGAAGATGCCCTTGGGCTTCGCCGTCGTGCCGGAGGTGTACATGATGTAGAGGGGGTGCTCGGCGTCGAATGCCTCGGCCTCGTGCTGGTCGGACTGCCGCTCGACCACGTCGTGCCACCAGTGGTCGCGGCCCTCGTGGAACGCCACGTCCTCGCCGGTGCGGCGCACCACGAGCGTGTGCTCGACGCCGGGGCACTCGGTCAGCGCCTCGTCGACGATCGACTTGACCGGCGCCGGCGAGCCCCGGCGGAACTGACCGTCGACCGTGATCACGGCCCGGCAGTCGCAGTCGAGGATGCGGCCGCGCAGGGCTTCGGCCGAGAACCCGCAGAACACCACGGTGTGCGGGGCGCCGATCCGGGCGCAGGCGAGCATGGCGACGACCGTCTCGGGGATCATCGGCATGTAGATGGCGACGCGGTCCCCCGTCTTGACGCCGAGCTCCGACAGAGCGTTGGCCGCCTTGCACACCTCGCGCTGCAGCTCGGCGTAGGTGACGTCCCGGCGGTCGCGCTCCCCGTCCCCGATCCAGTGATAGGCGACCTTGTCCCCGCGGCCGGCCGCCACGTGGCGGTCGAGGCAGTTGACCGAGGCGTTGAGCTTCCCGCCGACGAACCACTTGGAGTACGGCAGGTCCCACTCAAGGACCGTGTCCCAGCGTTGCTCCCAGTCGAGGCGCTCGGCCATCCGCTCCCAGAAACCCAACCGGTCCCTGGCCGCCTCCTCGTAGATCTCTGGTTGTGCGTTGGCGGACGCGGACAGTTCCGGAGGCGGAGGGAAGCGGCGGGTCTCGTGCAGCAGCGCATCGAGAGCAACGTCATCGGCCATGGCAAGTCCCCTCCGAGGATCGGTCTACGATGGATCTGCCGGCTCGGAGAGTCCACCGATGTCGGTCTGTGCACCGTCCGCCGAAGCGGCGCCGGGACCGGTGCCGCGCTCCTTTGCATGCCGACGGCAAGGCGCGGATCCATCGCGCCGATACACCGACTTGTGAACGATACCGCAGGTCGACGGATCGCCGGGCCTGCGGAGGGCCAGGGGACGCCTGCCATGGGCCCCGCGCCGGCGCAGGGCCCACGGCAGGCGCTCGGGCGCGCTCTGGCCGCACGTGACCCTGACATCGTGCGGTTCTGCCAGCGCAAGTACCTCTCGGACATCTACCTGGCGACCTTCGAGCCGATCGCCCGCCGCGACGTGGAGGCGGACCCGATGTGGAAGATCACCTCGACGGCCACCTGCGCCGTCGCCCGGTGGCTGGAGAGCGGCACGTCGGCCGATGCGACGGTGCGGGCGGAGATCGCCTCGCTCGGCGACGTGGCCGCCCGTCAGCAGGGACGCGAGGGGGCGGCGCGGGGGGCGACGGGCTTGTCGCTGCACCGCCGCCTCACACCAACGGGCCCCGTCGACGGCACCGGTCCCTCAGCTCCTGACCCGGCTACTGGGCCTCGGCCGACGGCGGCACGGCACGGCCTGTCCGTGGCGATGCTGACGAAGCTGAACTTCTGGTGGAGCGAGGGGACGTGCGCGGTACTGGCCGAGGAGGCGGTTCGCCTGGGGACGCCGGAGGCCCTGCTCGCCGAGGCCCAGGCGATGGTCGTCCGCAGCAGCCATACGAGCCTCATCGACACGGCGACGCGCTTCGACACCGAGCTGGAGTCGCTGCATGGCCGGCTGGCCAGCCTGGCCCTGGAGGACGCGTTGACGGGATTGGCCAACCGGATCGTCTTGACCGACCACCTCGAGCGCGCCCTGGCTCGCCAGGCCCGTGCGGGGTCGGCGCTCGCCTTGGTGTTCGTGGACGTTGACGACTTCAAGGTTGTCAACGACGTCTATGGCCACGCTGTGGGCGACGCGCTGCTGGTGGAGATCGCCCAGCGCCTGAGGTCCAGCGTCCGGCCCGGTGACGTCGTCGCCCGGCTCGGCGGCGATGAGTTCCTGCTGCTCCTCGACGACCTTGCCAACCCGGTCGCCGAGATGGGGCGGCGCGCCGAACGCCTTCGGTCGGCGATCGCGCGGCCGATCGCCGTGGGTGGCGAGATCCTGACGGTGACCGTGAGCGTGGGTGTGGCGCTCGTCCTGCTGCCCGGACACCGACCCGACGAGGTGCTCGCCAGGGCCGACGCCGCCATGTACGCCGCCAAGCGGGCCGGTCGCAACCGGGTGGCGGTGGTCGAGCTGGACGACCGTCCCCAGCCGACGCACTTCGCAACCACGAGTGGCCTGCACCGAGCCCTCGAACGCCATGAGCTGCGGCTCCTCTACCAGCCGGTGTTCGACGCCCGGACCGGCACCGGAGCCGGCTTCGAGGCCCTACTGCGCTGGGAGCACCCCGACTACGGGATCATCTCCCCGCAGGACTTCGTGCCCATCGCCGAAAAGTCCGGCTTGATGGTGCCCATCGGGGAATGGGTGCTCGAGGAGGCCTGCCGCCAGGCGGTGGCCTGGACGGGCGTGCTCGGCCGCACTCCGCGCATGGCGGTCAACGTCTCGGCCCGCCAGCTCGACGACCGGGACTTCGTGCGGCGGGTCACCGGGGTCCTCGAGCGGACGGACATGCCCCCGGACCGCTTGACCCTCGAGATCACCGAGACGATCCTGATGGCCGAGGACGCTGAGCACAGGGGGATCCTCTCGACGCTCAAATCGCTCGGCATCCACCTCTCGATCGACGACTTCGGCACCGGGTACTCGTCGCTCGCCTACCTGCGGCGCCTCCCGGTCGACCAGTTGAAGGTGGACCGTGCCTTCGTCGCGGACGTCGCCGAGCACGGCGACACCCGCATCCTGCAGGCGGTGGTGCGGCTCGCCCACGAGCTCGGGCTCGAGGTCGTGGCCGAGGGCGTCGAGACGCCCTGCGAGCTCGCGGTCGTTCGCCGGCTCGGTTGCGACGTGCTCCAAGGGTTTCTCTTGGGCCGGCCGTCCCCGGCGTCACAGCTGGACCTCTCGGATGGCGGTGCCGACCAGCAGCCGAGGCCGGTGGGCTCCCCGCCAGCGTCACCGTCGGGCTCCCGTCCGGTGCACGCCGACGTGGGTGGCCGCGCTCCGGCGGGATCTCCGGCGGCCCGCGGCCGCTGACCTTCTCCGCCGTGTGGCCCGTGCCGGCTGGGCAGCCAGCCGGCCTGTCCGAGCAGCGGACGCGGGAACCCCGACCCCGCAAGGCCAGAGGGCAGCCGCACCTGCGGCAGAGGACCCGACCGGCCAAGCGGGAGGCTGAGCGCATCAGCCTTTCGAGCGCTGGGCGTCAGGCCGGAACGGGCGCCACGAAGTACCCATCCGGTCCGACGCTGCGATCGAGGGTCCTGAGGACGTTCGCGACGTCGTCGTATGGGCCGGCCACGTAGACCGGCTTCCCGCGGCCGCGGTCGCCGAACCGGATGGCGCTCTCTTCCCCTTCCGTCCATTCGCCGAGATGTCCGGCGCACGCCGAGATGTCCGGTGTCGGTTCTTCGTCGTCCTCGACGATGAGGATCATCGGCCCTCCTCCTCCTCCTCGGCGGGCAGGGGACGCAAGCAGCTCGCGGGGAGCACGACCTCGACCGTCGTCCCCTCGCCAGGGCCAGGCTGGGCCGGTAGCGGTCTCGGATCCGGCCGAGCTCGCGCTGGCTGACGTTGGCCACCTCCTCGAGGCTCTCCTGGAGGGCGCCGACGATCACGACCGGGCGGGTGCGCGACCACTCGCCGAGGTACTGCAAGAACCGCAGGTCCTCGGTCAGCGCCGGCCCCTGCTTCGCCCGGAGGAAGTCGCTCAGCTCGTCGAGCAGGAGCACCAGCCCGGCGTGGCCGGCCTCGCCGGTGGCGGCGAGCAGGGGTGGGCGCTCGTCGATCCGTTGGCCGCTGGCGACATCCCTGGGGGGGGCGCTGGCGTGGCCACCCGCGATAGCGTCCGTGAGGGCGCTTCGGTGCCCGCGATTCCCCGCAGGGCGGGGTGGAGGTCCCTCATGGGGTGGAGCGTCAGGGTGCGCCAGCCACGTCCCGGCCACGAGCGTCAGCCCGCTGCGGTTGGGCGATGACGGGTCCACCGGGCAGCGGGATGGAGCTGCTGGAGCAGGCGGCGGCTGCGCTCCAGGCCAGCGCCGTCTCCTGCGAAGACCCGTCCGATGCCGCTCGGCTCGTTGCGCTCGCGGTACGCATCCACGAGTACCTGGACAGCAGCCGGCCATCGACGCCGGTCGGCTTGCCCCGGATTGCGGCAGCGGCCCGGACCACGGTACGGGAGGCTCCGCTCGGTGGTCCCGGTGGAGCACACGTGCGATTCGTAGGCGAGTGACCTGCCGTTCAGGTTTCCGAGACCCACGGCCGCACGTCCATTCCTCCGGCGTGGGCGTGGACGCCTCGGTCCGGTACTGGTAGTCGGCGATCAGCTTCTCGGGCCGAGCGGTGGTGATCTCTGCGACCGGGCCCAAGGGCGCCGCGAGGAACCCCGAGAAGGGGTGCAGCGTGAGTGCTCACCATCGCTCAGTCGGCTGCAACGGTTACGTGGTGGCCCGCAGCCCATGTGTGAGGCGTCTCGTTGATTGAGCACCAACAGGGCGGTTCACGCCATCGAGCGTGAGCATCAGTTGGTGGCCATCCTGGCAGCCCTCGCGGTGGGCGTGGCGGCGCCCCGGGCAGCTGCCCAACCGGGCCGGCAACCGGTTGCCGGGTAGTCGCAATTCCCCCGTACGTGTTCGGGTCCGGCGTCACCTCATGTAGCGACGGGAGCCAGCCGACCGACGCGCCGATCGTGGCGCTCACCGTCACCACCGACGGCAAGGGCTGCTGGGCGGCGGGTGCGGACGGGGGCGTCTTCAGCTTTGGCAACGCTCGGTTCCACGGCTCGATGGGCGGGAACCCCTTGACGCGCCGGTCGTCGGCATGGCGGCCGACCCGGCGACCGGGGGCTATTGGGAGGCAGCGTCCGACGGCGGCGTGTTCTCCTTCGACGCCCCCTTCTACGGCTCGGAGTCGGGGAGCGCGCTGTCGGCAGCCCTGCCGGATCCGGTGAGAGCCATCGCGGCTGCACCCAATGGCGGCGGCTACCTGCTGCTCGCCACCGACCCGGCCGTCGAGCCGGGAGTCCCGGGGCGAAGCGCCTACGACCTTGCCCGCCAGCAGTGGGTGGACGACTACGCCCTGGCCTGCTTCGAAGAGTCGCTCCCCCTGTTCCAGGCGGCCCAGTACCTCCTCATCGGCGAACAGGACGGCGGGACAGCGGCCACCTATGGCGCGGCAGCGGCCACCTATGGCGCGGCAGCCGGCGAGTTGGTGCAGCTGGCACAGACAGTGCCCGAGACGACAGTCACGCCGACCGAGGCGGCCATGGCTCGACGGGACGACGCCGCGCTGTCGGCGTTCTTCGGGGTCAGTGGCGGCTACTGCGGCTGACGAGCGGACCAGGACGGGCGCGCCGCGGGCGTCGGGCTCGTCGTCTGCACCGACCCGTCACCGAGCCCCCGCCGAGGGCTCGTGTGCCGGCGGGCGCCCCTCCCCAGGGGATCGCTCGGGAGTCGCCGACGGGTTGCGGGATGGACACCCACTGGCACCTGATCCGCGACCTACGGGCTCCCGTCTGGTTGAGTTTGTGCCAGCGAAAGACTCCGGCCGGGCCCCGGGCCTCCGTGCTCGGTGCCCGCGTTCGGTGCTCGTGGGTGGAGGGACGCGATTGACGGGACGCGATGGACCTGACGCGATGGACCTGACGCGATGGACCTGACGCGATGGCGGCAAGGCGCCCGGCGGCGTGCCGTCTCCGGTCCTCGTGGCCGGCGGCCGGGGTGGTGGCGGGCCCGGCCGGTCACCGCCGCCACGCTCGTCGGCGGTGCGGTCCTCGCCACCGTGGCGGCCGTGGCACCGCCCAGCGCGGGGGCCACCACCACCCTCTTCGCCTATCCGACGGGGACGACAACGGCCTCGACGACCTGCCCGCAGGCAGCGGCGGCCACACAGGAGTGCCCGCTCTCCCGGGCCCTGCAGCTCGTGGACGCCTCCTCCGGCGGCGACACCGTCGAGCTCGCCGCCGAGCCGTCGCAGACCACGTCCACCTTCAAGGGCAACTTCACAGTCCAGCGGACCGTGACGATCCTTCCGGCCCCCGGGGTGCGGGCGATCCTCACAGGCCAAGGGACCGGGTCGGTGCTGCACGTGGCCGGGTCGACCGGCACCACCACCGTCGAGGACGTGACAATCGTCGCCGGCAACGCCAGCCACGGCGGCGGCATCGACGTCACACACTCGACGCTCGTCGTCACCGGCTCGGCGATCGCCGGGAACACGGCCAACACAGGCGCCGGCGTCTTCGTCGAGGGCGGCACGGTCACCGTCGAGGACTCGGTGGTGAACGACAACGTCGGCGACGGCATCGTCGCCCTCACCGCCACGCTGACCGTGAAGGACTCGACGATCGCGGGCAACACCGGGGTGGGTGGCGGCGGTGGGGTCGACACCAACAGTGCGACGACCGCCACCATCGTCCAGTCCACGCTCGTCGACAACACGGCGCCGACAGGGGCGCAGATCGACAACGGCCACGTCATGACGCTGACGAGCGACATCCTGGCCACGACGTCGGGCGCCCGCCCGGCGGACCAGTGCGCCGGAACCGCCCCGACGACAGACGGGTACGACGTCGCCGACGACGCCTCGTGCCACCTCGCCGGGCCGGGATCGCGCACAGCCACACCGTCGATCGACGCCTACCTCGGCACACTCGCCAACTACGGCGGGCGGACCGCGACGGTCCCCCTCCTGCTCAACCCGTCGGGGGCGGCGCCGGACCGGACGGATCCGGCGCTCGGGGCGGTCCCGTCGACGGCGACCCTGCCGACAGGGGCGACCGCATGCAACATCCCCGACCAGCGGGGCAAAGCGAGGACCGCGCCCTGTGACGTGGGCGCCTACGAGTACCAGCACACCCCGGTCATCCTCACCCAGGGGGCGCCGACGTCGGGCACCGTGGTGCACGGCGTGACCTCGCCGGTCACGTTCCCGCTGGCGGTGACGCAGCCGACGACAACGACCGGCGACGTGGTGTTCACGGCGACGTCGGCCCTGCCGACCGGGGTCACCGTCGCCGCCACAGGCACCATCAGCGTCTCGGGCTCGACGGCGGCCGGGAGCTACACCCTCGACGGGACCGACGCCGACGCCATCGGGGACTCGGGCACGTGGAGCTTCGCCCTCACAGTGGACAAGGCCGATGTCGGCACGGCGACGAGCCTGCTGGTGTCGCCGTCGCGGGCCACCTACGGCGCCGAGACAGGCGTGACCCTCTCGGGCACCGTCACCGGCCAGTCGGCCGACGGCACCCCGCACGGCACCGTCACCGTCGCCACAGGGGGGACGCCGGTCTGCGCCG
>DAHUZJ010000088.1 GCA_027306585.1 Acidimicrobiaceae bacterium | reverse complement strand
GACCTTCTTCACCTGGCAGATGTAGGCGTTCTGGGTCGGCGACCACGTTGTGTGGTTGATGGTCACGGGCCCGCGGGGCGCCGTGATCTTCACCGCCCGCATGGCGTTGGAGAGCTTCTTGCCTGTTGTGGCCTTGCCCTTGACCGCCTTCAGCGCGCTCACGAGGATCTCGGCCTTCACGTAGCCGGCGTCCGAGTAGTAGCCGGGCCATGTGCCGAAGTCCTTGTGGTAGGTGGCGGCGAACGTCTTGTTCGTCGCTGTGGTGGCCCCGTCGCAGTACTGGGCGTCGACGTAGGTCCCGAGCGCCGATGTGGCGTTCTCGCTGGGCAGCGCCGACTGTGTCGTCAGCTGGGTGATGCCGAGCACCGGGATCTTTGTCTTCAGCCCGTACGACTTGTACTGGTTGACGAAGGTGACCGCCTGGGCGCCGGACAGCTCCACCCACACCGCCTGCGTTGTCGAGGGGATCTGGGAGATGTACGAGGCCAGTGTGGTGGCGTTGCTCGGGACCCAGATCGACTTGTCGATCTTGCCGCCGAGCTTGGTGAACGTGGCGTCGAAGCCGCCGACCGTCTGCCAGCCGAAGGAGAAGTTGCCCCCGATGGTGGTGACGTGCTTCCAGTGCTTTGTCTTGTAGGCCCACTGCGCGCCGGCCGAGGTGACCTGATAGCCGTCCCAGCCCGAGGTGAGGCCCAGGCCGGACGTCTTGTAGAGGTCCATCTGGGTCGGGCTCGACAGGTACAGGTCGTCCTCGGGGACCTTCTTGCTGAGCACGTACGGCGACACCGCGGCGATCTCGCTGGAGACGAGCGGTCCCTCCATCACCTGGACATGTGTCGAGGTGACGAGCGCCGTCGCCACCGACAGCGCGGTGGCCGGTGTGCCGTGGGAGTCGGCGTAGTGGACCTGGACCGCGTGGCCGTCGACCTTGCTCCCCCCGAGCTCCTTCATGCCGAGCTTGAAGCCGTTCTCCTCCGCCTTGGCGTTGGCGGCGAAATTGCCGGTCAGCGGCAGGATGAAGCCGACGTTGACAGGCGAGCCGCCGCCGGACGCCGACTGAGCGCTGGCCCCGGCGACCGCCGGGACGGCGCCGGCGGCCATGGCCACGCCGAGCGCGACGGCAGCCGAGCCGAGGGCGGCCGGCGCCCGATTCCTGCGGTGGCGGGCGACCCCTTCGTGGGCGCGCTTCGATCGTCTCACTGATCTCACGGACAACGCTCCTTCCCGCACGCCCCGCGTCACGTCGCGATGGCCTACGGGCGTGCCGGGTACTGCTTCCTCCCGGCCGCTGTCGTCCCCCCCAGGACCCCCAGACGACCACTCAACAGAGCGCGAATGTATTTCAGTATGGTGTCTTTACTGTAACTCAGTGATTGGGGAGGGCGCAAGTTGGGCGCCCGGCCCGGCCTCCTGCGTCACGCGCCGGACAACCGCTCCACGATGGCGTGCACGCTGGCCGTGTCGGCACCGCCCCACCCGCACGCCTGGGCGGCGAGGTGGAGCTGGGCCGCGGCGGCGAACACCGGCAGCGGGACGCGCGACGCCTTGGCGAACGCCGTGATGATCTCCACGTCCTTCATGAAGACGTCGACCTTCATCGTCGGGGGCTCGTACTCGCCGTCCACCATCATCGGGCCGCGCAGCTCGAGCATCCGGGACGTGCCTGCGCCGGCCACGAGGGCGGGCAGGGCGACGGCCGGGTCGATCCCGCCGTGGCGGGCGAGCGCCATCGCCTCCCCCGCCGAGGCGTTGTGGATGGTGACGAGGTGGTTGGCCACCAGCTTGAGCTTCGTGCCGTTGCCGAAGGCGCCGAGGCCGAACACCCCCTTGCCACAGGCGGTGAGGACGGGCTCTGCCAGGGCGAGCGCGTCGGCGTCGTCGCCGCTCATGTAGAAGACGGCGTCCATGGCCGCCATCTGGGCGCCGGTGCCGCTGATCGGGCAGTCGAGGAGGTGGACCTCCCGTGACGCCAGCTCGTCGCGCGCCCACTCCTTGAGGTCGAGGGGCATCGTGCTGGTCTCGGCGATCACCCGGGCCCGCCCGGCGACGACCGACGAGAGCCCGCCGGCGCCCGCCACCACCTCGCGGAAGGCGGCGATCGAGGGGAGGGAGAGGATGACGACGTCGCAGGCCTCGGCCACCGCTGCAGGGCCCCCGAGGGCCTTCCCGCCGGCGCCCGTGAAGGCCGAGGTGGCGGACTCGGCCACGTCGTAACCCACCACGTCGTAGCCAGCGCCGAGGAGGTGCCGAGCCATGGCACCGCCCATGGTGCCGAGCCCCACCACTCCTACGACCGGGCGTCCCGGACCGTCAGCCGCTGCGCTCATCGAGCACCCCCTGGAGGTCGTCGCGAGCGGCTTATGCTATCACCCAGAGTGGCCAGGTCCCTCGTCGATTGGGGCCCCGGCAGCAGGCCCGACGTCGGCGCGGGGGCCGGCGTCGGCGTCAGCCCCCCGTGGCGGTCAGGTCCGCGATGCGCAGGGCCATGGAGTCCTGCGCCCCGTCGGAGTGGAGGAACGAGAGACAGTCCCGCAGGCACTTCTCGACGCCGGCCTCCTCGATCATGATCCCCAGGCCGCCGTGCAGCTCGACCGCCGACTCGCACACCCGCACCGCGACGTCGGCCGCCACCAGCTTGGCCGCCGCCCCGAGGCGGAAGTCGTAGTCGGGGTCGTGCTCGACGGCGACCGCCGCCCGCCACACGAGGCTGCGGGCCGCCTCGAGCTCGGCGTGCATGCGGCCGAGGCGAACCCGCACGTTCCCGTGCTCGGCCAGCGGCCGGCCGCCTTGCACGCGGTGCGCAGTGTGGTCGAGCGCCATCTCGTAGGCGGCGCGTGCCGTGCCGAGGGTGGTGGCGGCGGCCTCGACCGTGCTCTCCCGCAGCACGTCCCTGGCGCCGGTGTAGCCCCGGTGCGCCTCCCCCAGGAGCCGCCAGGGCTCCAGCACGACGTTCTCGAAGCGGAGGCGGGCGTTGTTGATGGTCCGCTGGGCGATCTTCTCGTGCACGACCTCGACCGAGAAGCCGGGGAGGTCCGGCTCGACGAGGAAGGCGCTCGTGCCGGTGGACGCCGGCTGCGAGGGGTCGGTGCAGGCGAAGACGACGAGGAACCCGGCGTCGGCGCCGTTCGAGATGAAGCGCTTGGTGCCGTTCAGGACCCATGCCCCGTCCTCACGTCGATGGGCGGTCGTCGTGAAGCGGAAGTCGGGGTGCGGGATGAGGTAGTCGGAGCCGTGGTCGGGCTCGGTGAAACAGATGGCGAGCACGCACCGCTCGTCGCCGAGGAAGCGCCCGAGGAAGTGCGCTCGCGCCTGCTCGCCGGCCAACCGGGCCAGGATCCGCTGCACCTTCAGGGTCTGGTCCACGATGACGGCGTAGCCCATGTCGCCGGCCGCCAGCTCCTCGATGAGCACGCAGAGGGCGAGCACTGTGGCCCCGCCGCCGCCGTGCTCGGCCGGGAGCCCCAACGTCCGCCATCCCCGGCGTGAGCCCTCGGCGACGAGGTCCCACGGGACACGGCGACGGGGGTCGCGTTCCCACTCGAGCTGGGCGGCCGCCGCTCGAAGGCGCGGCGCGAAGGCGCGCACGTCCTCTCGCAGCGCACGGATCTCCGGGGACAGTTCGAGGTCCGGCACCGCTCCCCTCCTCCGCCGGCTACGCGCCGGTCCCGGCCGGCGCGACGACGACCGCACCGCGCCCCAGCACCTCGTTGCGCCCCAGGCGCTCGAGGAGGCGCGGCGCGCCGTCGAGCCCGGTGCGCTCGCCGATCACCGGTCGCACCCGCCCGCTCACCACGAGGTCGGCCGCCGCTTCGAGCTCGGCCCGGCTCGCGTACCGGGAGCCCAACACCGACAGCTGGCCGAAGACCAGCTGACGCTGCGCCACCGCCGCCGCCACGCCGGGGAAGGTGGTGAGGACCACCAGGCGGCCACCGGCATCGAGATGGTCGAGCGCCCACCCGGCGCTCGACGGCGTGCCCACGAAGTCGACGACGACGTCGGCCATGCCGCCCCATGCCGCGGGCAGCGCGGCCCCCTCGAGGCGTGCGGCGTCGACGGCGGCCACTCCCAGCTCGTCGGCCAAGAACGCGAGCTTCGACGGGTCGACGTCGAGCCCGGCCACCGCGGCACCGTGGGCGGCCGCCACCTGGACCATGTGTGCTCCCACGCCCCCACCGGCGCCGACCACAGCCACCCGGTCGCCCGTCGTGATCCCCGCCCGTGCGGCGACGTGCACCGGAGTGGCAACGGCGTCGGGCACCACGGTGGCGTCGACGGGGTCGAGGCCGGCCGGCAGCCGGACGAGGTTGCGCGCCGGGAGGGCCACTCGCTCGGCCAACCCGCCGTCGCGCTGCACCCCGATCAGCCCGAGGCCGTGGGGGCAGAGGGGCTCCTGGGCGGTGAGGCACCGCCGGCACCGGCCGCAGAAGAGGTAGAAGTGGGCCGTCACCGTCTGCCCGACGAGGTCGCCGTCGACTCCGGGACCGACGGCGGACACCACCCCCACGAGCTCGTGCCCCGGTACGACCGGCAGGAGCCCCGGGTCGTCACCGAGGTCGCCGCGCAGGCAGTTGCGCGTGGTGAGGCCGACGCCGCACGCTGCGACGTCGACCACCACCTCGCCCGGACCCGCCTCGGGGTCCGCCATCGTCTCCAAATCTGGCTCGCCGCCGAAGCGGCGCAGGACGAGCGCCCTCACGCAGCCGTCATGGCGTCGGTTCGCCCTTGGAGTCGGCTGTGAAGGTGGACTTCCATGTCGACACCGACAGCAGGCCCTGGGGCGGAACGTTCTTGAACGTCTTGATGGGCACGACCCGGG
>DAHUZJ010000087.1 GCA_027306585.1 Acidimicrobiaceae bacterium | reverse complement strand
GGCCAAGGGTGCCCGCCTGACCCAGGAGGTCTCCCTCCCGGGCCGGTTCGCCGTCTTCGTCCCCAACAGCGACGCCGTCGGGATCTCCAAGCGCCTCGGCGACAACGAGCGGCGCCGCCTGCGCCGCATCGTCGATGCCGTCCGACCCGCCGGCCACGGGCTCATCGTGCGCACCGCCGCCGAGGGAGCGACCGAGGAGGACCTGCGCCGGGACGTCCAGGGCCTGCTCGAGGAGTGGACGGCCATCGAGGCGACCGCCGCCGGGGCCTCCACCCCCCGGCTGCTCTACCGGGAGCCCGATCTGGCGGTCAGGATCCTGCGTGAGGAGCTCAACGCCGAGTACCGCGGCGTCATCATCGACGACCCCGAGCTCTACGGGCAGGTGCGCCGGTACGTGAACAGCGTGAGCCCCGATCTCGCCGAGCGGGTGGAGCTGTACGACCCGTCGGCCGAGGGGCAGCAGCTGTTCGACCGGTACCACGTCCACGAGCAGCTCCACAAGGCGCTCGACCGCAAGGTGTGGTTGCCGTCGGGCGGCTCGCTCATCATCGAGCGGACCGAGGCGTTGACCGTCATCGACGTCAACACCGGCAAGAACGTGGGCAAGACCAATCTCGAGGAGACCGTCTTCAAGAACAACCTGGAGGCGGCCGAGGAGGTCGCCCGCCAGCTGCGCCTCCGGGACATCGGCGGCATCATCGTCATCGACTTCATCGACATGGAGGTGAAGGAGAACCGGGAGAAGGTGGCGACCGCCCTGCGCACTGCCTTGGCCCGCGACAAGACGCGCACGCAGGTGTTCGACATCTCCGAGCTCGGCCTGGTGGAGATGACCCGGAAGCGCATCTCCGAGGGCCTCATCGAGTCCCTGTCCTCCGAGTGCGAGGTCTGCCACGGGCGGGGCATCGTGCTCGATGCGACCGCCCTATGACCCGGATCGACTACGATCACCTCCCTATGTACGCCGTGATCCGTTCCGGAGGCAAGCAGGAGCGCGTGGTCGAGGGCCAGCGCGTCCGGGTCGAGTTGCTGAGCGAGCCGGTGGGCGCCGAGGTGGCGCTCCAGCCGGTCCTGGTCGTCGACGACGGCGGCACGGTGCGGGCCACCCCCGGCGACCTGGTCGGCGCGGCGGTGCGGGCCCAGGTCGTGGGCGAGGAGCTCGGTCCCAAGATCAACGCCATGACCTACAAGTCCAAGACCAACCAGCGCCGCCGGTGGGGCCATCGGCAGCGCTACACGACGGTGGAGATCACCTCCATCGTCGCCGGCTGACCGATCCGGTCGATCGCCAGGAGGCAGCGAGATGTCCAAGACGAAGGGCGGCGGTTCCACCCGCAACGGCCGTGACTCCAACGCGCAGCGGCTGGGGGTGAAGACGTTCGACGGCACGGCGGTCACCGCCGGCTCGATCCTCGTGCGCCAGCGGGGGACCCGCATCCATCCCGGCGTCAACGTGGGCAAGGGGGGCGACGACACGCTGTTCGCCCTGGCCGACGGCGTCGTCAAGTTCGGGAAGCGCAAGGACCGCAAGCTCGTCGACGTCCTGTCGGGCAGCTAGCCCTCCCCAGGAGGCCGCACCAGCGGCCGCGCACCGTACCGAGCTCCTCGATTGATCTCCACCGAGTCCCGGCGCCTGCGCGCGTCCCCTCGAGCCATCGCCGCTTCCGGCCGGCCAGGCGCCGTTGCCCCGGTGGGCCGGACGGACCGCGGTCAGGTGCGGTCAGCAGCGGTCGAGGACGCCGGTGACCAGGCGAGCCACCTGCTCGGCCGCCGCGGTCGCTGCTGCGTCGACGGCTTCGGGCACCAGGCGGCCCGTCGTCACCGCGAGGCCCAGCACCTCGGCGCCCAGGTGGCGCGCCGCCACCGCCTCGAGCACTCCCGACATCCCGACCACCCCGGCGCCCAGGGCGGCGAGCATCCGGGCCTCGGCCGGCGTGGGCAGCTCGGGCCCGGCCACCTGGGCGTACACGACGTCGGCCAGCTGCGGGTCGACCTCGCGTGCGAGGGCCCGGAGCCGGGGCGACCAGGCGTCCGCCAGGTCGACGTACGGCTCCTGCTCGGGCGTCACGCCGGACAGCGGCGAGGACCCCGAGAGGTTGAGGTGGTCGCCCACTGCGACGACGCGCCCCTCGCCGAGGGCCTGGTCGAGGGGCATGGCGCTGCTCACCAGCACCACGATGGAGGCGCCGCCGGCCATGGCGGTGCGCACCAGGTGCACCACCCCCGCCGGATCCTGGGAGAGGTGCACGCGGCCGGTCACCACCAGCGCCCGGGTGGCGCCGATCGGGAGCGCCCACGCCTCGGGCTGGCCGGCGTCGCGGGGGAACCACGGCAAGGTGGACAGGTCGATGCCCGGTCTGTCGGCACCGAGCAGCGGCGCGGCGGCGGCGAGCCCGGTGCCCAGGACCACCAGCGCGTCGAACCGCTCGGCACCGGTGACTCGCAGGAGCTCCCGAGCCGCCAGCCTCGCCTGCTCGAAGGGGTTGGCCCCGTGAGCACCCGGACGGGTAGTCGGCATCGGTCCATGGTAGGGCGTGGGTAGGCTCACCGCCGTGGAGGAGGGCTACCATCCGCCTGTCGAGGAGTACCTGGAGACCGTGCACTCGCTCATCGAAGAGGGGGTGCCGCCCATCCAGGCGCGCATCGCCGAGCGGCTGGGCCGGTCGGCGCCGTCGGTCTCCGAGATGCTCGAACGGTTGGCCGACGACGGGTACGTACGGCGGGACGGGCGCGTCGTCGAGCTGACGCCCAAGGGGGCGGCACTTGCGGAGAAGGTGGTGCGCAAGCACCGCCTGGCGGAGCGGCTCCTCGTCGACGTGATCGGGCTCGAGTGGCACAAGGCGCACCGCGAGGCGGGACGGTGGGAGCACGTGATCTCCGACGAGGTCGAAGCGCGCCTGGTGGAGCTGCTGGGTGACCCGGCCACCTGTCCCCACGGGAACCCCATCCCCGGCACCCGCCGGGCGAGGCCGGCGGTGCCCCAGGTGCCGCTGGCGGGCGTCGAGCCGGGCGCCGCCGTACGCCTGGAGCGGATCGGCGAAGACGTCGAGATCCATATGGACTCGCTCGTGTACCTCGATGAGCACGGGTTCGTGCCCGGCGCCACGGCGAGGGTGGCGGCGCGGGGCCCCGACGGCACCCTGGTGCTGGCCGTCGGGGCCGCCACGGTGGCCTTCGGGCCCGAGCTGGCGGGCCACCTGTTCGTCGCGCTCGTCTGAGATGTCGGCCTTCGTCGACGAGGCTCAGCTGCACGCGCGCGCCGGGGACGGCGGCGCCGGTGCGGTGTCGTTCCGCCGGGAGGCGCACGTCGACCGCGGTGGCCCCGACGGCGGAGATGGGGCCCACGGCGGAGACGTGTGGCTGGTGGCCGATCCCAACCAGGCATCCCTGCTCGGCTTCCGCGACCACCCGTTCCGTCGCGCCACGGACGGTGGCCACGGGTCGGGGAAGCGCCGGCACGGCGCCCGAGGCGAGGACCTGGTCGTGCCCGTGCCGGTGGGCACGACCGTGCGCGACCGGGACGGCTCCGCGCTGTGCGACCTGTCGGGACCGGGGGACCGGTGGCTGGCCGCCGAGGGGGGGCAAGGCGGCAGGGGGAACGCCCGCTTCCTGTCCAACAGCCGGCGGGCCCCGGCCTTTGCCGAGCAGGGCGAGCACGGCCAGGAACGCTGGCTCGACCTGGAGCTGCGGCTGGTGGCCGACGTCGCCCTGGTGGGGTTCCCCAACGCCGGCAAGTCGACCCTGATCTCGGCGATCTCGGCGGCCAAGCCCAAGATCGCCGACTACCCCTTCACCACGCTCCAGCCACACCTCGGCGTGGTGCGCGTCGGCCGCGGGGACGACGAGGTGGAGCTCGTGGTGGCGGACGTCCCCGGGTTGATCGAGGGGGCGGCGGAGGGGCGAGGGCTGGGCCACCGCTTCTTGCGCCATGTCGAGCGGGTACGAGTGCTCGTCCTGCTCCTCGACCTCGCCCCCATGGACCTCACGCCGGCGGACGAACAGCTCCGGGTCCTGCTCGGGGAGCTGGGGCGCTACCGGCCCGAGCTCTTGGACCGGCCGCGCGTGGTGGTCGGCTCCAAGGCCGACGCAGCGCCGGCCGACGCGGTGGCGGCGGCGGAGGTCGACCTGGCCATCTCGGCGGTGACCGGCCACGGCGTGCGCGACCTGCTCGGCCGGCTGGCGACGCTGGTCGTGGCGGCCCGGCACGAGGTGGTCCCGGCGGCCCCGGTGGTCCACCGTCCGGCGCCCGAGGGGCTGTCCGTCGAGCGCGTCGCCCCGGGGGAATGGGTCGTGGCCGGGCGGGCGGCGGAGCGCGCCGTCGGCTTCTCCGACCTCACCGACCACGGCGCCCTCGACGAGGCGGTCCGGCGCCTGCGGCGGCTCGGCATCGACCGCACCCTCGCCCGCGCCGGGGCGCACGACGGGGACGAGGTGCGGGTCGGCGGCGTCGCCTTCACCTGGTACCGCGACGGGTGACGGGCCGCCGGTGAACGTCGTCGTCAAGGTCGGGTCGTCGACCCTCACCGCCGGGGGCGGCGAGGTCGACGCCGGGCTCGTCGCCCGCCTGTGCGCCGAGGTGGCGGGCCTGCGCCGCCAGGGCCACCGGGTGGTGGTGGTGACGTCGGGTGCCATCGCCGCCGGCTGGTCGGCCCTCGGGCGGGGCGACCCGCGCCCCGACGACCCCGCCCTCTTGCAGGCCGTCTCGGCCGTCGGCCAGCAGCGGCTCATGCGGACGTGGGAGGACGGGCTGGCCGCCCAGGGGCTCCTCGGCGGGCAGGTGCTGCTGGTGCCCCTCGACTTCGCCCACCGGGCGCAGTACCTCCACGCTCGGGGCACGCTCGCCCGCTTGCTCGACCTCGGCGTGGTGCCCGTCGTCAACGAGAACGACGCCGTCGCCGACGAGGAGATCCGCTTCGGGGACAACGACCGCTTGAGCGCCCTCGTCGCCCACCTGGTCGGCGCCGACCTGCTGGTACTGCTCACCGACACCGCCGGGCTCCTCACGGGCGACCCCCGGCTGGTCGCCGAGGCGTCGCTGATCGAGGAGGTGGTGGAGATCGACCACGACCTCCTGGCCCGTGCCGGAGGACCGGGGACCGCCGTCGGCAGCGGCGGCATGGCGTCCAAGCTGGCGGCCGCCCGCATCGCCACCTGGTCGGGGGTGACGGTGGTCATCGCCGACGGGAGCCGCCCGGGGGTGGTGGCCGCCGCCGCGGTGCAGCAGCCCGGCGTGGGCACGGTGTGCCGGCCCCGGTCCCGGCGCCTCCCGGCCCGCAAGCTGTGGATCGCCTTCGCCCTCGGGGCGGCGGGGACCCTGGCGGTGGACGCCGGGGCTCAGGTGGCGCTCGTCGAGGGCGGCCGCTCGCTGCTGGCGGCGGGCGTGGTCCGAGCCGACGGCGACTTCGCCTCCGGCGACGCCGTGGAGATCGCCGGGCGCGACGGCGCCGTGTTCGCCAAGGGGCTCGTGCAAGTGGGTGCCGACCGGGCAGCCGAGTGGGTCGGGCGGCGCAGCGACGAGCTGCCCGAGGACCTGCCGCCGGCGGTCGTCCACCGGGACGACCTCGTGGTCCTGGGGTGATCGCGGGCGCCGGTAGTCTGGGAGGATGAACCTCGAGGCGCTGGCGGCAGGCGTCCGCGCCGCCTCGCGCGTGGTCGGCCGGTCGTCTTCCGCCGCCCGGGACGACGCCCTGCGGCTGGCGGCCGATCTTCTCGTGGAAGGCGCTGGCGCGGTCCTCGAGGCCAACGTCGAGGACCTCGAGCGGGCGGAGGACGAGGGGCTCGGGGCGACGGCCGTCGACCGGCTCCGCCTCGACGAGGACCGGCTGGCCGCCATGGCCGCCGGGCTCCGGGCGGTCGCCGCCCTGTCCGATCCCGTCGGCGAGGTGGTGGACGGATGGGTCCGTCCCAACGGGCTGCGCGTCGAGCGGGTGCGGGTGCCGCTCGGCGTCATCGGCGTCGTCTACGAGAACCGCCCCAATGTCACGAGCGACGCCGCCGGCTTGTGCCTCAAGGCGGGGAGCGCGGCCTTCCTGCGGGGCTCGGCCTCGGCGCTGGCGTCCAACCGGGCGATCGTGGCCGTGCTGCGCCGGGCGCTGGCCAAGGCCGGCCTCCCCGAGGACGCCGTGGCTCTCGTGGAGGACCCGTCCCACGAGGCGGCCGTCGCCTTCATGCGGCTGCGAGGGCTCATCGACTGCCTGATCCCCCGTGGCGGGCCGGCGCTCGTCGCCGCGTTGCTCGAGCACGCCACGGTGCCCTACGTCCTGGACGGGGACGGGAACTGCCACGTCTACGTGGACGCCGCCGCCGACCTCGACATGGCCACCGAGATCATCGTCAACGCCAAGACGCAGCGTCCGGGGGTGTGCAACGCGGCGGAGACGCTGCTCGTCCACGAGGCCGTCGCCGAGGCGTTCCTGCCTCGGGCCCGGCAGGCCCTCGGCGGCGTGGAGCTGCGCGGCGACGAGCGGGTGCAGGCACTCCTTCCCGGTGTGGCGGCCGCCAGCGAGGCCGACTTCGCCACCGAGTTCCTCGGGCTGACGCTGGCCGTCGGCGTCGTCGGGAGCTTGGACCAGGCGATCGAGCACATCGCTCGCTACGGCTCGGGCCACTCCGAGGCCATCGTGACGACCGACGTCGCCGCCGCCGACCGCTTCACCCGGGAGGTCGACGCGGCGGCGGTGGTCGTCAACGCTTCCACCCGCTTCGTCGACGGCGGCGAGCTGGGGCTCGGGGCCGAGGTGGGGATCTCGACGCAGAAGCTGCACGCTCGGGGGCCCATGGGGCTCCGCGAGCTCACCTGCACCAAGTGGGTCGTCCGCGGCGACGGGCAGGTCCGGCGATGAGCCGGTTCGAGACCATCCCCTCGGTCGCCCAGGGCCTCGGTGACGTGGGCTACGTGGCCGACGAGGGCATCGCCGGGGTCGTGTTCCTGGCCGACCGGCTGGAGAAGCCGGTCCTCGTCGAAGGACCTGCCGGCACCGGCAAGACGCAGCTCGCCAAGTCGGTGGCCGAGCTGACGGGGAGCCGCCTCATCCGCCTCCAGTGCTACGAGGGCCTCGACGAGTCCAAGGCCCTCTACGAGTGGAACTACCGCAAGCAGCTGCTGCGCATCCAGGCGGAGCAGGTGGCCGAGGCTGGCGGGGCTGCAGCCGGGACCGATTGGCACGCCCTCGAGGCCGACATCTTCTCGGAGCAGTTCCTGCTCACCCGGCCGCTCCTCGAGGCCATCCGGGCGGACGAGCCGGTCGTCCTGCTCGTCGACGAGGTGGACCGGGTGGAGCTCGAGACCGAGGCGCTCCTGCTCGAGGTGCTCTCCGAGTACCAGGTGTCCATCCCCGAGCTGGGCACCGTGCGGGCCACGCAGGTGCCGATGGTCTTCCTGACGTCGAACAACACCAGGGAGCTGTCGGAAGCGCTGAAGCGCCGGTGCCTGTACCTGCACCTCGACTACCCGACGCTCGAGCGCGAGCGCGAGATCGTGCGGGCCAAGGTCCCCGACATCACGGGCGAACTGGCGGACCAGGTGGCCCGGATCGTGCGCTCGCTGCGCAGCCTGGAGCTCCGCAAGGCGCCCTCGGTCTCCGAGACGCTCGACTGGGCCCGGACGCTCGTCGTGCTCGGCGTCGAGTCGATCGACGCCGCGGGGGCCCGTGACACCCTTCATGTCCTCTTGAAGTACCAGAGCGACATCGAACGGGCGGCCCGGGAGCTCCTCGCCGCCCACGCCTGACCGTGCTCGAGCTCCTCTCCGGGTTCGTCGCCGAGCTGCGGGCGGCCGGGCTCCCGGTCTCGTTGACGGAGCACCTGGACGCCGCCACCGCCGTCCATCACGTACCGCTCGAGGACCGGGAGGCGCTGAAGTACGCGCTCGGCGCCACCCTGGTGAAGTCTTCCAGCCACTGGCGGGCCTTCGAGACGGCCTTCGAGATCTACTTCTCGCCTCGCGGCGCAGCGACCGGGGCGGGCGCAGGAGGGAGCGGTCCGGGCGATGCCACCGAAGGTGAGGCGGGCGCCGAAGGGCAGCCCGCCCCGCCGGGCGCCGGGTCCCTCAGCGGTGCCGGCGGGTCGGCCGAGGGGCTCAGCGCCGAGGAGCTGGCACAGCTCCTCTACCGGGCGCTGCGCAGCGGCGACCGCGGCCTCGGGGGGCTGGCGGCCCGCCATGCGGTGGACCGCTACGCCGGGATCGAGCCGGGGCGGCCGGTCGGTGGCACGTACTACCTGTACCGGACGCTCCGCCACCTCGACCTCGACGCCCTCCTGGAGCGGCTCCTGGCCGACGAGCGGGCGGCGGGGGAGCTGACCGACCTCGAGGACCGGCTCGTGGCCGACGAGTACCGGGCGCGCATCGACGCGCTGCGCCAGGCGGTCGAGGCCGAGATCCGGCGGCGCCTGGTCCTCGATCGGGGTGCGGAGGCCCTCGCCCGCTCGGTGCGAAAGCCGCTGCCCGAGGACGTCGACGTGATGCACGCCACCCGGGACGAGCTCGCCGCCCTCCACCGTGCCCTCCGCCCGCTCTCCCGCAAGCTCGCCGTGCGGCTCGGCCGCAAGCGGCGCCACCGCCGCCGCGGTCCCCTGGACTTCCGCGCCACCGTGCGCCACTCGCTGTCCACGGGTGGGGTGCCGGTGGAGCCCCGGTTCCGCCACCCCCGGCCGGCGAAGCCCGAGATCTTCGTCGTCGCCGACATCTCGGGATCGGTGGCGTCGTTCGCCCGCTTCACCCTCCACCTCGTGTACGCCATCAGCACGCAGTTCTCGAAGGTCCGCAGCTTCGTGTTCGTGGACGGCATCGACGAGGTGACCCAGCTGTTCGAGCAGGCCGAGGACCCGGGGGAGGCCGTCTACCGGATCACGACCGAGGCCGACGTCGTGTGGGTGGATGGCCACTCGGACTACGGCCACGCCCTCACCGAGTTCGACCGGCGGTGGGGGGACGAGGTGACCTCCCGGGCCACGGTCCTCCTCCTGGGCGACGCCCGGAACAACTACCACGCCTCCGGGGCGTGGGTGCTCGACGGGCTCCAGCGCCAGGCGCGCCACGTCTACTGGCTCAACCCCGAGCCTCGCCAGTACTGGGGATCGGGGGACTCGATCGTCGACGAGTACGCCGTGCACTGCGACGCCGTGGTGGAGTGCCGCACCCTGCGGCAGCTCGAGGGCTTCGTGGCCACCCTCGCATGACGGCCGGGCAGGACGTCCCCGCCGGGGTCCGGACGACCACCCCCCCGACGGCCGGGGCGACCCGTGTGGTCCTCGTGCGCCACGGCGAGGCGGCGTGCAACGTGGACGGGCTGGTCGGCGGGCGCCGGGGGTGCACCGGCCTCACCGCCCTCGGCGCGGCGCAGGTGGACGCCCTGGCCGCACGGCTGGCACGGACGGGGGAGCTGGCTGGCACGGCCGCCCTGTACGCCTCGGTGCTGCCCCGGGCGCTCGAGACGGCGCGCGCCCTGGCGCCGGCCCTCGACCGCTGGCGGGACGGCCCCCCGCTCGAGGTCGCGGCCGACTGCGGGCTGTGCGAGCTGCACCCCGGCGAGGCCGACGGCCTGCGGTGGGGGGAGTTCGCCGCCCGATTCGGTGAGCCGGACTGGGACGAGGACCCCGCTCGCCCCCTGGCGCCGGGCGCCGAGAGCTGGCTCGGCTTCGTGGACCGGGCGTCGGGCGCCGTCGAGCGCGTCGCCGCCGCCCACCCCGGCGCGCTCGTCGTGGTGGCGTGCCACGCCGGGGTGGTGGAGGCGACGATGCTGCGGTTCCTCGGCGTCCCCACGGCGCGGCTCAAGCTCCGCACCGGCCACGCCTCGCTCACCGAGTGGGAGCGAGACCCGGG
>DAHUZJ010000068.1 GCA_027306585.1 Acidimicrobiaceae bacterium | reverse complement strand
GCGAAGCCGCCCTCGTCGCCGACGGCGGTGGCGAGCCCGCGCTTGGCGAGCACGTCCCGCAAGGCGTGGTAGGTCTCGACGCTCCAGCGCAGCGCCTCGGCGAAGGAGGCGGCGCCCACCGGCATGAGCATGTACTCCTGGAAGTCGATCGAGTTGCGGGCGTGCACGCCGCCGTTCACGACGTTGAGCATCGGCACCGGCAGCACGTGGGCGTTCACTCCGCCCAGGCTGCGGTACAGGGGGACCTCGAGGTCGCTGGCCGCCGCCTTGGCCACCGCCAGCGACGTGGCAACGGTGGCGTTGGCCCCCAGCCGGCTCTTGTCCGGCGTCCCGTCGAGGTCCACGAGCGCCAGGTCGACCCCGCGCTGGTCGAGGGCGTCGAAGCCGTGGAGGGCGCCGGCGATCTCTCCGTTGACGTTGGCCACCGCCTTGGTGACGCCCTTGCCGCCGAACTCGGACCCCCCGTCGCGCAGCTCCACCGCCTCGTGGATCCCCGTGGACGCCCCCGACGGGGCCATGGCCCGCCCCGCTGCGCCCGAGGCGAGGACGACTTCGACCTCAACCGTAGGGTTACCCCTCGAGTCGAGTACCTGCCGGGCGTGGACGTGTTCGATCGTGCTCACGTGTGCGCTCCCCTGCACCAGTCCCTGGTCGGTGCGGTGCACCAGGCTACTTCCTTCGCCACGAGGACTCGGGGACGGCCCTCGGGCACGGCGGGCGTCAGGCGCCGCGGCGCCGTTCGGCCGCCTGGACCTCGTCCCGGAACGCCGAAGCCCGCTCCCGCAGCGCCCCTTCGGGGTCCACCCCGGCCCTCGATGCCAACGCCGTGACCGCGAAGAGGAGGGCGCCGACCGCGCCTTCTCCCTGCCCGCCGGCACCCCCCGACAGCGAGAGCGCCTCCAGGGCCTCGTGCGCCCGGCCGCGCCACGCCTCGCCGTCAGGCCACTCGATCCCGGGGACCGCCCGGGCCTTCTGCTGGAGCTTCGCCGCCAGGGCCAGCGCTGGCAGCGCCGTAGGGATGCCGTCGATGACGCTCTGGCGGCCCTTCTCGGCCTTCTTCAGCGCCTCCCAGTTGGACTCGACGGCGCCGGCGCTTCGGGCCACGACGTCGCCGAACACGTGGGGGTGGCGGGCCACCAGCTTGTCGTGGATGCCCCGGGCGACGTCGGCCACGGTGAACCGCCCCTCCTCGGCCGCCAGCACCGAGTGGATGAAGACCTGGAAGAGGAGATCGCCGAGCTCCTCTTCGAGGTGGTCGACGGCCGCCGCCTCGAGCCCGGGGTCGCCGGACGCCTCTGCCCGACCCAGCTCGTCGATGGCGTCGAGCGTCTCGTAGGCCTCCTCCAGGAGGTGCCTGGCGAGGGAGGCGTGGGTCTGCGTGCGGTCCCAGGGGCAGTCACGGCGCAGGCGCCGCGTCAGCTCGTCGAGACGGGCCAGCTCGGCGGCCACCGGCGCCGCCACCTCGGGGATCCACAGCGACGTCAGGTGGTCGGGCACGACGACCCGGTCGAGCTCGGACCAGGGGATCGTCGTGACCGACTCGTCGGGCAGGCCGAGATGGTGGAGCATGGTGACGGCGGGCTCGGCCCCCGGTTCGGCGTCGACCGCCAGCTTGACGTCCGAGAGGACCTGCCGGGACCAGCACTGGGCGACGAGGAGCGGTCCCCGCTCCCCGGCCGCCTGGACGCCGAAGCGGCTGCCGTCCACGAGCCGCACCCCGGCGGCCAGGGGGTCGACGCCGAGCCGCGCCCAGGCCAGGTCGAGGAACGACAGCGCCGGGACGACCTCCACGTCGATCCGGGGGTCCTGGCGCAGCAGCTCCACGGTCCGCTCGGCCACGAGCGGGGAGCCCGGCACGCCGTAGACGACGGGCCCCTCGCCGCGCTGGGCGGCCGCCACCAGCTCCTCGACGATGGCCCAGTAGACGGCGTCGAAGTCCTGGCCGTGCTCGTAGTGGTGGTCGAGGGTCGCCGCCCCCGGGAAGGCCCCGGCCGCCGGGTGCCGGGCCGTGCGCAGGAAGACCGGTCCGGGCCCCTCGAGGAGGCGGCGGGCCTCGGCGGTCACGAGCTCGGGGCCGGCCGGCCCGAGGCCCACCACCGTGACCCGCGGGGACACCGCCTCAAGCCCCGGGCGTGTTGGCCCGGGCTGTCAGGATCGAGGTGCGCGGGGGGCTCGCCGGCGGGGTCACGAGGGCCGTGCCGGCCTTGAGGCTGCCGTAGCGGGGGTCCACTGCCAGGTGCCCTCCGTGGATGGCCGCCGCGATCTGGGCGTCCGCCTTCGCCTGGCCGGCGAGCAGCAGGACTGTCATGACCGTGGACTGGACGGCGGTGAAGGAGGTGGGCGTGCGGCTGGTGACCTCGGCCAGGAGGTAGGACCCGTTGTAGGCGATGGGGGCCGACACCTGCCCGAGGGCGAGCCCCCGCAGCGGGTCGAGGAGGGACGTCCCCGCCAGGACGCCGCAGCCGGCCACCCCGCCGTTGGCCGCCGTGGTCGAGTCGATCGAGCTCGTCCGAGCCTCCTGGGCGAAGGAGGCCCCGCCGTTGATCGCCTGCGCCAGCGATGCCGCCTTCGCCTTTGTCGGGACGACGATCACGCTCAGGCACACCTTGTCGAAGTCCCCCCGGTGGGCGTCGAAGTAGCCGGCGATCTGGGGCCCGGCGAGGCCGGCCCCGGCGGCCCGGGCATCGAGGAGGGACTGGTCGGTCTGCGCCGCCACCTGCTCGGCGGCGAAGCCCGCCGGCACCGAGGCGAGCACGGCGGCCCCGCTCCCGCCGCACCCGGTGGTGGACCCGGCGTCCTGGGCGTAGGTGGCGAGGACGGCGCTGATCCGGCGATCGAGGACCGAGCGCCCCACGGTGAGGTCGCCCGGCGTGACGTGGATGCCCGCTGCCGTCACCAGGTTGGCCGTCACCTGTGCCTGGACCATCTGGCCGAGCCACCCGTCGACGAACGTGGTGGCGAACACGCTTGTGGCCGATGTCGCCGGCGCCCCCTGCAACCGGACGGACACCGCCCGCCCGGCGTTGAGGGACTCGCGCTCGGAGAGATAGCACTGGTAGTTCGAGCTGCCGGCGATCGCCGACAGGTCCTGGGCGAGGGCGGTGCGGCTGACCGACGTGCCGTCCACCGTGGCGGCCGGCCCCGGGACGAAGTAGGCGGCCAGCCCGACGGCGACGGCGACGCCCAGGAGGAGCAGGAGGACGCGCTTCACGACCGGCGCATGCTACCGGCTCGTGCGGGCGATCCTCGGCCGGGCCCCACAGGGCGGCCGCTCCCCCGCTCCGCCCGCCCCCCGGCGGTCCGGCACCGACAACAGGTAAGAATGGCCGGATGCCTGGCCCGACACTCGACCAGTTGCCGCCCGAGGACCTGCTGCGCCTCCTCTACCGCCTCGCGCTCGAGCGGGACCCCGACCCGGTCGGCGCCGCCGCCTACCTCCCCCAGCTGGAGAAGGGGTCGCTCACGCCCCACGCGCTCCTCGAGTACCTCGTCTACTCGAACGAGTGGAGCCTGCGGACCCAGGAGTTCGGCCCGTCGCTCCACGTCAGCCGGCGGGCGTTCATCCGCTCGCTGCCCCCGGCGCGCCACATCCTCGATCTCGGCGGCACGGCGCTCGGCTCGGACGCCGGCGCCCTGGTGGTGATGGGCTACCCCTACCGGTTCGACCGCCTGACGATCGTCGACCTGCCCTCGGACGACCGGCACGACATCTACCGGGAGGACGCGCGCCGCGACGTGGTCACCACGGCCCTCGGCCCCGTCCAGTACCAGTACCACTCGATGGCGGACCTGTCGCGCTACGAGGACGCCAGCTTCGACCTCGTGTTCAGCGGCGAGAGCATCGAGCACGTCACGCCGCACGAGGCCGACGCCATCTTCGAGCAGGCGTGGCGGATCCTCAAGCCCGGGGGCTTCCTGGCGATCGACACCCCCAACGCCCGGGTCACCCGCCTCCAGCAAGCCGCCTTCATCGACCCCGACCACAAGTACGAGTACACCCACGAGGAGCTCAGCCGGAAGCTGCTGGGCCACGGGTTCGAGATCGTCGAAGCCCGAGGCATCACCTACGCCGGCCAGAGCATGGCCGATGGCCGGTTCTCCATCGGGGAGGCGGCGGCCAACGGCGGGCTGTTCTGGGACATCCGCGACTGCTACCTCCTGGCCTACGTCTGCCGCCGACCCGTCGGGCTGGCGACGGGGCCGGCGACGGCCCGGCGGGCAGCAGCCCGCAGCCGCCGCAAGGTGACCGACGAGCTCCGGCTGCGCCTCCCCGCCCCCGTCAAGCAACGCCTCCGCCAGGTGACCGGCCGCGCCGCTCGCTAGAGGCCTACCTCGAGGATTTCAGGAGTTCACGTTCCGCTTCAACCGGCGGCACTCCCGGTCCAGGGGCGTGCTGTTCTTCCGACTTCTCGAGTGCTCGGTCGCCGCTGCGCTACAGCACGCTGACCCGCGTCCAGCGTCCGAAGAAGAACAAGCCAGTGCGGCCCGCGAACCCGGCACTGGTCCATCAGCCGCTCCATGCAAGCCATCGACCCTGGAGGGAGGGGAAGGTGGACGCCCGGCTAACCCGTTGGGATGGAGTACTCGACATGCACGTTCGTTACGGGTCGTCCAGCCCGAACCACGAGGTGCACGGCTCTACTCCAGTGCCTTCCACCAGGCACCTGCGTGCTGAGCCCCTGGACGATGTAGGTGCCCGCAGGCAGCTTGATCCTCCAGTACCCGTGGGTGGCCTTCGTCGTGTACGTGTGGCCGTGGTCGCCCCCGATACGGACAGTCCCGGCGAGCCCCTTGTGGTGGCCCCCTGTGGCCGTGCCCCAGGTCATGAGCAAACGTCCTTCCACGGTCGTCCTGGGTCCACCGAGCGTCAGGGAGCTGGCGGGGGCGACGCCAGGTGCCCGTGCGACGACGACGCGGTACCTCCAACTCAAAACGCGAGTGCCAGGCCGATCACGAGAGCGGCCACGGCAGCCGCCATGGCTCGCCAGAGCCAACGCCGATGCTGCCAATGCCTAGCCTCTTCGATGATCGCCTCGGCTGCGGCGCTGGCGACGGACGCCTCGTCGCCCTTGACGAGCACCGCACTCATGCCACTATCGAAGGTAGCACCATTCTGTCCGTCAAGAACGTCAATCCGGACATACAGGTCCGGCCGCGCGACCCACTGGTCGTCCGACAGGCTCGCGAGTTCGTGGCGTCTGCTCGTCGGCACGGCGACAGGCGCTCCGAGATACTGGAACTCGTCGAGGGCCTGCTGGGTGGTCAACGGGCACAGCAGCTAACGGGACACCCCTCCACAGGAATCGGTCGACCGTGCGATCGTCCCACCTGCCGGAGCGGCTGACGGCGCGTAGCATGCGCATCTTCGCGACCGACTCCCGCTGAGGGGCGCGTCGACGCCAGCGCACCACGAGGGGAGGCGATGCCCGAGTGCCCACGAGAACGCACCGGCAAGCATGGCAGGACTGGGGCACGGTCAACCCGCTCTACGGCATCCTCACGGACCCACGCTACCGCCATGGAGGCGACATCGAGGAGTTCCTCGGGACGGGCGAGGGCACCGTGGCCTCCCTCATGGCCGACGTCGACCGCCTGGGCCTGTGCGCCGAGCGACGCAACGCCCTCGACTTCGGCTGCGGCGTGGGCCGGCTTACGGCGCCCCTGGCCAAGCGCTTCGACCGGGCGGTCGGGGTCGACGTGTCGGCGACGATGCTCGACAACGCCCGGCAGCTCCACCGTGCCCTGGCCAACTGCCACTTCCAGCTGAACGACGCCGACGACCTGGCGCAGTTCGCGGACGCCTCGTTCGACATGGTCCTCAGCCTCTTCGTGCTCCAGCACCTGGAGTCGACCGCCCTCATCGAGGCGTACCTGGGCGAGATGGTCCGCGTGCTGGCACCCGGTGGTGCGCTGGTGGTGCAACTTTGTGCCGAGGTCGCGGCCCACCGACCGCCGCTGCCGCCGTGGCGCTCCCGCCG
>DAHUZJ010000065.1 GCA_027306585.1 Acidimicrobiaceae bacterium | reverse complement strand
GCGGAGCGGGACGGCCAGCGCCAGGAGCGCCCACAGCACCTGCGGCATGCCCCCGTTGCTCAGGAACGGCCACATCGTGTTCATGACCAGCATGGACACGATGGCGATCCCCAGGGCACTGCCCAGCGCCCGGTCGAGGGGGTCGGCCGAGCGGGCGGCGTCACGGGCACCACGCAGCATGGCCCAGGAGAGGACGCCGAAGAGCCCCAACATCGGGAACCCCCCCTCCATCAGGAAGGAGACATACTGCGACTCGGGGTACTGCCAGCGGATGGTGGGCGGGAGGACCACGCCGAAGCCGCTGAGCGGCCGCTGCCAGATGGCCGGGAAGTACTGCTGCGTCCACACCGACCAACGGAAGCTCAGCGTCTGCGGGATCCACGAGACCCGGCCCGTGCCTGCGCTCGGTGCCAGCTCCTCCCCGATCCGGTGGACGATGCTCGGTCCGGCGAACACGGCGGCGGCCAGGACGAGCACCGGTGCCCAGCGAAGGACGGCGCGTCCCTTCCCGTAGCGCTTCGCCAGGACCACGGCGCCGACGGCGAAACAGATGATCGCCGACTGCTCGTCGGTCAGGGCGAGGCCGATGGCGCCCAGGATCCCGGCCGCAAGGAACCACCGCGATCGCCGGACCTGCACCTGTCCCAGCGCCATCGCCACGAGGACGAGCAGGGTCGGCAGCAGGAAGCCGGCGAGGGCGGCCCAGTTGGCGAACGGCCCGGTCACGCGGAGGGAGTGGCCCACCGACGCAGCTGCTGTCCCGGTTGTTGTGGCCCCGACCATCTTGTAGATGAACAACCGCACGTGCGGAGCGTTGACCTTCTGGAGCAGGGCGAGGAGCGAGACGGGGATGGTGGAGATGACCAGCACGGCGAGGGCGGTGCGGCGCTCGCGCGCCGACCGGATCGCCGCACGGACGGCCCGGTAGACGAGGAAGAACTGGAGCTGCCCGAAGACCGTTCCCCACTGGGTGAGCGACAGGTGCTGGTGGAGCCCGACGTCGGCGAGGATCCCGAAGAGGATCCACGCCGTCGAGTACGCCGCCAGCGCCCAGTCCAGGGTGTGCCACGGGACGGCGTCGCGCCGGCGCACCGAGACGAGCAGGGTCACCCCGACCAGGCCGATGACCGCTTCGGACAAGCGGACCCGTGAGACGGGGAAGCCGGATGCCAGGCCGGACGTCATCGGCACGAGCCCCACGAGGAGGTAGGCGCCGAAGCGAGGCCACAGGAGCACGGACCCGACCAGGGCGGTGACGCCTACGACGCCGACGGCGTACTTCAGGTGCGACGGTGCGACGGCGCCCGCGCCGAGGGCGACGACCACGCACACCGCTGCCAGGAAGACCGGGCGCGGTCGCGCGCCCAGCCAGCCGGCCCGGGGATCGTCCGCGCTCGTGGCCGAAGTCCAGCGCCCCAGGAGCAACTGCTCGTCCGCCAACGTGGGACCTCGATCAGCTCGGCCGGACGAGGATCGACCACGCCGGGGCCCGGCCGAGCAGGCGAAGCCGGCCCGCCACCTCGCGGACGACCGGCATCCGCTCCCCGGCGCCGACGACGAGCACGACCGGACCCTCCCGCTTCCCGGCGGCGTCGGGAGCGTCGGCGAACGGCGTCGTGACCCGGATCTGCTCGCCGGCATCACCGGCGGCGCCTGCACCGACCCGTGCCCCGCTGAGCTCTCGGGCCAGCTGGCGAGCCGCCTCGAGCTGCGCACTACGGAGCGGCACCAATGTGACGGCGCCAGAGCCGGCGGCGTGCTCGATGGCGCGGGACAGCTCGATGGGCGAGATCCCACCGGGAACGACCGTCACCGGGCATCCGACGGCGTCATGCAGTGCCTGCGCCTCGTCGATCCGTCGGTCGGCGCGCTCGGCGGCGAGCGCCGCACCGGCACCCAGCAGGAGGCCGAGCACGGCCCCGATCGGCAGGGCGTGCTTGTAGAGGGAGCTCGACGAGCCCGCCGTCTTGGCCCGGGCAACCTCTGCCACCGACCCGTTGGCGATGGCCAGGTCGTTGGGCCGCGGACCAGTCACGGCGGCGGCAACGTCGTTGGCCCCGGCGACGGCCGTGGTCGGCGACGCGGCACTGAAGTGGACCTGGAGCAAGGCGGTCCCGGCCACCGCCTGCGCCACGATGTCGTGCGACACCGACGCCACCGGCAGGTGCAGGTCGGTGGCGACCTCGCTCACGACGGACTGGTCGCTCGGCATGAGGGCGGCGTCGGTGATCGCCAAGGCGAGGGCGTCGTTGGCGCTCCCCGGGCCGGTCGGCGATGCGCCCACGCGCACGACCAGCACGGCGGTCGCACTGTACGAGGGCACGTGGTGTGCGCTGGCGAGGTACCCGCCGCCGGAACCGGCGACGACACCGAGCGCGAGCAGCCAGACGCGGCGGCGCAGCCAGGCCCAGCGGCTCCGCCGGCCGCTCGAGCGGCGCCCCGAGGCGCCACGCCCGTTGGACCGGGTGCCGAGAGGAGCCGCGGACGGTTGCTGGAACACCCGGGCTGCGGGGATCGTGATGACGTCGTGAAGAGGTGCAGGGGTCGACGCGACCGCCGGGTGCGTGTCCGCCCCCGACGATCCCTTCGACGCCTCGTCCGACGTCGGCGTCCCGTCGGGCTTCGGCGTCCCGTCGGGCTTCGGCGCCTCGCCCGACGTCGGCACGCCCGCCTCCCCGGTCAGCTCGGGCAACCCGTTGGCCACGACCGCCTCGGTCGGGGACGCGCCGGCACGGGCACGAAAGGCCAGGGTGGCCTTTCCGGCCCAGCTGTCCGGGTAGGAGACGCCCGGCTCGGGACGGGGAGCGCGACGGTCGCGCCCCCGGCGCTCCCCCTGGGTCGGGGCCTCAGCGGCAGGCGTCGCCCGGCGATCACCGCTACGGCGGTCTGCCTTGCGCACCGGCTGGTCGGTGCTCGTCGCCGGGGACCCCTCTGACGCCTGCGCTGGCGGGACGTGGGGTGCCGCCTCCTGCGGGAGCTTCGAAGGAAGGGCCGCGGGCACCATGGCCCCGGTGGGCGCCAAAGCCGCGGCGGTCGGTGCGGTCGGTGCGGTCGGTGCGGTCGGTGCGGTCGGTGCGGTCGCGTTCATGGTCGAGCTGGTCGGTGCGTGCCCGTCTTTCCGGGTCACCGGCCCCGGGACCGCCGGGTCGGACGTCACAGGCGCCGTCGTCGCGACAGGCACCGGGGCGCCCTCGGTAGCCACCGCGCCGCCGGGGACCTGCCAGAGGAGCGTGTGGATGCACGAGGTCCCGCCTCGCGTCGTGCACGACGACTCCACGACGGTCCCGAGCGCCCGGAGGGCAACTCGGGGGAGGGCCTCCAGCCACGCGGTGATGAGGGCGCACCCGCACTCGCTCTCGGCAGGGCCCGGCGTGCTGCGCACGACGATGCAGTTGGGCCGGGAGCGCACGACGTCGGCGCGGATGCCCAAGTAGGCCAGACGAGGGATGCCCGCTCGGACCATCTGCTCCACGCCTCGCTGGCCGGCTGCGGCGAGCGGCACCGCGATCTCGCGTGCCAGGTCCCGCCCCATCGCGCGCGCTTGGTCCAGGTCGGACGGCACCCGCGCGCCGGAGCCAGCCGGCGTCGCCGGCGTGATGGTCGACGTCATGAACGACCTCCCTGGACGCCGGAGCCCCGACGCCGCTTGTCTCGGTACATGGCCTGGTCGGCCTGGCTGAGCAGAGCTTCTGCCTCCATCGACGACGAGGTCGTGCTGACCCAGCCGGCGGAGACACCGATGTCGAACACCCGGCCGCCGAAGCGGTAGGGGGCGGACAGGACCTTGCGGATGCGGGCCACCACCATGTCGCCGTCCGACAGGCGACCGGACGTCATGTGGGCGACGACGAACTCGTCCCCACCGAGGCGTGCCACCACGTCGTCGCTCCGAACCGCCCCTTGCAGGCGCCGCGCCACGGCCTTGAGGACCTCGTCACCCACGTCGTGGCCATGGGCGTCGTTGATCTCCTTGAAGCCGTCGAGGTCGAGGAACACCAGCGCCACGGAGCCGGCTCGCCGGGCCAGGCCCTGGAGCATCCGGCCGAGCTCCTCCGCGAGGAGGTAGCGGTTCGCCAGCCCCGTGAGGGGGTCATGGAGCGCGTAGTGGGCCAGTTGCTCCTGCTCCTCCCATTCGGAGGTGACGTCTCGGAGCACCGCGATGGCCCCGCCCTGGGCCCCAGGGCCGAGCGGTCGGGCGGAGATCGTGATGTGGCGTGTGACCTCCTCGCCGCCGGTTCGCAGGAGGGCGTGCGCCGAGGTGGGCGCGCCTTCTCTGAGCGCTCGGAGCAGCGGGTGGTCGTCGGTCGCCAGGGGGGCGCCCGACGTGGTGCGCAACGCCGTGGACGCGGGGAACGCCAGGCCCACCAGCGGGCGTTCGGCAGAGAGCCCGTGGAGCCTCCGAGCCGCCTCGTTGGCCAGGACCACGACGCCGTCGCCGTCGCACGACACGATGCCGTCGTCGAGACCGTCGAGCAGCTCCTCGATCTGGACGTTCCACTCCGGCCCCGCGGAGCCCGACGCCCGGCTGCCTCGGACGAGGGTCACGAAGCAGTCGCCGGCGTAGCGGCTCGACAGCCGGCGCCCGTTGGCCTCGACGAGGACCGTCTCGCCACCCCGCCGGGTGATGCGCAGCCGGTGGTCGGCGGTGGTCCCACCGAGCATGCCGACCAGCGTCTCGGCGCGGGGTGCACCCGGCAGCGGCTCCGGTGCGGCCACGATCTGGAGGACGTCCTCTCCCAGGACGTCGTCGATCGCCAGGTCCGTCATCGCCGAGAAGGTCTGGTTGGCGAGGACGATGGCGCCATCGGCGCGAGTCACGAGGAGCCCATAGGGCAGGTTGTCGAGCACCTCCCCGAGGAACGGCTCGGAAGAGCCCGCCTCCACGCCCGCCGGCACCGGTCGGCTCGGCCTCGGAGCTGCGGCGACAGGCCCTCCTTGCGCCGGCGGGGTCTCGACGACCCGCGCCTCGAGGCGGAGGCGACCCTCGCCCACTGGCCAGCGCTCCTCCGGGACGGCTTCCGCTGCCTGGGAGCGGGCGGCACCGGCGAGCTCGCCGAGCCGCCGGGCGAGCGTACGAGCGAGCGAGAGGAGGCCGGCCCGCTGCTCGTCGTCGAGCTCCGGCAGCCACATGTCGACGACGCCGAGGACGCCGAGCCATGTGCCGTTGGACCACACCGGGGCGGCCACGCAGGCGAGCGCCCGTTCGGCTGACTCCGCCTCAGTCGTGACCTCGGCGTTCCAGAAGAGCGCCCGTCCGTTGACGGCAGGGTGGACGAGGCACGCCCGGGCGAGCTGCTCGATCCGATGCTGCCCGTCCTCGGGCACCATCACGTCGGACAGGTTCACGTCGACGTCGCCTGCGGGGGCGGCGAAGAAGGCGCCGATGCCGATGCACAAGTCTCTGGCGAGCTTCAGCGTCTGTTGGATGTATGCGTCTTCGGGGCTCACGGCCCTGCACGGTAGGAGCCGTCGGTCCCGTCGGCGTCCCGGGCGGCGGAGGTGTTCGGCCCACCGTCCGTGGGGCAGGTGGGACGCGCCGTCGACGGGCGCCGCCCACCGCCTCCGGGCATCGCCCCGGCGCGCCGTCCCGCCGGCGTCCAATGGGGCGGAGGACGGCCGACGAACGGCTCCTCCGTACGGTGCCGACCATGTTGATCTCCTACATCGTCCGGCTGCGCTCGGACGCCTTGACGGAAGGGCGGCTCGTGGGTGAGATCGAGGCGGTCGCCACGCGTGCGCGGACGCTGGTCCGCTCGGTCGACCAGGTCGCGTCCTTCGTCCTGGCCACGGCGGCGGACCAGGTCGCCTACGCCACGGCCTCCGGGAGCGGCGACGCCCCGCCGCTCGGCGGGTCGCCGACCCCGGCGAGGAGGTACCGGTGAGCTTCCCCTCGCTCCGCGTCGTCGACACGGCCGACGGCCCGTGGGCGCACGAGCCGCTCGTCACCGCCCCGGCCCCCACCCCGGCGCCGCCGGCGGCGCTGGCGGCCCCCCGCAGGGTGCGCCGGTCCCTGGCGCGCCTCTTCTTCACCAGCGACCTGGCAGCCGTGACGACGGCCGCCGCCGCCACGGCGCTTCTCGCCTTCGCCCAGCCGCCCGTCGGCGGTGCCACGCACCCGAGCTTCCGGTCCCTGGCCTTCCTGCCCGTCGCCGTGGTCGTGACGCTCGCCGTCCTCGCCCTCCGTGGGAGCTACACCGGGGCGCGACGGCGGCTGGCGCCCGGAGTGGCCGACGACCTGCTCTCGCTCGTGACCGCGATCTGCACGGCGGGACTCGTCCTGTTGGCGGCGGGATCGGCCGGACCGCTGCGCGGCCGCATGCCACTGCTGGGTGTGGCCCTCGTCGTCGGCGCCTCGTTGGTGCTGGTCCCAGCCTTCCGTGCGATGGCGGTGGCCCTGGTGGCCGCCGACCGGCGGCGGGTCAGCCGCGTCATCGTGGTCGGCTCGGGGAAGGTCGCCGGCGACCTGGCCCGCCGGCTCGACCGGTCGCCCCTGGTCGAGGTGGTGGGGACGGTCGACGACGATCCGGCAACGCCCCACGACGTGCTCGGTCCGGTCGACGACCTCCCGGCGCTCTGCCGCGTCGCAGACGCCGACCGCGTGGTGATCGCCTTCTCTCGTCGCCACCCCTCACGCAGCGCGGAGCTCGTCCTCGCCCTACGTGACGTGGTGCAGGTCGACGTGGTCGTGCGCTACTTCGAGCTGGCGGGATGGGAGAGCCGGCTCCACGACGTGGCAGGCCTCTCGCTGCTCAACCTCGGCGGCAAGGCCGGGCGCCTGTCGGGCGCCGCCAAGCGCCTCCTGGACCTGGCCGTGGCCACCTCGCTGCTCCTCGTGCTGTCGCCGCTCCTCCTGGTCATCGCCGCGGGCGTCGCGCTGGAATCAGGGCGCCCGGTGCTGTTCCGCCAGCGTCGGGTGGGCCGCGACCGCCGGCCGTTCACGATCTTCAAGTTCCGCACCATGCGCGGCCGGCCGCTGGCGGTGGCCGGCACGCCCCGGACACTCTTCGACGTCCCCGACCCTTCGCTGGTCACGGCGACCGGCCGCCTGCTGCGGCGGACGGGACTGGACGAGCTGCCCCAGCTCATCAACGTGCTGCGCGGCGAGATGTCGCTGGTCGGCCCGCGGCCGTTCGTCGCCGAGGAGTGCGCCGACCTGCACGGCTGGGCGCTCCGGCGCTTCGACGTGCGCCCAGGTCTGACCGGCATGTGGCAGGTGTGCGGTCAGCACGAGGTCTCCTTCGACGAGCTGTGCCGCCTCGACGTCCAGTACGCCACCTCGTGGTCGCTCCGCACCGACCTCCGGATCCTCGCCCGTACGCCGAGCCGGCTCCTCCATGGCAGCGCCCCGGGCCGCTGACGGTGGCCAGGGGCGCGCCGCCGGGCGCTCAACCCCTGTGCCGCCCACGCCGCCCGCCGCCGGGCGGCGGCGCGCCCAGAAGGGCGAGGAGCTCGGCGCGCTGTGCACGCCAACGGGCCAGCTGGCGCTCCCGGGCGACCGCGGTCATGGCAGCCAAGCGCTCGTGCTCGGCGTCGGCGATCCGGAAGGCGTCGGCAAGCGCCCGGGGCTCGTTGGCCGCATGGACGGCGTACGGGAAGAGCTCGCGGTCGATCGGCCAGTCGGACACGATGAGCGGCCGGCCGGCCCACACGGCCTCGCAGGCGGCCCGCATGACCGACCCGGGCTCGGTGGTGAGCGTGAGGACCACGTCCGACTCGACCACGGCCGCCGCGTAGCGGTCGGCCGGGAGGAACCCGACGCAGGTGACGTTCTCGGGGAGCTCGTCGACAGCGAGGCGGGCGCGGGTCGGGTCCCCGGTCAAGGCCACGTCGACCTCGGGCACGTCCGCAGCCGCCGCCAGCACCGCCTCCCACGGCTCGTCCGCGGCCAAGCGGCCGACGCACAGGATCTTGAGGCGGGCATGCCGCCGGGCCGGGGAAGGCTCCCAGGCCCCTGGTGCCTCGTGGACGACGACCGCGCGCCCACCCCACGCCTCGACGGCGTGCTGCCAGACCTCCGCCGCCACGATCGAGAACTCGACTCGCCGGGCCAGCCAGCGGTGCAGCCACTGCAGCCGGGCGGCCACGCGGTCGCCCTGGGCGCCGAACCCCCCGGGGTGGCTGTCCATGGCGACCCGGATGCCGAGCAGGCGGCCCGCGGTCCAGGCGACCAGGGCAGCCGGAAGGGGCGGGTTGGTGACGACGACCCACCGGGGGCGGCGCACGCTCAGGTGGCCGATCGTGGCCAGCGCCGACAGCGCCCAACGGACGGCCACGGGCGGACGTCGGCCACCGGGCGGGAAGAAGCAGCGGGCTTCACCGCCCACGGCGGCAGCGAGCTCGGCCGTCCGGCCAGCCACGGCGCCCCAGGCGAGGAACGAGACGGGGCCGACGACGGGCTGCTCACCGGCGCGTCGGTCGTCCTCGCCACCGTCGGCCGGTCCGAGCGCCTCGCCCTCCTGGTCGACGCCGTCCTCTCCGATCCGGCCGTCGCGGAGCTCATCGTGGTCGTCGATGGGGCCGATGCCCGGTCGAGCGACGTCCTGGAGCGGCTTGCCGCCAGCCGGCCGCGGCTTCGCCCGCTGGGCGTACCCCACCTCGGTCAGCTCGGCGCCCTGGACGTCGGCGTCCGATCCGCCCGGGGCGACGTGGTGGTGCTCCTCGACGACGACGTCGTGCCCGATCCGGGCACCGTCTCGGGCCACCTCCGTCACCACCGGGCCGGCAGCGCGCTGGCCGTCGTCGGCCCGATGCCCGTTGCCCTCCGAGATCGCGGCGCCTCGCCCATCGGGACCCGCCTCTACGCTGCCGAGTACGACGCCCATGTCTCGGCGCTCCTCCGCGGTGAGCGGGCCGTGCTCGACGCGCTCTGGACCGGGAACCTCTCCATGCGCCGCGCCGACTGCCTGCGCGTCGGCCTGGCCTCGCCCGCGTTCCGCGCCCACTACCACGCCGACCGTGATCTCGGGTACCGGTTGGCACAGGCGGGCATCACGGGGCGGTTCGACCCGACGCTGCGTGCCGTGCACCACCACGAGCGTGACGACGCCGCCTTCCTCCGCGACGCCCGGCGGCAGGGTGCCGGGCGCGCCGAGCTGCACCGTGCCCATCGATCACGCCTCGGGCCGTTCGACCCCGCGGCGCTCGTGCACGACCTGCCGACGCCGCTCGACCGGCTGGTGCTCGCCGTCGCGCGCCACCGCCACGCCGCGCTGGCGGCATCCGCCCTCATGGCCACCGGCCGCGCCGCACGGCGGGCGGGCAGCCGACAGGTCGAGCTGGTGACGGCCAAGCTCGCCCGGCGCCTCATGCTGTGCCGCGGCGCGTTGGCCGGCGAGGCGGAGGAGCCTCCCGGCCGGCGGCGATCAGGACGTGAGCGAGTCACGGAGCCGCCGCACGGCCGGTGACGGCGCCACGCCGAGCTCGTCGAGGATCCGCTCCGCCCGTTCGAGGGCGTCGAGCGCTCGGCGCCGGTTCCCCGCTTGCAGGTGTACCTCGGCCATCTGGATGTGGTGGCGCTCGTCGTAGGGATCGGCCTCTGCCAGCCGGTCGAGCAGTGCCAGCGCCTCTGACGTGCGGTCGTCGGCCAGTGCGTCGTCCACCAGCAGGTCGAGCAGCCGCACGTGGGTGCGCGCCTCGGCCTCCCTGGCCGACGCCGCCCAGTCGGCGTAGCGATCACCGGGCAGGAGCTCCCCCCGGTACTGCTCGAGCGCCACCCGGGCGGCTCGGGCCGCCTGCTCTCGGGGAACACCGTGCGCCAGGGCCTGGGACGCGAGCTCCCGGAAGCGCGACAGGTCGGTGACCGCGTCGTCGGCCAGCCGGACGAACTGGCCCTCCCGGACCAGCAGCTCCCCGCACGCCGAGCGGATGCGCCACAGCACGTTCCGCAGCCGGCGGGCGCCGACCCCCGGCTCGGCGTCGTCCCACAGGAGCTCGACGAGCTCGTCGACCGAGATCCGGGACTCGAGCGCCACGATCTTGATGGCCTGCGTGGCCAGGCTCGGTGGCAGGTGCGCCGGCTTGCCCCGGTCGCGCACCAGGAAGTCGCCAAGGAGGGAGATCTCCCAACCATGGACGACCACTGGCGCCGGCTGCTCTGTGAGCGGGTCGCCGGCGCCCCACGGGCCGGTGTGCGCCGGCACGCGCAGCGGGGGCATCCGGTCGAGCTCCTTGGCGGTCAGGGCCGCGAGGCCCTTCGCACCCATCTCCAGGCACCGGCGCTGGAGCGCCTCCAGCACGGTGCGGGCCTCCTCGAGCCGACCTGCGTCGGCGAGCCGTACCGCCCGGCACAGGTCGAGGCGAGCCAGGGCCAGCGGCGCCGTGGCATAGGCGTCCGACGCCTCGGTGAGGAGCTGCACCGCCTCGGCGGCGTCGTCCGTCCCGGCAGCTCGTGCCCACGCATGCCAGCTCCCGGCGGCCGCCCCCGTGTCCTCGCTGAGCGCCGCCCACCGCGCGACGCCTTCGGACGACCGGCTGAGCACGGCAACGGTGATCAGATCCGGTGCGACCTCGGCAAGGACGGCCTCGGGGCCGCGCCACCCGCCGTCGTGCCGGCCGCCGGAGAGATCCTCCTCGGCGGTGCGGACCCAGGCGAACGCCGGCCCTATCCGTCCTTGCTCGAGCTCGAGCAGTGCCAGCGCGGGCATGGCCCGCGCTCGCGCCGAGCGGCCGACCCGGTCGGCGACGGCGAACAACCGGGCGCAATCCCGAAAACCGGCCTCGTAGTCACCGGTGACGGCATGGACCCGGGTGGCCAGGCTCCAGGACCACGCCGCCAGCCCCGGGCTGCATCCCTGCTCGGCCAGGCGGGCAGCTCGCGCCACCGCCTGGCCGGCGTCGCTCACGTGACCGTCCTCGAGGTCCGTGTGCGCCCGGAGCAGGTGCGGAACGGCCGCCAGCGCCACGTCGCCGCCACGCTCGGCGCACCACCCGATCCACTGGCTCCACCGATCCGCCTGGCGGCGCATGCCCTGGTCCTGGAGGCACCGCCCCACGACGAGCGCGACCTCCGGCGACGACGTGTACCTCTCGGCCTGGCCGATCAAGAGCGACACGCGGCTGCGGTCGGCCATGTCCTGGAGGGGCCGGCCGGCTCGCAGCAGGGCCGCCGATCGGACGGCGCCGGCGAGGACCTCGGCGTGGCTGCTGTACGTCCCGGCAAGGCGCGCCGCCCGTTCGGCGATCGACTCGCCGGCCTCGGGCTCGTCGGCCAGGATCTTGCGCGCTGCGGCGTCGACGAGCATGGCCAGTGCGCGGTGCGGTGCCTCCGCCAGGCACTGCTCGGCAGCGGCCACCATGCGGTCGGCCACCTCGCCCTCGTCGGCCGGACCGGCGAGCCGAGCCAGCTGGTACTCGATCTCGCCCCGCGTGGCGTCGGTGACGTCCAGCCCACCGGCACGCTCGAGGCACTGCTCGGCCCGGCGGAGCTGCCCGACCGTCATCCACAGGGTGGCGGCCGCGACCAGGTGCTGGGCCACGCTGTCGCCGGTGACGGCAAACCGCGCCGCCGTCTCCTCGTGCCGGGCGGCCGCTTCGGGGTCGCCGCGGTCGAGCGCGACCCGTGCGGCCTCGCCCAGGCGACGCGTGACCGTCTCGTCGGGGGCCTCGGCTTCGGCGGCAGCATGGAAGGCGCTCGGCTCGATGGCGTCACGGCGGGCGAGCTCGGCGCTGAGAGCGCGGCGAGCCGCCCGCCGCACCTCCACGGGGGCTCGATGGAAGGACGCCGCCCGGACGAGGGGATGGACGAAATCGATCCGCCGGCCACGGTCGACGACGACCCCGGCGTCGATCGCCGGTCCGAGGTCGTCGAAGTCGTGGCCGAGGTCCTCCAGCACGGCCAGCAGGACGTCCCGAGGCACGCGTGCCACGGACGCAACGGCAAGCGCCCGCTGGGCCGCGGGAGGAAGATGGCGCGCGACGTCGAACGCCCTCACGACGGCGTCGCCGATGGGCAGGGGATCCGGCAGGGCCTCCCATCCCTCGAGCTGTTCCGCGGTCAGCCTGCCGCACACGTCGAGCAAGGCCAGCGGGTTGCCACCCGTCCCGGCCACGAGCTCGGTGAGGACCCGCTCGGTGGGCAGCACGTCGAAGTGCCACGACAGGAGGCGCATGGCCTGCACCACGTCGAGCCCACCCAGGCGGTGCTGCGGAAGGTCGGTCCGCTGCAGGCCGAACGGGGTGAGGTGGGGCGTGTCCCGCCAGGCCAGCACCAGGCTGAGCGGACGATCGCTCAGATGTGCCAAGACGGAGTGCGCCATGGCGTCGACGAACCACACCGGCAGGGTGTGGCAGTCGTCGATGGTCACGAGCACCGGGTTGCTGGTGAGCTCGACCATCCGGCGCAGCACGCCCGTGATGGCATCGACGACTGTCGCCGGCGGCGGCGCCGGGACGTCGACGGCGCCCTGGCCGAGCGCCAGCGTCGGGTGGTGGGGCCGAGCGGCGACGTCGAACCGCCTGGCCAGCTCCCCGAGCGGTTGGGGCCACTCCGCCGGCACCACCACGCCGTCCGCCGAGGTGTTCCCCCGGATCTGGACGATCCGGAACTCGCTCGCGCGGGCGACCGCTGCTTCGATCAGCGCGCTCTTGCCGACACCAGGCTCGCCTCGGAGCGCGACCGCGCCACCGCTCCCCCGGCGGGCCTGCCACAGGAACTCGTCGATGTGCGCGAGCTCGCGGCCGCGCGCGACCAGCCCGACGCTCTCGTCACGCTTGGCAACAGCCATGTTGCCGCCCCAGCCCGACCGCTCCTCGGTCCACTGGCTGAGCGCGTGCTCTCGGCCAAACGCGTACGCGCCCGCCATGGCAGTCCTCCGCCCTGTCATCTCCCCGTCGCCGGCCGACCGCGCTCCGCACGCTCATCCACCGACCCATCCCCATGGCGCGATCGGAGACAAGCCCCGGCCGCTGCGGCATGCACCGGCCGGGCCTGACGCCCGTCGTCGCCACCAACACTAAATACCCTTCCGGCAACCTCCGTCAAACGGATGTTGCCCACGAGGGGACGGGCGCGGGACGCGTCCCTCGCCCGACTCAGCCGCGGTGGTGGACAGCGCACCCACGGGTTGCCCCACGCGCCGGCCACCCCACCCGCAGGCGGGAAGCGGGCCGCCCATCGGTCAGGACGTCGGGGTCGCGTGGCCGTGTGCGGGCGCGCCAGCGCCGCGCCCGGAGCCGCGGCTCGGCGTGGCGCCAAGGTAGGTTCTCGAGGTGCCCGACTACGTGATCCCCGAACCCGAGCCCAAGGAGATCGACGAGAAGCTCTCGATCGAGCTTCGCCACATGGCGTCCAACGCCGTGCTCCGCGGCCGCCCGAGCGGCGATGAGAAGTGCCAGAACTGCCGCTACTACCTCGAGCCCTACGAGGACCTCTCGTACTGCTGGCACCCGAAGCTGCGGATCCTCGTCGGCACCGACTGGTGGTGCCAGTGGTGGGAGGAGATCCCCGGAGAGTCGTGACCACCGGCCGGGCAGCGACGCCGGGCGGCGACGCCCGGGGCGCCCGGCGCACCACACCGCTCGCGCTGGCGGGGGTCCGTCACGGAGAGCCGTCGCTACCATGTCGCCCGTGGGGATGGGAGGGGTTGGTGCCGACGGCGAAGTGGTGGAGGAGCCGGCTGACCGCCAGACCCTGCTGCGCCGGCAGCGCGATGCGCTGAGCGACGCCTACCTGCAGGGCGTCCGCCGGCTGCGGTGGGACGCCGAGCGCCTGGCGGCGGAGCGGACGCGCCGGCTGCGCGACCTCCTCGGATGGGCCGCCGCCCACTCGGACTTCTGGCGCGAGCGGCTCGGTGGCCGGGACCTCACGACGTTCACCGAAGCGGACCTGCCGTCGCTACCCGTCCTCACGAAGGCCGAGATGATGGCCGAGTTCGACCGGCTGGTGACGGTGCCCGGGCTCACCCTCGAGCGGGTGAACGCGCACCTCGAGACGGTCGACACCGAGCCCTACCTGGACGGCACCTACCGCGTGCTGGCGACGTCGGGGACCGGTGGCACGCGCTCGCTGGTGGTGTACGGATGGGAGGACTGGATCACGTTCGTGATGCTCGCCACGCGTTGGCGCGGCCGGCTCGGTGACGACCTCGACGCCGCGATGGCCTCGTTCTTCGCCCAGAGCTCCCGTCACGTGTCGGGAGCCCTGCACGCCTTCACCGGCTTCTTCGAGGACGGGACGCGGGGCGTCCATCTCCCGGCCACATCACCTCTGCCCGACGTCGTCGAGCGCCTGAACGAGGCTCGCCCGACCCAGCTCCAGGGGTACCCGAGCATCGTCGCGGCGCTCGCCCAGGAGGCGGCGGCCGGCCGGCTGCACGTGGCACCGGCGTGGATCAGCACCTGCGGCGAGCAGCTGAGCG
>DAHUZJ010000058.1 GCA_027306585.1 Acidimicrobiaceae bacterium | reverse complement strand
TTCCCCGAAGGCCATACCGCCAGCTCGCTCGGGCTCACCGGCGAGGAGACCTTCGAGATCGCAGGTATCGACGGCTTCAACGAGGGCGACATTCCCGCCACGGTGCACGTCGATGCCGGCGGGACGGTCTTCGATGCCGTGTTGCGCGTCGACACGCCCGCCGAGGCCGCCTACTACCGTCACGGCGGGATCCTGCCCTACGTGCTGCGCCGGCTACTCGGTGCCGACAGCCCTCCCGCCACCCACGAACCCTGACGCATCAAGTGCGCGCGCGGGTCGTGGGCGCTGGCTTCGCCCTTCCACTGCGCCAACGAACCGAAGCAGCTGCACAGCCGGTAGACGGGCTCCGCTGAGCCCGGCAGTCCGAACCAGTCCCCGCTCGGCGGCGCCCTGCTACGACATCGGGTGTTCTCGGCCCTGCCGCGATGTCGGTCCTGGTGCGTCGCCGTTGGCGCCAGAACCGCACGGTGCCATGCTGGACGTCGGGTCGACTCGGGGGGCATGGTCTGCTCGGTCGCCCAAGTGACGGTTGATGGTGTCGGTCCGTGCGTTGGCGACGATGTCCACGCGGTCGACCAGCTCCGAAGGAGAGAAGCGCAGACCGGCCTCCAGGTCAGCGGTCACCAAGACGGCACGGGCGATCCTGGCCACGAAGGAGAAGACGATGTCCGGATCACTCGAATCGTCGTCGGCCTCGCCGAGAACCTGGGCGATAGCACGGCTCGACGCGGCGACAATCGGAACCCCGCCACTCGCGACCGCCCGTGCTGACGCCGTGTCCCACACGTTGGGAAGCAACAGCGGCTGATCACCGCCATGGGCGCGCAGGAGCTGCTCGGCCTCACGGGCGACCTCATTGTCTGTGGAACCATACGAGGGACTGCTCATGCGGTTGATTCTGACGGAGCCCCGCGGAACCGTTCGTCCCCGTCGCCCAGGGCAGGTTGCTACGCCGTGCCGGTGGCAGTGATCAAGCCCTGCTCCTCCTAGGGTCGGTGCATCCGAAGGCGGCGGCGGTACCGTGTTCGGGACCCTGACCGCTGTCGCAAGGAGGCACCATTGAGCGAATACAACGTGAGGATGGTCGTCTTGTCGACCGACGACCTCGATGAGTCCATTCGGTTCTACACCGAGACTCTCGGGATGCCCCTGAAGTTCCGCGACGGCGCCCAATTCGCGGCCCTCGATGGTGGATCGGTCACCATCGCGCTGGCGACCGCGGTGGACCATCCCATGCCCGGGCAGGTCGTCGTTGGCATCAAGACCGCCGATGTCGACACCGCGGCGCAGGCTGTCGAGGCCGGCGGCGGTGGCATCGTGAAGGGCCCATACACCGACGCCCACGAGCGCCGAGTCGTGGTCTACGACAACAAGGGAAACGGCTTGGTCTTCTACACTCCGCTGGCGCGGTGAGGGAGAGCTCGCCACTACGACCAGCGGGTCGAGTCGGCATCGTCGAGGAGCGCTGCCTTCGTGGTCGCGTCCTGAGCGGGCCGGCCACTCAGCCTCAACGTCCCTCCGTCTCCGCCTGGAGCAGCGTCAGTTGGACGGCCATCACCTTCAGCGCGATGCGTCGGCGCGGACGGCCTCGAGCTGTACATGTCCCGTACGCCCACGAGGAGGACCCAGGCGCCGGGATGCGGGTACGTCTCCCTTGGTCTGGCGATCTCCCCTGCGGCGGCGGAACGACCGTCGGCCGGGTCGGCCAGTGGACGAGGCCGCGCGCCGTCGGCGGAGATGGGCGGCTCGGCGGTACTGTAAGGGGTCATGGTAGCCACGGAGCCGCTGCAGCGGCTACGCCAAGAGATGGCCACGTTCGTCGGCAATCTGTATCTCTTGACGGTTGCCGCGGAGCACCGGCCGTATTGTGGCACGGTCGAGGTCACTTGTAGCGACGAGGAGCTGGTCGTCACCTCCCCGGGCCGCCACAGCGCTACGGACGCACGCGAGCACCCGCAGGTGAACTTGTTGTGGCCGCCAGTCGAGCCGGGTGGGTACGCCTTGATCGTCGACGGCACTGCTGTCTCGAAGGGTAGGAGATTGGTCGTGCACCCGACCAGGGCTGTGCTGCACAGGCGAGGCGCACCGGCCAGCCCACAGCTGTCGACATGCAGTTCGGACTGCATGTCGATCCTCCCCTGAACCCGACCGCCAGGACCGCTCAAGCATCGCTGCGGCCGGGCCATCACGTCGCTTCTGGGGACGCACAACGACGCTTGGCCAGCTCGGCGGCGCACCGGTCGCGGCGTGAGCCGGGGCTTGCGTTCTCGGTCACGGCAATTCCCCTTTGGTCTCGAGCGACCGGCGCCAGGCGGCGGGCGTGGCGCCGGGATTCCTCGCGTACGTGCAGAAGACCGCAGCCGGGTTGCCTCCCATCGCAGCCGACCGTCCGATCGCCTTGAGCGCCGCCTTTGCCGACCCTTCACGACGATGAAGCCCTCAACCCAGGAGTCGACGGCGACCGTGTCGGCCTGCTCGATGTCGGCGGCGGTCGTCTCGGACAGCTCGGCGGCGACGGAACATCGGTGAGCCGGCCCACACACCGGGTCCATCGACCGCGCGACCACTCGCGTGCGCTCTCTGGTCGCGACGCCGGAGCCCCGTCGCCCCGGCGTCGCCTCGTGCGGCGACCCTGGATCAGCGCCCCAGCCAGGAGACGCTCGGCTGGACCGTCAGGCCGTCAGCACTATCTTTCCGAGCTTTGCACCCGCGGCAAAACGCCCATACCCGGCCGCTGCATCCGAAAGGGGCACTTCGGCACACACCGGCACCCGGAGGCGGCCTGCGGCGAGCAGCGGCAGGACGCTCGCCCCGGTCTCGGCTACGACGGTGCCGAGCTCGCGCCAGTCCCGTGATCGAAGGGTCGAGCCCGCGAGGCGGGCCCGCGCCCGCAGGAGGTCTACCAGGTCGAGCTCGAGACGCGACCCAGCGCCGAGGCCGATCACCGCGACGCGGGCCCCGGTTCGCAATGCCCCGAGCGCGCTCGCCACGCTTGGCGCCCCAACCAACTCGAGGACGACATCGTAGGGCCCCCGGTCGGCAACCTGGTCGGGCACGACCACCTCCCTGGCCCCGAGGGCGGCGACCTCGGGATGGCGCCTCCGGTCTCGCACCGACGCCACGACTTCAGCTCCGGCGGCGGCACCCAGCTGCACCGCGGCGGTACCCACGCCACCCGCCGCCCCCGTCACGAGCACCCGTTCGCCGACCATGAGATGACACTGCATGAACAAGGCATCGAAGGCGGTGCAGTAGGCCTCGGAGAAACCCCCTGCTTCCGACCAGCTCACGCGATCGGGCACTGCCAGAGCGTGCGTCTCGTCGACAACTGCCAACGTCGCCTGGGCGCCGTTCCTGGCGACGAGGCCCATCACCCGGTCACCCACGCCGAACCGCCGCACCAAGCGCCCGGCGGCCGCCACTTCGCCCGCCATCTCCATCCCTGGTATGTCGGGGCACGCCCCGGGGGGTGGCGGGTAGGTCCCGGCACGCTGCAAAAGGTCCGCGTTGTTGAGGCCGGCGGCGCGGACGGCGACGAGCAGCTCGGTGGGACCCGGCGCCGGATCGGGGCGTTCCATCCACCGCAGGCGCCCATCGTCGATCACCACTGCCTGCATGGTCCACTTCCTTCGAAAGGGCTGGTGTAGCCCGATCCACCCTGGCCAGACAGCCACCATAGCCACCGGCTCGTAGGACGGGCTTTGCTCCGGTTCGGGTGGCGCGCGAACATGCATCGGCAACCGATTGCCAATCCACCACGGGGGTCGTCATGTCCGGAATGCCGCGTATCAGCTATATCGCCGTCGAGGACATGACCGACGAGATGCGCCAGGAGATGGCGCGCTGCGCCCGGGAAGGGACGCCGCGACCGGAGAGCTCCGCCGTGCGGGCCCATGTCCCGGCGGCCTTCTGGTTCTTCGCCAACAGCTGGAACGACCTCTTCCGCAACGGCATCTGTGACCACGCCGTGAAGGAGCTGTGCCGCGTGTACATTTCGCGGACCGTCAAGTGCGAGTACTGCGGCAATCAGCGGTCGGAGAAGGGGCGCCAGCTCGGGCTGGTCGAGGGGCAGTACGACGAGCTGCTCAATTTCGAGCGTTCCGACAGGTTCACCGACCGCCAGAAGGCGGCCCTTGCCTACGCGGAGGCCATCGCTTGGCGCCTTGAGACCGACGATGCCTTCTGGGAGCGCCTGCACAGCCACTTCTCCGAAGCCGAGCTCGTCGAGCTCGGCTGCGCCATCGGCCTCACGCTCGGCCAGCAGAGCTGGCTCCGCCTCCTCGACATCGAGCACCACGAGGTAATGGCGGGTACAAGCGCCTCAATGGCGCCCGGGTTCGAGACGCCGGAGTCCTTGCGGGAGAGCAAGGCGTCGGCGTCGTATTGGGCGCGAGCCTGAGCCGGGCCGGGGGCGCCCCCCGCCGGCCCGGGGCGACCAGTGCGCGGCCGTGCGCGGCGCTCGACGATCCGTGACGTCGCCGCCCGGGCCGGCATGCACCCCTCTCGCGGGCGCGCGAAGCGTCGCTCCCAGGGTGGATCGGCCACGCAAGGGCGACACGAGTCCGGGCGGTACTGGGTCGGACGGGGCCGCCATCCGTGACTGGCGGCGACGGGCGCGCTGCTCAGCCCCTGACCGTCCCCTGACCTCTCTGGCTAGCCTCGCCAGTTCCCGTCACAGAGCGCCCCGCCCCGGCGGCGGCCCCGCCCGTGCCCGTAGCCGACGGTGTCGTCCCCTTGGGCGCCTGATGGCGCCACTTGGCCCCAGCGGGTGACCACGGCGACGACAGCGCCCTGTCTGGGCATCCTGGGCGGTACCCTGCGGCTCCGTTGGTGGGAGGGTGGCTGCGGGAGCTGGCCGGGGGTGAGGCTGTACGGGAGGTCGCGGGTCCGCGTGTCCCGCCTCCGGGCGCCGTAGGCGCCTGCCTCTCCTACTCGCCCCGGTCCCGCTCGTCCCGGCTCGCTCGGACTCGGGCGCTTGGGGCGCCCTGCCCGGCTCGCCGGCCGTTCTCGCGCTCCGCCTCCCGGCCCCGGCTCTCGCCCCGGCGCCCGGTCCCGGTGCCCGCGCCCGGCGTCCGTCCCCGCCCCGTCCGTCCCCGGCCCGGCGCCCGTGTCCGGTCTCCGTGTCCGGTCTCCGTGTCCGGTCGCTCGTCTCGGTCCCGCGTGCCCCCTGGCCTGGGGTTTGTCCCGGTTCGCCGGGGCGGTTCGCGGTCCTGCCTCTCTCTCCCGGCCAATGACAGCGTGATGACAGCGAAACTCCGACCGATGCCGTCCGGGAGTGACCAACGACGGCCAAGGCCGGAACGGCGAAGCCGCAGTTCAGGCGGCCATTGGCCCACTTGGACCAACAGCGATCAACCAGCGAGCCCAGGCTCATAACCCGAAGGTCGCGGGTTCAAATCCCGACCCGTGACTCAATCTGAAGTGTGTTAACACGATCATGTTGGGGTTCGTCGTCACGCCGGCGGCGTACAGCTCGAACGGATCGTGGACGAAGGCACCACCGAGGAGGTCCCGCCCGACGAGGACGCCCCGGTGGCCGAGCCCCGCCTCCGCCAGGAGCGGGTATGCCGCCCCGAGGTGCCGCGTCGTGACCTGGTGGGCTGGGACCCGGGGCCCGGTGCGCGGCCTCAGCACCGGCGCCGTTCCAGCGCGAGGGGCGCGAGCGCGGCGAGGGGCGCGAGCGCGGCGAGGGGCGTGACGAGCGGCGGGTGGTGGCGTGGTGCGGGCCTCACGTCGTGGAACGGTCGTCGCCAACGGCGCTGCGTGCCGACCGGTCACCTCCGCACGCGTGGCGGCGTGGTCCGCACCTCGGCCTGCCGTCACGCCAGGCCGACGGCCAACGGCAAGGCGGTGGCGTAGGCCGCCTCCTGCTCGCCGAACAGCCGCCGGAGGTCCAGTCGGCACTGGCCGGCTGCCTGCTCGGTCGCCTCGCACGCTTCGACCAGCTGGTCCTTCGATGGCGCCGTCACCGTGACGTAGCCGGCGAAGCGGAACGACGCGTGACCGTCGGCGAGCTCCGCCTCCCGCCGGCCCGCACCCTCGGCCTCGCGCTCGCGGCGGGCGGTCGAGAGAAAGCCGCCCCGCCGGCGCAGCTCGGCGTCCGCGAGGTCGGCCGTGCGAGCCTGCTCCACCTGGCGGACGGCCCGGGTCGGGCTGACCGGCTCCATCACGACGGAGACGGAGCGACGGACGGAGCCGAGCAGCAGCGGGCCGAGGAACTCGGGGCCGACGTCCACCCGGGGCCACTCGGCGATCCAGTAGGTGGCATGCCAGGTCGCGTCCGTGTGCACGCACGCCCACTCCTCCTCGGTGGCCGCCGGCCACGGCCACCCGACGGGGCAGGGCGGGCAGCCGGGCGACGTTCCGACGGGGGCGGCACCGGTCGTCCGCCGTATGGCGATGGCGAGGGCGCGCGGATCGAGGGCGCGCTCGACCACCACGTCGGCACCTTCGAGCTGCCGCCGGAGGCCCGTGACCTCTCGGAGGAGGACGGCCGTGGCGCCGGCGTCACCGCCGCCAGCGGCGGCGCGGGTGGCCCGGCCGCTGAGCCCCGCCGCCCGCACCTGCACGGCGAGGAGCACGTCGTGCCGGCATGTGGTCGCTCCGGAGGACGCCAGCAGCTCGCGGTAGGAATGCTGCGCCGCCGATCCTCTGGTCAGCACCCCTCGCTCGTCCAGGTGGCGCCGCAGGGCGTCCCCGTCGTCGGGCACCGTGGTGGCGAGCCATTGGAGGCGGTGGACCGCCGAGCGCTCGCGGGCGAGCGAGGCGAGCACGGACGCCCAGCCCGCCACGCGGCCGTCCTTCTCGCGCGGGCCCAGGAGGGCGAACGTGTGACCACGCACCTCGAGAACAGCGGTGAACGTCCGGGTGCGGCGATCGAGCACCACGGCTACCGGCCTGCCGTCCTCGCCGTCGGCCGACAGCATGGCGAGCCGCCCGAACGGCCCCGCCGGCGGGCGAGCTCGCGTCCCCCTGGCGGCCCGGCGCCCGGCGCCCGGCGACGGCAGGCAGGGCTGGCCGTCCGGACCCAGGCAATGACCGCGCGCCGCCTGGCGACTCGGGTGGAGACGCCGCCTGCCCCCGCCGCCGAGCGTCCACCGCACGACCGCCGGCAGCCACTCCTCCGGCGTCCGGCCCGCCACCGGCCACCATGCGACGGCGACCCCGCCACCGGCGGCCACCATCGCGGCCACCACCGAGGGAACGGTCGGGCGTGAGCGAAGCGCGAGGACGGCGAGGACGAGGCCCGCGGCGACGGCGGTGATCTGGCCGCCCCGCCAGCCGGCGATCAGACCCCGTCGCTCGCGGGGACCGAACCGGTAGCGCCCGCCGGCCCTATCCACCGGACGCGCCGGCCAGCGGGTCGGATGGTTCGCCGGGCGGCGGACCTGGCAAGCGGGCAGGCCGCGTGGCCGGCGCGGTGATGCCGGGAACGGTGCCGCTGCTCGGCGGGGCGGCAGCAGGGCTCCAACGGGCTGGCGTGTGGTCGGCACCGCCGGCACCGAGAGGGTCCTCCTGTGTCCACGCGAGGGTGGCCTGCTCGTCCGGGCTGCCTTCGGCAGCCGCCGGCGTCGTCCACAGTGGGAGCATCGTCCTGCCGGGCAGCACGCCGCCCGTGCCCCGCGCTCCGGACCCGATGGCACCTGGACCGGTCACGGCATCGTGGAAGGCCGCGACCGACGCCGGGTCCCCGCCGAGGTGGGGGATCCCTGCCTCACCGCCGCCCCGATCTTGGTGATCGCGCTCCCCGGCCGAAGCCGGTGCGCCGCCCGCCAGGGCCTGCCCGTTCGGGGTGCCTGGCGTGGTTCCTCCCGGCCCGAGCATTGGCGGGCCGGCCGATCCCGGGCTCAGGGTGCCGGGCTGGCCCGGGTCGAGCGCCGGTTGGCGCCAGTCCCGCGCCGTCCTCAGCGCGAGCGTGGCGGCACCACCCGGGACCGGTAGGGCGGCGCGCCGCACTCGCTGACGGGCGCCTTCCAACTGGTGCGCTGCGCCCGCCTCCACCAGCGGGATGAGCCGGAGCAAGACGAACGGGGTGAAGGCGGCGAGCAGCAACAGCGCGCCCCCGGACAGCACCGCGGTGAACCCGTTGGCGGTGCCGGCGGCGAGCGCCCCGGCACCCATCGACAGGATCGAGACGATGACGAACTTCGAGAGCACCAGCGCGACGAGGGTGTCCACGAGCCGGCGACACCAGTGGGTGACCGATGGCCACACCAGGCTCACCAGTGCGAGCGGCAGGAACAGCACGGCGACGTAGACGGCCGACGCACGGACGAGCAGCTCCAACCACAACAGGAGGGCACCGCCCGCGACGAGCAGGGCGCCGAGTGCCGCCACGAAGAGCGGTGGTGACGAGGGCCCGCCGGCCGCTTGGTCGACGAGGGCACCTGCCAGCCCGCTGAGCGCCTGGTCGATGTTGTTGCCCGTGCCTGCGGCCACGGTCGAGCAGAGGACGTCGCTCAGCACGAGGGAGAGCTGCACGAGCTGTATGGCCGCCCCCGTCAGGAGCGCAGCCAGCGGGACCTGGACGAGCGCCGCGCGAGCCAGCACCGAGGGGCTCTGGCGGTAGACCGCCTGCACGGCAGCGAGCAGCAGGAGGGGGAGCGCCACCGCCATGGCGATGCCGGCCATGACCGCGTAGTGCGTGGTGAACCACCGGGCGCTCAAGTCGATCCGGGTGCTCGACGCCATGACGGCGCCGATCTGCGTGAGCAGCCAGGCCGCCCCGGTCACGACCCAGCCGGCCATGGCCGAGAGGACCGCGCTGGCGGCGCTGCCGGCGAGGGACGACCCGGCGCCACCGACCACTGTGCAGACCGGACCGAGCGGCGGGGGGCACCCCGGCAGGGTGAGCGCGGGGACCACGTCAGTGCACGCCCAGGCCGGTGTGGAAGAAGAAGTTGATGAGCGCCGGCGCAGCGCCGATCAGCAGCGCCGCCACCCCCGACACGAGGACGGCCCGCCGCCCGGCGAACGACTGGTGGAAATTCTGCGAGTGGGCGCCCAGGGCCCACAGGGCGGCGCCGACGACCAGGCCGACGAGCGAGAGGATCAGGGCCCAGCCGCCGATCCCGTTGGTCAGGTTCTGCAACGTGGTGCCCCCGGGGAGCTGGCCCGCTGTCGCTTGCAGCGACACGTCGGCGAGGCGGGCGAGCACCAGCCGGCGCCCTGGCCCCAGGACGGGACCGAGCCCCAGGACGTGGCCGAGCCCCAGCCGGTGCCCGAGCCCCAGCGTCCGGCCGAGCACCAGCCGGTGCCCGAGCGGTAGGGAGGGGAGTCCCGGGCCGGGCACACCGGTTGCGGTGCGGGGGGGCGACGGGGCAGGAAGGGGAGCGACCGAGGGCTGCACGGTGACCTCCTCGAGCAGGGCGCCAGCGGGCGCCCGTCCGGTTCGGACCGTGTGGAGGCGACCTGGCGCCACCCCGCCGAAGCTCGTGGGCGCGCTGGCCACCCGAGTTGGCAGCGCCCCAACGTCCGGTCGACCGTTGGGCGCCAGGAAATGATACCGCGCCCAAGGGACTACGTCAATGCCTTTCAGCCCATCTCAGTGAATGGTGTGCCCTACTGCGATCCGTCGCCTGGTGGCCCGGGCCGCCCGCCCGCCCGCCGTTGCCCCGTGGCCGGCGGCCGAGAGGGCGTGGAGAACCGCGCGTCCCCGTTACGGTGCTGCCATGCTGGGGAAGGTGGGACGCAGGGGTGGGCGGCGCCGGCCGGCGATGACGACCCGAGGAAGGTGATGAGGTGAGCGGCGTGAGCAGCCGGCCAACCGGTCGCGAGGCTCGATGAGGGCGTGGGATCCGCCACCGGCAGCGCGTCCGGCTCGACGCTCCAGGTGACCGGCGCCGTCTCGCACATCGCCGGCCTGCCGCCGGTCGCGGCATACCTGCTGGCTGCCGCCATCGCAGTGGTGCTCGTCGTGGGGGCTGCGCTCGCGGGCCGGCGGATGGGCCGACGGGCCATCGCCCAGCGGCTCACCGCCCTCGGCTCGCGGCTGGGCATCGACGCCCCGTCCGACGACGCCAACATCGAGCGGGCGCTCTCGTACCTCGAACAGGTGACCGGTGCCGCCACCGAGGCCGTCGCCGATTCGAGCGCCGACGCCATCCGGCTGCGCCGCTCGCTCGACACGCTGCCGCAGGGCGTCGTCATCTGCAACGAGAGCGGTGCCGTCATCTACCGCAACTCGCGGGCCAACGCCCTCATGACGAGCCGGCGGGGCGACGCCCTCGCCGCCCAGGCGGTGACCGAGCTGCTGGAGGACGCCTGGGATCGGGGCGCCGCCGAGCGCACCCTCGACCTCTACGGGCCGCCCCGCCGGACGCTGTCGGTCCAAGCCCGCCTGATCGACGACGGCCGCCGGGCCCTCGGGGTGATCGCCATGATCGACGACGTCTCCGAGCGCCGGCGTCTGGAGGAGATCCGCCGCGACTTCGTGGCCAACGTGAGCCACGAGCTCAAGACCCCGATGGGCGCCCTCGGCCTGCTGGCCGAGACCCTCGTGGCGGAGCCCGACCCCGACGTGGCGCGCCGGCTGGCGAGCCGGATCCAGACCGAGGCGTTCCGGGTCAGCAGGATCATCGACGACCTGCTGGACCTGAGCCGCATCGAGTCGGAGGAAGCACCACCGCGCGAACCCGTCCTCGTCAACCTGGTGATGGCGGAGGCGGTCGAGCGGGTGCGCGCCATCGCCGACCAGCGCGGGATCGCCATCGAGCTCTCGGAGCCCGAACCCCCGGTGGCGGTGATGGGCGACCGCCGCCAGCTGGTGTCGGCCATGCACGCACTCCTTGAGAACGCCGTCACCTCCTCCTACGACAGCAGCACGGTGACCGTGACCGGGCGGGTGGTCCAGGCGCACGAAGCGGTGGAGGGCGGCCGGACCGGTGCGTCGCCCGCCGCCAGCACCCTCCGGGCGGGAGCCGGACCGGCGACCGGGTCCCTGAGCGCCGCCCGGGCACCGTCGGGGCCGGGCGACGCACCGACCCCCGAAGGGAACGGTGCGGTCGAGCCGGCGGCATCGCCGGCGCCCGTCGTGACCTACGAGGAGGGGACCCCGGACCGCACGGTCGCGCCGGCCGTCGGGGCGGGGACCGAGAACCCGACCGCTGCGGGCGCTCGGGAACCGGGTCCCACCCCGGAGGCCACGCCCACCCCCGAGCCGGGCGCCGGTGCGACCGGATCCGGTGGCGGCACCGGCGTCGGCAGCGGCAACGGGCCACAGCACGCGGCCAACGGCCAGCACACGGTGGAGCCCGGCGTGGTCGCCGCCGAGCCGGCCGGCGCACACGCCCCGGCGCACGCCGCGGATGCCGAGCCGCCGGCGTCCTGGGTCCAACCGAGCGAGGTCTCGGCGCCCGAGAGCTCGGCGCACGAAGGCGAGGAGGGTGGGCCGCCACCTGCGGCGACGATGCCGCCGCCGCCGGCCGTATGGCGCTCGTCGCTGGCCGCCGGTGCGGTGCGCGATCCGACGGCCACCGACGGCGAGGCTCCTGGGCCGTTCGAACCCCCCGGACCCGAGCCCGAAGGCGCGGCGCCGGCGGCATCGCCCGGACGGTCGTGGCCGCCCGCTCCGGCGACGGCCACCGGCTCCGGGCCGTTGCCGACCGCGGTGGCGGCCGTCACTCCGCTCCCCGCGGCCGCCGCTGCGGCCACCGGGACGCCGGCCGCGCACGCCCCGCGCCAGACCGTGCGGATCGCGGTGATCGACCACGGCATCGGGATCCCGGCGCGTGACCTGGACCGGATCTTCGAGCGTTTCTACCGGGTGGACCACGGCCGCAGCCGAGACACCGGCGGGACCGGCCTCGGCCTCTCGATCGTCCGCCACGTGGCCAACAACCACCAGGGCTGGGTCGAGGTCGAGTCCCGCGAAGGCGAAGGCTCCACCTTCACCCTCGTGCTGCCCCTGTAGCCCGGACCCGCTCGGAGCTCGGGCCCCACACAGCCCAGTTCCCGACCCTCCTACCAGGGCCTGGGTGCCCGGCGCGCCTCGTCGGGGGCACGTCGGTCGGCGGGGACGGTACCGTTTGCGGTGCCCATGGTGACGAGCGCCCTAGAGCCGACGGCCGGCCGCGCCGGCCGATGACCGCACCGACGATGCAGGTCGACGTCGCGCCCGACGGGCGCCCCATCAACGTGTTGTTGGCCGAGGACGAGGAGTCCTTCGTCGACGCCCTGGTGATCGGCCTGGGCCACGAGGGCTTCAAGGTCACCGTGGCCCGCGACGGGACCGAGGCCCTGCGGCTGTTCCAGGAGGTCGCGCCCGACGTCGTCCTCCTGGACCTCATGCTCCCGAAGGTGTCGGGCGTCGACGTGTGCCGCACCATCCGGCGGACCTCCACCGTCCCCATCATCATGGTCACGGCCAAGGGCTCGGAGATCGACATGGTCGTCGGCCTGGAAGTGGGCGCCGACGACTACGTGACCAAGCCCTACCGCCTCCGCGAGCTCGTGGCCCGCATCCGGGCCGTGCTGCGGCGCAGCCAAGCGGTGGCAGGCCAGACGGCATCCGGTCCGGCCGACCACACAGCCGGCGCGACGGAACCTGAGGAGGGGTCGGTCGAGGCCGGGGCCGTCCGGGTCGACGTCGACCAGCGCCGGGCGTTCGTGCGGGGTGAGGAGGTCCAGCTGCGCCGCAAGGAGTTCGACCTCCTCCGCATCCTGGTCGAGAACGCGGGCCGGGTCCTCACCCGCGACGTCCTCATCGACCGGGTGTGGGGCTCCGACTACTTCGGCGACACGAAGACCCTCGACGTCCACGTGAAGCGGCTCCGCTCGCGCATCGAGGAGGACCCGTCCCGTCCCGTGCTGATCACGACCGTGCGGGGCGTCGGCTACCGGTTCGACGCCGCCCGCTCGGGCTGAGGCCCCAGGCTCCGCGAGGTGCGGCCGCGCGACCGCGCGGCCGCCCCGGCGACGCGACCGCTCAGCCCGGCGGGGCGATGACCAGGTCGTCCCCGAACCAGCGGGCGAGCACCGGCGGCACGGCCACCGAGCCGTCGTGGCGCCGCCCCCACTCCACGAGGGCCGCCCAGATCCTCGGCCACGCCAGCGCCGAGCCGTTCAGGGTGTGCACCAGCACCGGGCTTCCGCCACCGGCCGGGCGGTACCGCACGTTGGCCCGGCGAGCCTGGTAGTCGCGGAACCAGCTGACCGAGGACACCTCGAGCCACCGGTCGCTGCCCGGGGCGTACACCTCGAGGTCGAACGTGCGGGCGGAGGACGCGCCCAGGTCGCCGCAGCACAGGTCGACGACCCGGTAGGGGAGCCCGAGCTCCTGGAGGAGCCCCTCGGCCCGGCCCAGGATGTCGGCGTGCACGTCGTGGGCCTGCTCGGGGGCGGCGTAGGCGAACAGCTCGACCTTCTCGAACTCGTGCACCCGTAGCAGGCCCCGGGTGTCGCGCCCGGCGGCGCCGGCCTCCCGCCGAAAACACTGGGTCACGGCGGTCATGCGGACCGGCAGCACGGCCTCGTCGAGGATCTCGCCCCGGTGCATGGAGGTGAGGGGGACCTCGGCCGTCGGGATGGCCCACAGGTCGTCGCGCTCGACGTGGTACGCCTCGTCGGCGAACTTCGGCAGGTGGCCGGTCGACGTCATGGTCTCGGTGAGGACGAGGGTGGGCGGCCGGATCTCCTCGTAGGCGCCGGTGTGGCGCTCCAGGGCGAGGGAGGTGAGGGCGCGGCTGAGGCGGGCGCCCTTCCCCCGGAAGAGGGGGAACATCGAGCCGGCCAGGCTGGCGCCCCGGGGCATGTCGAGGATGCGGAGGGCTTCGCCCACCTCCCAGTGGGGGACGCGTTGGTGCTCGGCGGCCTCCGCCTCCGGCGCCCCGCCCTCCTTGCCGGGCCACCAGCGACGGACCACGACGTTGTCCTGCTCGTCGGCGCCGTCGGGGGCCTCGTCGGCGGGCAGGTTCGGGAGGACGAGGAGCACCTCGCGCAGCGCCCGGCCGAGGTCGCCCTCCTCGGCGGTGGCCGAACGCTCCTCCTCGCCGAGGCGCCGGCTCTCGGCGGCCAGGTCCGCCGCCTTGGCGGCGTCGCCCTCCCGCCGGGCCTGCCCGACCTCGCGCGACAGGACCTTGACGGCGGCTCGCAGCCGCTCCTGGCGGGCGATGGCCGCCCGGTGGGCCGTGTCGAGCTCGGCCAGCCGGTCCACGTCGGCGGGGTCGACCCCCCGGCGGACCAGGGCGTCCTTCACGCGGCCGGGGTCCTCCCGGACGAGGCGAACATCGATCATTTGGTGCCAACGGTAGCGTGACAGGTCGTGGTTGCCGGATCGAACCATCGACCCGCGGTCGAGGTGGACGGATTGGTCGTCCGCTACGGCCGTCCGCCGGCGCCCCCGGCCGTGGACGGGCTGTCCTTTCGCGCCGCCGCCGGCGAGGTGCTGTGCATCCTCGGCCCGAACGGTGCCGGCAAGACGTCGACGGTCGAGTGCCTGGAGGGGTACCGGCGCCCGGCGGCGGGCCGCGTGCGGGTGCTCGGCCTCGACCCGGTGGCCGACCACCGCCGGCTGGTGCCCCGGATCGGCGTCATGCTCCAGCGGGGCGGCGTCTACCCGATGCTCGGCCCGCGCCGCGCCCTCCACCTCTTCGCCTCCTACTACGAGCAGCCGGAGGACCCGGACCGGCTCCTCGAGGTGGTGGGCCTGACCGAGGTCGCGGCCACGCCGTGGCGCCATCTGTCCGGCGGCGAGCAGGCCCGGCTGTCGCTCGCCCTGGCCCTGGTGGGACGCCCGGAGGTGGTCTGCCTCGATGAGCCGACGGCCGGCGTCGACCCCGAGGGCCGGATCGGGGTCCGCCAGGTGATCGCCAGGCTGCGCGACCGGGGGGTGTGCGTGCTCCTCACCACCCACGAGCTGGGCGAAGCCGAGAAGCTGGCCGACCGGGTGATCATCTTGCACCGAGGGCGGGCCGCCGCCGAAGGGACGCCCGCCGAGCTGGCGGCCGTCGCCGGCGGCGCGGCGGAGGTCACCTTCGGCGCCCCGGGAGGCCTCGACGTCGCCGCCATGAGCGCCGCCGTGGGGGCCCCGGTGGTCGAGGAGGCACCCGGGCGCTACCGGGCGGCGGCCAACGGGTCGCCCACGTTCACCGCCGTCCTCGCCGGCTGGCTGGCCGAGCGGGACGCCACCCTGACCGACCTGCGCGTCGGGCGCTCGCTCGAGGAGGCCTATCTGGAGGTCGTCGGGGCGGAAGCCGCCGCGCCGACGCCGGTGGGCGCCGGGGCGGCCCCCGGCCGGCGGAGGGCGCGCCGGTGAGGGCGTTCGCCGCCCAGGTGGGCACCGAGACCTACATGACGCTGCGGCGGGGCGAGACGCTGCTCCTCACGGTCGGCATCCCGGTGGTCTTCCTCGTGTTCTTCTCGACCGTCCACGTCGGGCTCACCCACGCCGGCACAGACGCCTCCTTCTTCGTGCCCGGCGTCCTGGCGCTGGCCGTGATGTCGACCGCCATGGTCTCCCTCGGGATCGCCACCGGGTTCGAGCGCGGCTACGGCGTCCTCAAGCGGCTGGGGAGCACCCCGCTCGGCCGGTCGCGGCTGCTCGGGGCCAAGATCACCACCATCCTGCTGGTCGAGGTGGTGCAGGCTGCCGTGCTCGTGCCGGTCGGCTACGCCCTGGGATGGCAACCGGGCGGGCACGGCTCCGCCGGGGCGGCGGCCGGGCAGGCCTTGGCCGTCGCCATGCTCGCCACCGCGGCCTTCGGGGGCTTGGGGCTGCTGCTCGCCGGCGTCCTGCGGGCCGAGGTCAACCTGGCCGCCGCCAACGGCCTCTACCTCGTCCTTCTCCTGCTCGGCGGCATGATCGTGCCCCTCTACCGCCTTCCCGGCGCCCTGGCGGACGTGGCCAAGGCCCTCCCCGCCGCCGCCCTTTCCCAGGGGCTGCACGCCGCGCTCGGCACGGGTGCGGCGGTGCCGCTGGCATCGTGGATCACGTTGGTGGCCTGGGCGGTGCTGGCGCCGGTGGCCGCCACCCTGACCTTCCGCTGGGAGTAGGCGCCAGGCCCCGGACCGGCGGGAACGGCCTCGAGGCCGCCGCTGCCTGGAGCACGCCCCGGGCTCGACCAACCGGCCTCAACCGCCGGTCACCAGGCGCTGCTGCCAGCGCACCAGGTCGCCCGCCGACAGGGCGCCGTAGTGGATGGCGGCGATCGTGCCGTTGGCGTCGACCATGATGGACTCGGGCAGGGCGGTGAACCCGAACGTGCCGGAGGTCACGGCGTAGGTCCGGTCCGCTCCCACCGGGAAGGTGACGCCGCTCTCGTGCAGGAAGGCGACGGCGCTCGCCGTCGGGTCGTTGCCGTCGACCCCCACGAGTGCCACCTTGGCCAGCTTGCTGTGGCTGGCCACCTGGTGCCGGCGGATGGCGGCGAGGGCGGGGATCTCGGCCTGGCAGGGCGTGCACCAGCTGGCGAAGAACAGCACGACGGCCGGCCGGCCGTTGCCACCGCCGTCCACCGGCACGCCGACGGTCCCGGACCCGGCGACCCGCGGCAGCGAGAAGCCCGGCATGGGGCCCCCGGCCTTCGGGATGGCTGCGCCCTGGCGGCGGCCGACCGTCGTGAAGAGCGCGACCGCCAGGAGGGCGGCCAACGTCACCCCGAGCAGCAGGAAGCCCGGCCGGGCCCGGCGTCGAGGAGCGAGGCGGTCACCCGGGGCTCTCGCCACCGTCAGTGGACCGGCAGCAGGGCGTCGACCCCCATGGCCACGAACAGCACCGTGAGATAGGTGATCGAGTAGCCGAACAGCCGCATGGCGTCCCCGGTGGTCGCCCGGTCGGCCCGGGCGCGGTGCCACAGGCGGGCGGCGAGCACCAGGTACACGAGCCCGGCGGCCGCTGCCACCCCCAGGTACACGGGGCCCATGTGGGCGACCGGGGCGAAGAGCAGCGAGACCCCTACGAGCAGGGCGGTGTAGAGGAGGATCTCGAACGCCGTCCGCCGCAGGGAGGCGACGGCCGGGAGCATCGGCACGTCGGCCGCCTGGTAGTCGTCGCGGTAGCGCACGGCCAGCGCCCAGAAGTGCGGGGGCGTCCACACGAAGATGAGGGCGAAGAGCACCAGCGGGGCCCAGCCGAGGCGATCGGTGACCGCCGCCCAGCCCACCAGGACCGGGACGGCCCCGGCGGCGCCGCCGATGACGATGTTCTGCGTCGACCGGCGCTTCAGCCACAGCGTGTACACGAACACGTAGAAGGCGGTGGCCGACACGGCGAGCACGGCCGACAGGAGGTTGACGAGCGCCCACAGCTCGGCGAAGGCGACCACCTCGAGGGCGACGGCGAAGACGAGCGCAGCCCTCGGCGTGACGGCGCCCGTGACGAGCGGGCGCCGCTGCGTCCGGTGCATCACCTGGTCGATGTCGCGGTCGACGACCATGTTGATGGCATTGGCGCCACCGGCGGCCAGCGCGCCGCCGGCCAAGGTGGCTGCCATCAGCCCGAGGGACGGGAGGCCCCGCTCGGCAACCACCATCGTTGGCAGGGTGGTCACGAGCAGGAGCTCGATGATGCGCGGCTTGGTGAGGGCCACGTAGGGGGCGAGGCGCGCGCCGCCCGAGCGAACGCCCTGGAGGGCAGGAGCCTGCGACGCCATCGGGCCGAGCCTAGGGCGTCGCCGCGGGGCCGGCGCCGCGCCGGGGGTCCGGGCGCCGGCCCCGGGTGCCGGAGGCGCCGGCCTGGATGCCCGGGGGCGCTCCACCGGATGCCCGGGGGCGCTCCAAGTGGCCCGTCGCGAGCTGGGTACCATGGCCCGCAGTGCTCGTTCGCTCGCAGGGCCTCCGGGAGGTTTGGGACCGGCTCCCGACGGTCGGGACCCGCACCTTCGGCCGCCTCGCCGTCATCTCGCTGGTCTTCGAATCACTCATCCTGCTCAGCGGGGCGGCGGTCCGGCTCTCGGGCTCCGGCCTCGGGTGCGCGGACTGGCCGGACTGCTTCAAGGGCCACCTGACGCCGCCCCTGCGCTTCCACTCGCTGATCGAGTTCGGCAACCGCATGGTCACCGTGCTCCTGGTGGTGGTGGTGGCGACGGCCTTCCTGGCTGCCCTGCGGCGCCGGCCCTTCCGACGTGACCTCGTGTGGCTTTCGGGGTCCCTGGTCGTCGGCATCCTGGCCGAGGCGGTCGTCGGGGGCATCGTCGTCTACACGAAGCTCACACCGTATTGGGTGATGGGGCACTTCCTCACCACGGTCGTGCTCCTGGCCGCGGCCGTCCTCCTCGTGCACCGAGCGAGCCGGGACTACTCGCCGGGCAGCGGGCGGCTGCTCGTCCCCCGACCGATGCTCCTGCTCGGACGGGGCCTGGTGGTCCTCCTGGGCGTCGTCCTGGTGGCCGGGTCCGCCACGACGGGCGCCGCGCCGGACGCCGGCGGGGCCCAGGGCCAGGACGTCGCCCGGCGCATCCCCGTCTCGCTCCGCGCCATGGCCGAGGTCCACGCCACGCTGGCGCTCTTCCTCGTGGGGGTGGCGCTGGCGACGGCGGTCGCGCTGCACGCGTTGGACGTCCCCGAGCGGGTGCGGAAGGCCGCCCGGGTCATGGTGGTGGTGCTCGTGGCCCAGGCTGCGATCGGGTACACCCAGTACTTCACCCACCTGCCGGCTCTCGTCGTCGAGCTGCACGAGCTGGGGGCGACCGCGCTCGTGATCGGGGTGCTGCAGCTGCTCCTCGCCTTCACCCATCACCCACGCGAAGTGGCGACCGAGGAGCTGGCTCTGGCCGGTGGCCTCGCCCCGGAGCCGGCCGGGGTCGGTGGAGCCCGCGGTGGAGCCCGCGCCCGCCCCGCCGTCGCGTTCGGTGGCCGCGACGGCTCGGGTGGCGGGTAGGGCCGGCGGGTAGTGCCGGCGGGTAGGGCAGCGGGTGAGGAGCGCCTGGTAGCGTTCCGCGGCGTCTGGCGACCCCGATCGGTGCAGGCCGGGCGGCCACGCACCGGGACGACGGCGGGTCGATCCGGGTGGCCTGGTCCGACGGTCGCAGTCCCAGCCCCCATCGTCTAGTGGCCGAGGACGCCGCCCTTTCAAGGCGGTAGCACGGGTTCGAATCCCGTTGGGGGC
>DAHUZJ010000052.1 GCA_027306585.1 Acidimicrobiaceae bacterium | reverse complement strand
GTTGCCGGCGGTGACGGTGCCGCCTTCGCGGAACACCGGTTGGAGCTGGGCCAGGCCCTCCATGGTGGTGTTGGGCCGGGGACCGTCGTCCTTGGTGACCACCGTTCCGCCGGGCGTCGTGACGGGGATGATCTCCCTGTCGAAGAAGCCGTTGTCGCGCGAGGCCACCGCCCGGTTCTGGGAGAGGGCGGCGAACTCGTCCATCTCCTGGCGGCTGACGCCCTCGGACTCGGCGACGTTCTCCGCCGTCTGGCCCATGGCGATGTAGATGTCGTGGAGCCCGGCGGTCGGCGCCCAGGGCTCGGTCACCTTGGGGGCCCGGGCGGCGGTGCGAGCCTCGGCGTCGACGAACGCCGTGTTGTGGGGGCCGATGTCGGCGGCACCGTTGCCGTAGCGGCTGACGGTCTCGACTCCGGCGGCCACGAACACGTCGCCCTCGCCAGCCCGGATGGCATGGGCCGCCATGCGGATGGCCTGGAGCGAGGAGGAGCAGTAGCGGTTGACGGTCACGCCGGGGACGTCGTCGAGCCCCGAGAGCACGGCCACCACCCGGGCCAGGTTGTAGCCCGCCTCGCCGGCCGGTTGGGCGCACCCCAAGATGAGGTCCTCGATGTGGTGGGGCTCGACCTGGGGCACCTGTTCGAGGACCTGCTGCACCGTGTGGGCGGCCAGGTCGTCGGGCCGGCAGTCGACCAGGGATCCCTTCATCGCCCGCCCGATGGGCGTGCGTCCGGCGGCGACGATGACGGCTTCGGCCATGGGGTCCTCGCTTCGGCTTGGGTGGCTTGGCTGGCTTGGCTGGCTTGGTTGGCTAGGTCCGGTCGTGCGACGGCACGCTGGGGGATTGAGGTTACTCACTGGTAACAACGACCGTCCATCTCCAGGCTAACGGTGCCCCTGCGCCCGAACACGGGCCGGGTGGCTGGGCTGGCCGCTGCCGGCGAGATGGCGGGTCCGGCGAGCTGGCGGGTCCGGCGAGCTGGCGGGTCCGGCGAGCTTCGAGCTCAGCCCACGAGATCGGCCATCACCCGGAGGGTGGCGGCGTCGCCGCTCACGAGGAGGGTGGTGGCGATGGACTCCCGCCACGCCTCGAGCTCGTCGCGCACCTTCTCCCGCGGTCCGATCAGGGAGATGTCCTCGACCATCGCGGTGGGCACGGCCGCCGCCGCCTCGGTCTTGTGGCCGTCGAGGTAGAGGGCCTGTACCTTGCGGGCCGGGCCTTCGTGGCCCATCCGGGCGAAGACGTCGAAGTGGAAGTTCATGTCGCGGGCGCCCATCCCGCCGATGTAGAGGGCGAGGAACGGGCGGAAGGCGTCGGCCGCCGCCTCGACGTCGTCGGCGATCACCGTCGGGGCGAAGGCGAGCACCTCGAACGCCGCCGGGTCGCGCCCGCCTCGGGTGAACCCCTCGGCCAACGACGCCTCGAACGACGCCATGCCCCGTGGCGAGAAGAAGATAGGGAACCAGCCGTCGGCGATCTCGGCGGCCAGCGCCACGTTCTTGGGCCCCTCGGCGCCGAGGACGATCGGGACGTCGGCCCGCAGCGGGTGGACGATCGACCTGAGCGGCTTGCCCAGGCCGGTCGCACCCGGAGCACCAGGGGGATAGGGGAGGGGGTAGTGCGGCCCGACGTTCGTCACGGGCGCCTGGCGGGCGAGCACCTTGCGGACGATCTCGACGTACTCACGGGTGCGGGCGAGCGGCTTGGCGAACGGCTGGCCGTACCAACCCTCGACGACCTGGGGTCCGGACACCCCGAGCCCGAGCACGAAGCGGCCCCCGGACAGGTGGTCCATCGTGAGAGCGGCCATGGCGGTGGCGGTGGGGGTCCGAGCCGACAGCTGGCACAGCGACGTGCCGAGGCGCACCCGCGACGTCTGCGCTCCCCACCATGCGAGCGGGGTGAGGGCGTCGGAGCCGTACGACTCCGCCGTCCACACCGAGTCGTAGCCGAGGCGCTCTGCCTCGGCCACCAGGGCTGCGGCGTTGGGCGGTGGCCCGGCGCCCCAGTAGCCGAGCTGCAGGCCGAGCTTCATCGTCTTCATGGGGGACCTCCTGGCCGTCGTCCGTGTCGCGGCCGCCGACGTGGGCCCCAGCGCGGTGCCGGGGCGAGCGCCTGGCGGACCGGCTCGCCGCCGTCAGTCGGTGAGGCGCCCGTGGAGGAAGTCGTCGTACGCCGACAGGTCGAGCAGGCCATGGCCGGAGTAGTTGAAGAGGATGACGCGGTCGGCGCCCTCCTCCTTGGCTGCCAGCGCCTCGTCGATGACGGCACGGATGGCGTGGCTCGTCTCCGGGGCCGGCACCGAGCCCTGCGACCGGGCGAACTGGATCGCCGCCTCGAAGACCTTGGACTGCGGATAGGCCACGGCCTCCATCCGGCCCTCCTTGACCAGCGAGCTGATGATGGGCGAGTCGCCGTGGTAGCGCAGGCCGCCGGCGTGGATCGGCGGCGGGACGAACTCGTGCCCGAGCGTGTACATCGGGAGGAGCGGCGTCAGGCCCGCCGTGTCGCCGAAGTCGTAGTCGAAGCTGCCGGCCGTCAGGGTGGGGCAGCTCGCCGGCTCGACCGCCACGAGCCGCACCCCCTCGTCGGGCACGAACGGCAGGCTGATGCCGCCCAGGTTCGACCCGCCCCCGCACGAACCGATGACGACGTCGGGGAGGTGCTCCCCGGCCAGGCGGAGCTGCTCCTTGGCTTCGAGGCCGATCACGGTCTGGTGGAGGAGGACGTGGTTCAGGACCGACCCGAGCGAGTAGTGGCTGTCGTCGCGTCCGGCGGCGTCCCGCACGGCGTCGCTGATGGCGGTGCCCAGGGAGCCGGGGTGGCCCGGGTCGTCCACGGGTGACGCCGTGACCTGCGCCCCCCACGTCTCCATGAGGACGCGGCGGTAGGGCTTCTGCTCGAAGGACGCCCGCACCATGTAGACCATGCACTCGAGGTCGAACACGGTCGAGGCGAAGGCGAGCGCGCTGCCCCATTGGCCGGCGCCGGTCTCGGTGGTGAGCCGGGTCGTGCCCTCCGCCTTGTTGTAATAGGCCTGGGGCACGGCGGTGTTGGGCTTGTGGGAGCCGGCGGGGGAGACGGACTCGTCCTTGTAGTAGATCCGCGCGGGCGTGCCGAGCGCCTCCTCCAGCCGGGTCGCCCGCACGAGCGGCGTGGGCCGCCAGAGCCGGAGGATGTCGAGCACCGGCCCGGGGATGTCGATCGTCGGCTCGGTCGCCATCTCCTGGGCGATCAGGGCCATTGGGAAGAGGGGGGCCAGGTCGTCGGGGCCGACAGGCTCTCGGGTGCCGGGGTGGAGTGGTGGCTGCAGCGGCGCCGGCAGATGCGGCGCCACGTTGAACCATGCGGTCGGTAGGTCGTCGGGCGAAAGGTTCCAGCGCACCGTGGCTCCCCTCCTTGATGGGTCGTGGCGGCTCAGCATGGCACGGCGGTGGGACACCTGGCATCGCCGACCGGCTGGGCCCCCCGGTCGGGCCCGGGAGCTACGCCGAGCCGGCGCCGCCCCCCTTCGTCGGCGCCGCGGCGCCGACGTGCCCCACGAACTCGTCCATCGACGTGTTGACGCCGAAGAGGTCCATCACCCGGTCGAAGACGAGTGGCGGCAGGACCCGCAGGACCGGCAGGAGCCGGATGATCGGGGGGAGGACGACCACGCGCCGGTCCCGGGCGATGGCGTCGGCGGTGCGCCGGGCGACGTCCTCGGGCTGGAGGATCGGCAGGAGCGCCGGGATGCGGGTGCGGACGCCGGCGAACATGCCCGTGTCGATGTAGTACGGGCAGACGACGGTGGTGACGATCCCCGGTGCGGTCCGGTGCAGCTCCACCCGGAGGGACTCGTCGAAACCGACGGCTGCGTGCTTCGACCCCGAGTAGTCGGTCTGGCGAGCCACGCCGAGGAGGCCTGCTGCGGAGGCGATCGTGACGACGTGGCCACGGTTGGCCGCCACCATCGCAGGGAGGAATGCCTTGGTCACCCAGTAGAGGGCCAGCGTGTTGACCTCGAAGGTGTGGCGGATGCTCGCCTCGTCGAGGTCGACGAGGAGCTTGCCGCTGACGACGCCAGCGTTGTTCACCACGACGTCGGGATCGCCGACCTCCTGCTGGACCAGGGCGGCCGTGGCGGCGACGGCGCCGGCGTCCGTCACGTCGCACACGTAGCCCCGCGTCCGGCCCCCGGCGAGGGGTCGGAGCGCGTCGACCGCCGCCTCGACGCGCTCGGCGTCGAGGTCCCACACCACGGGGATCGCGCCCCTCCGGGCCAGCTCGAGGGCGAGGAGCCGGCCGATCCCGGCCGCCCCGCCGGTCACGAGGGCCACCCTGCCCCGCAGGTCCGTCATGGGCCCAGGTCTAGCAGGGTCGGTGTCGGGACGCCCCAGGATCGGGTATGCCGGCGTCATGGCCTGGACGGTGGGCAGAGTGGGGCCGCGGTCGGCGGCCCACCCGTCGGCGCGGCGGCGGCCGCCGTCGATGCCGCCAGGGCCGCCGTCGATGCCGCCAGGGCCGCCGTCGATGCCGCCAGGGCCGCCGCTCCAGGCCGGGGGCGCTGCCTACGGCTCGTGCCTCGCCGGCGGGGCTGTCGTGGCCCTGTCGTTCCTCGGCCTGGGGGGCTACGTGGCCCTCGGGTACCTCGTCAACGTCGCCATGGTCGCCCTCGTGGTCGGGTTGTGCGCCACCGGCGGATGGGTGGCCGTCGAGGTGCGCTACCGGTGCGGAGAGCACCTCGCCGCCCGGCGGTCACGTGCCCGGGCCCGAGCCGCACGCCTGGCGCTCCCGGCGCCCCCGGTGGCCATGGCGCCCCCGGCGCCCCCGGTGGCCGCTCGGCCCGAACGCTGACGGGCCGTGGGCCGACCGTGCTCAGCCGCCGGAGACCGGTGGCAGCAGCGCCACCTCGTCGGCGTCGCCGACGGCCGTCGCCTCGTCCGCCGGCTCGCCGTTCACCCACACTTGGGCGTGGTGGCACAGGTCGGCGAAGACGGGCCCGTACCGGGCGCTGCCGTCGGCCAACACGTCCTTCACCGTCGCCCCGGCGAGGTCCGTGCGGGAGGCACCGCCGGCCACGTCCCGGGCGGGTCCGAACAGCAGGACACGCGGCACGTCAGCCCCCGATCATCGACATCGAGCGGCGCGTCGGGGCGAATCCGGGGTCGTCGAGGCCGTGCCCGGCGCGCTTGTCCCAGACGGCCCGGCGCAGGACCAGCGCGATCTCCTCGTCGCTGCCGCCGTCCCGCAGCAGGTCGACCAGCGACCGCTCGTCGTCGGAGAAGAGGCAGTTGCGCACGTTGCCGTCGGCGGTGACCCGGAGGCGGTTGCAGTCGCCGCAGAACGGCCGCGTGACGCTGCGCACGATCCCGATCTCCCCCTGGCCGTCGGCGAAGCGGAACCGCTCGGCAGGTGCGTGGTCGGCGACCTCGCTGTCGACATCGGTGTCGGTGACCGCCAGGCCGGCCGCTCCGGAGCCATCGGTCCCGGTCACCGAGACCAGGGGGTGCACGCGGTCGATGGCGGCCAGCACGTCCTCTCCGGCCACCACGCGGTCGGGGTGCCACTGGTGCTCGGCGTCGAGCGGCATGAACTCGATGAAGCGCACCGTGCGGCCGGTGCGCCGGGCGAGCTCGGCGAAGTCGAGCACCTCGTCGTCGTTCTGCCCGGCGACGAGCACGACGTTGATCTTGAGGGGGCGGAGCCCGGCTTCCTCGGCGGCGTCCATGGCGGCGAGCACCGTCGCCAGATCGCCGCGGCGCCGGATCGCCGCGAACCGGTCCGGGCGGAGGGAGTCGCAGCTGATGTTGACCCGCGTGAGGCCCGCCGCCGCCAGGCGGGCCGCCATGCGGCCCAGCAGCATGCCGTTGGTGGTGAGGGCGACGTCCCGGTACCCGAGCCCGGCGAGCGCCGCGACGAGCTCGGGCAGCTCCCGGCGCAGGAGCGGCTCGCCGCCCGTGAGGCGCACGGTGCCGACACCGAGGCGGTGGGCGACGTCGGCCACCCGGACCAGTTCGTCGACGGTCAGGAGCTGGTGGCGCGGCAGGAAGCGCATGCCGGTCTCGGGCATGCAGTACGTACAGCGGAAGTTGCAGCGATCGGTGACCGACAGCCGGAGGTCGTCGTGGACCCGCCCGAAGCGGTCGACCAGCGGCCCCGTGTCGGGCATCGTCGGTCGCCGCTGCGGGGAAGGGAGGCCGACGGCGACGGTCACGGTCACGGCTCGACCGCCTCCAGGTCGTGGGCGCACGTGCCCCAGTCCTCGCCACCGGGACTGTCGGCGTCGCCCGTCCAACGCTCCCGCTTCCACAGCGGCACGGTCGCCTTGACGGTGTCGATGCAGTACCGGGCGGCCTCGAAGGCATCGTCGCGGTGCGGAGAGGCCACGGCCACGGCCACGGCGTCGTCCGACACCTGCAGCAGGCCGACCCGGTGGACGATCGCCAGGCGGCCGACGGCCGGCCAACGACGTCGCGCCGCGTCCGCCACCTCTTCCATGCGCCGAAGGGCGGGCCCGTCGTAGGCCTCGTACTCCAGTGCCACGACCCCCGTCCGCCCGGGGCTGTGGTCGCGGACGCAGCCACAGAACAGCACCACCGCGCCGCTCGGCGGTTCCTTGGCCCAACGGGCGATCTCGTCGACCGGCAAGGGCGCCGCGCTGAGCGCCACCCACGTGTTGCCCTGGGCCGGCGGTGCCGGCTCCCTGGTCGGCGCGGGCTGCCCCGCGGGTGCGGTCCCGGTCATCGCCCGGCCCTACCCGGCGTCCACGGAGAAGAAACGGCCGCAGCCACCCCGGCCGCAGCCACCCCGGCCGCAGCCAGGTCGGCCGGGGTGTCGGCGTCGGCGAACGTGGCGGCCGTCACCCCGGCCGGCCATGTCGCCCCGGTGAGCAGTGCCGGCGACGCGGGGAGCCCCCGCAGGGACCGCTGACCCTCGCCGGCCAAGCGCCTCGCGGCCCGCAGGTCGCTCGCGGCCCAGCGTGCGCACAGCGGCTGGCGTCGGTCGGCCACCACCGGGACGGCGGCGCCCTGGCCGGGCCAGTCGGCGAGGAGCCGTACGGCGAGGGGAGAGAGGAGCGGGAGGTCGCACGCCAGCACCAGCGCCGCGCCGTCCCACCCGAGCCCGACGAGCGCCCGGGCGCCGGCGGCGATCGCCTGCAGCGGCCCGCCACCGGGCTCGTCGTCGGCAACGGCCTGCAGCCCGGTGCGGCCAGGTCCCACCTCGAGGACCGGCCCTTGCGCAACGGCGTCGAGCAGCGTCGCGAGGCGGGCGCCCAGCGGGGTGGGGTCGTCGCCCAGCCGCAGCGAGGCCTTGTCGGCGCCCATCCGGTTGCTGGTGCCGCCCGTCAGGAGGAGCCCGGCGCACGCCGTCACGGCCGGCGCTCCCACGTCCCCGAACGTCCTCCGGACTTGTGCCACAGGGTGAGGTCGACCATCGTCGCCCGCGGGTCGAACGGCAGCAGCGCCATCAAGAGGGACAGGCCGGCGGCACCGCAGGCGGTGAGGGCCTCCATCTCGACGCCGGTCCGGTCGTGCACCGTCGCCATCGCCTCCACCGCGAAGCCCTCGTCGGTCCGGTCGACCTCGACGCGCAGGTCGTCGAGCAGGAGCGGGTGGCACAGCGGAATGAGCTGGTAGGTGAGCTTGGCTGCCCGCACCCCGGCGACCTTGGCCGTGCCCACGGGGTCCGGATCGGACCCCGGGAGCCGGCGGAGCGCCTCCGGCGCCGCCCGAACGGCGCAGCGGGCGATGGCCACCCGGGCGGTGACGGCCTTGCCCGTGACGTCGACCATCCGGGCCTTGCCGTGCTCGTCGACGTGCGTCAGGCGCCCCTCGCTCCGGCCGCTGTGGCCGCTGCGGCCGCTCCGGCCCTGGTGCGTGGGGGTCACGACGCTTCCGCCAGGCTCAGTCGCCAGGGGGCGGAGTAGATGTTGGCCCGCCCGTCCCGGACGAAGCCGGCCAGGGTCATGCCGAGGGCCTGTGCCGTGTCGACGGCCAGGCTCGAGGGCGCCGACACCGCCACCACGATGGGCACGCCGGCCACGGCTGCCTTCTGCACGATCTCGAAGCTCACCCGGCCGGAGACGACGAGCATGGCTGTCGACAGCGGGAGCCGGCCCTGCATCGCCGACCATCCGACGAGCTTGTCGACGGCGTTGTGCCGGCCCACGTCCTCCCGGACGGCCAGCAGACGCCCGGTGTGCTCGTAGAGCCCGGCGGCGTGGAGGCCGCCAGTGCGCTCGAACATCCGCTGCTCCTTGCGGAGACGATCGGGCAGCGAGGTCAGGAGGTCGGGGGCCACCCGGTGACCCTTCGGCACGGCCGGGCAGCGGCCCCGGAGGTCGTCGAGGGTGGCCGTGCCGCACACTCCGCAGGCGGCCGTCACGGTGGTCGCCCGCCGGCGGGGAGCGTCGTGCGCCACGGCGCCGGTGACGGTCACGACGTTGTACCGCTGGGGATCGCCCTCGGGGAGGTCGCAGTAGCGCACCGACCGGAGATCGGCCATCGAGGCCAGCAGCCCCTCGGAGAGGAGGAAGCCCACCGCGAGCTCGAAGTCGTGGCCAGGCGTGCGCATCGTCACCGCCACCGGCGCAGGCTCGCTCCCGGGCGCGCCGAGACGCATCTCGAGCGGCTCCTCGCCGACCACGTAGTCCGAGCGGCTGGTCAGCGTGGCGCCTGCGAGGACGTGCACCTGGACCTGCTCGACCGGCCCGGCCCGGCCCTCGAGCGCCTGGGTCATCGGGCGACCTGCAGGCCGGTGGTGGTGGTGCGTGGGGCGCTCACCCACCACGGTGTACCCGTTGCCGGCCCGAGACGCCTCATCCCCCGCCGTCCCCGTTCCCGGTGTCGAGCTCGTCTGCCAGCCGGCGTGCCAGCTGGGCGGCCTCCGCCGGCGGGATGCCGGCCCGGCCCACGAGCCAGGTGCTCAGCGGCGCCGCCGTGCGCTCGGAGGCGTGCGCAGCCACGCCGGCCAGCCCGAGGAGCGTGTCGACCTCCTCGGGCGTCGGGGCCGGCACGCCGAGCTCGGCCGCCAGTCGGGCGACCCACTCCGACCCGGACGTCGAAGGGCACATATGTCCAAGCTAGCAAAGGGGGTCCTCAGTTCCCCCGGCGCCTCGGCCTGCCGTTTCGGTGGGCCTACGCTCGCGGACGTGACGCATCGCGCCAAGGTCCTCACCGTCTCGGACGGCGTCGTGGCCGGCACCCGGGAGGACCGGTCCGGCGCCGCCGTCGTCGAGCTCCTGTCCCGCTTCGGCTACACGGTCGAGGCCGCCGAGGTCGTCGCCGACGGGGCCGACGTGGTGGCTGACGCGCTCCGGCGCCTCAGCGACGGTTTCGCCGGCCTGGTCGTGACCACCGGAGGCACCGGCTTCGGGCCTCGTGACCTCACGCCCGAGGGGACGTCCGCCGTCCTCGAACGCGAGGCGCCGGGACTGGCCGAAGCCATGCGAGCGGTGAGCCCGAAGGGGGCGCTCTCTCGGGGCCGCGCCGGGACGCTCGGGACGACGCTCGTGCTCAACCTGCCCGGCTCGCCTGGCGGCGCCGTGGAGAGCCTCGAGGCGGTGCTGGGCGTGCTGCCGCACGCCTTGGACCTCCTCGGGGGGGCGCGCCCGGAGGGGCCGCACCGGGTCTGAGCGCCGTCCTGGGGCCGGGCCGGATCTCTGGGAGACCCCTACTGGGAAGGGGCGTTCCGGTGCGCGGCCCGCGGGCGCAGTGTGGGTCGAGGTGCGCCCGGTGGGGGCCCGGCAGGCCGCTGGCCCGGTGTCGTCCTGCCGGCGCTCACGTTCGCTGCGCTCTGCACCCGGCCTTGGTTCGAGGGCTGGTTCGCGCGCGATCGCGAGATGCACGAGCTCGTCGCGCCACGGCGCCCACGGCCTGCCCATCCCGCCATGGGGACGAGCGCGAGCCCATCCGGGTGCCGGCCGCCCTGGTGCAGCCCCCGATCGACGACGGAGAGCTACTCGCTGATGGCTCGTGCGCCGACGACGGCCTCGGAGCGAGACTGAGCCCAGCGCACCAGTTGGGCTGCAGGCACCGGCGGGCCGAAGTGGTAGCCCTGCGCCTCGTCACACCCGGCTTCGGCCACCCACGTCGCCTGCCCCACCGTCTCGACTCCCTCCGCCACCACCGACATGGCGAGCTCGTGGGCGAGCGAGACGATCGAGCGGATGACCGAGCTGCGCGACCGGGCCAGGTGGAGGAACTGGCGGTCGATCTTCACCTCGGCGACCGGCAACGTCTCGAGGCAGGCGAGCGACGAGTAGCCGGTTCCGAAGTCGTCGAGGCTGGAGCGCACACCCAGGTCCCGGAGCCGGGTCAGCGAGGTGCTGGCCGCCGTGCGGTCGGACATGACGCCGCCCTCGGTGACCTCGACGACCAGGCTGGTCGCCGGGACGCCGCTCGACGCCAGCCAGCGCTCGACGCGGCCCACGAAGGCCGGGTCGCTCACGTCGCGGGCGGAGACGTTGACCGCCACCTGCACGTCGAGGCCGTCTTCGTGCCACGCCCCCACTTGGCGCAGGGCCTCGGGCACGACCCAGTTGGTCAGGGCCCGGATCAGGCCCGTCTCCTCGGCCATGGGGACGAACCGGTCCGGCCCGAGCAGCCCGTGCCGGGGGTGCTCCCACCGCACGAGGGCCTCCACGCCCGAGAGGGCGCCGGTCCGCAGATCGATCTTGGGCTGATAGTGCAGGCGGAGCTGGTCCCGGTCGTCGAGCGCTCTGCGGAGCTCACCCAGGAGACCGAGCTCGGGGCCGCCGTCGGCCCCCACCGACGCGCTCCACGCGAGGTAGTCGAGCCCGGAGCGCTTCGCCTTGTACATGGCAGCGTCGGCCCGTTGGAGCAGTCCGTCCATGTCGCCGGCGTGGGTGGGCGAGCAGGCGATGCCGATGCTGGCCTCGACGTGCAGGAGGTAGCCGTCGACCTCGAAGGCCTCTCCCAGCTGGTCGCTGATCCGGGCTGCCACCGCTTCGGCCCGCTCGAGGGTCCCGTTGCGGCGGAGCAGGACGGCGAACTCGTCGCCGCCCAGCCGGGCCAGGTCGTCCGCCGGCTCGAGGCAGTGGCGGAGGCGCTCGCCCACCGCCGTCAGGAGCTCGTCGCCGCGGTGATGGCCGAGGTGGTCGTTGACCTCCTTGAACCGGTCGAGGTCGAGCAGGAGCGCCGCCACCGGTTCTCCGGTCTTGGCCGAGGCGGCGACGGCCTGCCGGAGCTCGGTGGCGAAGGCACGCCGGTTGAGCAAGGTCGTGAGAGCGTCGTGGGTCGCCTCGTACCTCTCGGCAGCGCGCAGCCGGGCGTTGTCCACCACGACGGCCCCCTCGAGGGCCAGCTGGCCGAGCAGCTCCCTGTCGCCGACTCGCCAACGTTGCCGGGGCTCGTGGTCGCCGCACAGCACCAGGCCGAGCGGCCCGTCACTCGACAGCAGGGGGATGGCCGCCATCGACCGGAGGTCGAGCGACTCGGCGACGCCCTGCGCCCGGACCACGCCGGTGCGGGCCGTGTCGTTGACGAGGTCTGGGCCGGCCTCCGGCCCCTCGACCGTGCGGCGCCACACTGGGGAGCCCCGGGCGACCTTGCCCACGAGGTGCTCCCGCAGCCGCTTGGCGTGCACCTCGTCGGTGCCCACGCTGACGACCTCGGTGATGATCCCGGTGTCGTTCACCAGGTACGCACAGGCGATGGGGAAATCGAGGACCTGCGCCGCCGTGCTGGCAAGCGCCTGCGCCGCCTCGATGGGCGATCGTGCCTGGACGCCCATCTTCAGCAGTTGGTGCAGCGCATCGGCGGTGGCCGCCTGCTGGCGCTCCTCACGGGCGATGCGCGCGTCACGGGAGCTCTGGCGGGTGAGCACCGCCACGACGTTGGCGAGCTGGTGCTGCGCGGGCGACGGCTCCCAGCCGGCGTCGCCTTCCAAGAGGAAGGCGGCGCGCTCGCCGATTGGCACCACGATCAGGGACGTCTCCCGCTCGCCGGCCGGCGTGGCCAACGGTCCCTGCCAGGCGAAGGTCACGGGCCCGTGTGCCGTCCACGCTGCCGTCACCCACCTGGTCAGGGCCTCGGCGATCGGCAGGTCGGCCGGGCCGGGGTCGAGAGGGGCACGGCCCCGGTAGGTCATGGTGCCGTCGTAGTCCTCGGACCACGGGGTGCACCGGCGGGTCCCGAGGAGGCGGACCAGTCCCGCGCAGGCAGCCTCGAAGACTCTTCCCGGCCCTGTGACGTCGAGCTGCGCGGCCAGTTCGGCGACGAGCGCCAGTCCGTCGCCCTCGACCACGCCGAGGCCCTCGACCACGCCGAGGGCGGGCGCGCCCGGGCAGGACGCTCCCGTGGGGCGTTCGGTGCCCCCCTCGACCGGTCGGTGACCGGTGTGGTCGGTGCTGTGCATGGTCCCCCCGCGCCGGTTCTTCCGCAAGGGTTGTCGGCACGTACGGCCGTCCCCTTTCGTGCCAGTGCCCGGCCACCGAGCGGGTGAGCCTGCCCACCGCATCGGTGCAACCGGGCAACGGAGGGCCATCTTTGCAAGCGGTCGCCTCGCGCGGCATTGGCGACATCCGGGTCGAGGCCGTCCCCGAGCTCGATGCCGAGCGCTCGGAGGTACCCGGGGGAGGGTACCGAGACCGCCGGGCGCAACGGCTGGCATCCCGGTGACGCGCTCACCCATGCCCTACCGTGGGCGGTGAACAGCGTCCGTCCGCCTGAGTTGCGCTCGTTCCCCGATCGGGGAGGCGATGAACAAGAACCTGACCGTGAACGCCAGCCACCGCAGGCACCTTCCGGCGACGGTGGACTTCGTGGCCATGGGGTACCCCCGGCTGGCGCCCACCTCTTCCGGCAGGAGCCCATGCCCGGCTGGCTGCTTCCCGAGCTGAGGTCGACATGGCCGAGGTGCTGATGCCGGCAGCGTTCATCGGGCACGGCAACCCGATGAACGCGCTCGACCGCAACCGCTACACGGAGGCCTGGCGGGCCTTCGCTGGGGCCGTGCCCCGGCCTCGCGCCGTGCTCGTGGTGTCGGCGCACTGGTACGTCAATGCCTCGGCGGTGACCGCCATGGCCCACCCACGGACGATCCACGATTTCTTCGGCTTCCCGCCTGAGCTGTTCGCCGTCGACTACCCGGCGCCCGGCTCGCCGGAGGTCGCCGAGGAGGTGGCGGGGCTCGCAGCCCCTGTCTGGGTGGGCCGAGACGTCGACAGCTGGGGCATCGACCACGGGGCGTGGTCGGTGCTCGTGCACGCGTTCCCCGCTGCTGACGTGCCCGTCGTACAGCTGTCCCTCAACGCCACCCAGCCGCTCGAGTACCACCTGGACCTGGCCGCGCGCCTGGCACCACTGCGCCGGCGCGGCGTCCTCGTGGTCGCAAGTGGGAACGTCGTGCACAACCTGCGTGTCCTCGACCCCGACCGGAAGGACGCCGGCGCCGACTGGGCGCAGCGGTTCGACGAGGCCGTCATGGAAGTGATGACGTCCGATCCGGCCTCGGTCGCCCGCCTGGCCGACCACCCCGATTTCGGCTTGGCAGCGCCGACGCCGGACCACTTCCTCCCGCTGCTCTACCTCGCGGGGCTGGCCGGCGCTGCGGGGCGGCCGGCCGAGGTCCTCGTGTCGGGCTACGCCTACGGCTCGCTCTCCATGACGGCGTACACCCTCGACATGGTCCAGGCTGCTCGTCAGGAGGAGCCGGCGCCGGCCGGCGTCCCCGACCTCCCGCCGGCGCCGGCCGACGAGATCAACCTGTAGCGCCCCGGCGCCCCGGCCCACTCAGCCGGCGCCGCGTGGACCCTCCCCGGACAGCCAGTCCGCCGCCGCCTCCTTCTGGCGTCGGTAGTCGAGCTTGCCGTTCGGCGCCCGGCCGATCGACGGCACCACGCGCACGCGGCGCGGTGCCTTGAAGCTGGCCAGCCGGGTCTTCACGTGCTCGATGAGCTCCTGCTCGCTGGGTGGGGCCTCGCTCGCCGGCTCCACCACCGCCACGACCATCTCTCCAAAGCGCGGGTCGGGCACTCCCACGACGATGGCGTCGCGCACCGCGGGGTGGGTCTTGAGCGCTTCCTCGACCTCCTCGGGGAAGACCTTCTCCCCGGCGGTGTTGATCGTGCCCGATCCCCGCCCGAGGAGGTGGATCGAGCCGTCGGCACGGACCTGGGCGAAGTCGCCCGGCATCGAATAACGGACGCCGTCGATGACCCGGAAGGTTGCTGCCGATCGCTCCTCGTCCTTGTAGTAGCCGAGCGGGTTGCGTCCGGCGATGGCCAGGACGCCGACCTCGTCCGAACCGGGCTCGATCGGATGGCCGTCGGCCCCGAGCACCTTCACCTCGGGGCCGAGCACGAACTCGGCCGTCTTCGTGGCCGAGCCCCCCGAGGACAGCGACACGCCCATGCCGACCGCCTCCGACGACGAGAAGGCGTCGAGCAAGATCATGTTGTGGTGGCGGAGGAGGCCTTCCTTCACCTCCTCGCTCCACATGGCCCCCGACGAGATGATGCCGAACAGGGAGGACAGGTTCCAACGGTCGGGCTGCGCGTCGAGGGCGTTCAGCATGGGCCGGGCAAAGGGGTCGCCCACGATGACCACGCCGTTCACCTGCTCGCGGTCGATGGTGTCGAACAGCTCGACCGGGTCGAAGTGCCGGTTCTCGAGGAGCACGACCTGGCCACCCTCGCTCAACGCCTCCTCGGCGACGAACCCGCCGGTGCCGTGCATGAGCGGGCATGCCGACAGCAGCGACATGCCCGGGCCCTGCTCGCCGACCAGCCGGCGCACGCCGTCCATGCCGTCGCCGGCCGGGAACTGGCGGAACCCCTGGACGTTCATGCGGGCGAACAGGTCGTCCTGGCGCCACATCACGCCCTTGGGCATCCCCGTGGTTCCGCCCGTGTAGAGCATCACCAGGTCGTCGCCGCTGCGGCCCCAAGGGGCCCGTACGCGGCCCGACGCCGACTCGGCCGCCTCCTCGTACCGCGTCGCCCACTCGGGGCACGGCCCGGACCCGTCGTCGACCCACAGCCAGCCCCGGACGCGCGGCACCCGCGAGCGCACCCGCTCCACCCGTCCCGCGAACGATCCGTGGAACACGACGGCGACGGCGTCCGCGTTGTCCCACAGGTAGACGAGCTCGTCGTCGGCATAGCGGTAGTTGGTGTTGACCGGCACCAGGCCGACCTTGGTCGCCCCGAACGTCGCCTCGAGGTACTCGGGGCAGTTGTACAGGTACAACGCGACCTTGTCCTGGTGCTCGACGCCGAGGCCGAGCAGCCATCGGGCGACGCCGTCCGCCCGGTGGTCCATCTCGGACCAGGTGAGGCGGCGGCCGCCCTGCGAGAGGGCCGGCGCGTCGGGCTGCACGTCGGCCACCACCTCCCAGACGTCGGCGTAATTCCAGTCGGTGGGCTCCATGTCCCCTGCCTTACCCGTCGGTCACCGAACGGCAGCCTAGGCCTCTGCCCCGGAGGATCGGGCGAGACGAGAGGACGAGTGCCTGGGCCCCCCAGGAGAGGGCGGAACCCGGGACCGGGTTCAGCCGCCGGCCGCGCGCCGGCGAGCCAGGCGCTCGCGGACGGCCCGCCGGCGCGCTTGGATCTCCCGGTGCGTGATCGACGTGACGTCCTCGCTCAACCCGAAGGAGCCGCGGACGCCATCCAGGTCGATCGGCGCCATGGCCGCTTCCCCGAGGTCCCGGGCGATCCGCTCGCCGTGGTGCTGCTGGAGGTGGAGGAGGATGGTGGTGAGCTCGCCGAGGACGTCGACGTCGGGCGCCATCGTGGCCATGGCACCGTCGATGAACAGCATGTCCTTCACGAAGAGCATGAGCTCCTTCGGGATGCGGGCGCCGTAGCCCAGCAGGGCCTTGGTCATCTCGCGGATCTCCGACGTCAGCTGCTCGGCGTCCATGGCCAAGGGGTCGACGGGGGGACCTTCGAGGCGGAGGTCGCTGACCACCTGGTCCACGTCGGCGTCGGGGCGCAGCGCGCCCAGGTCCCGCATCGCCGCCACCTGCCCACGGACGTCGTTGGCCGACGTCGTCATGACGAGCCGCAGGAACGCCAGGCGTCGCCGTTCGTCCAGGCGCCCGGTGATCCCGAAGTCGAGCAAGGCGACCTTGTGGTCGGGCCGGACGAGCAGGTTGCCCGCGTGCAGGTCCCCGTGGAAGACGCCGAAGAGCACCAGCCCCTCGAGGAACGCGATGAGGAGCCCGTTCAGCACGGCGGCCGAGTCGATCCCGGCCGCCCGCAGCGACGCCGCGTCACCCCACGCGTAGCCGTCGAGCCGCTCCATGACGAGCACGGTCGGGGTCACGAGGTGGGGATGTGGGCGGGGCACCACCAGGGCTCTCTGGCCGGTGCGCCGCAGGACGCCGGCGACCTCCAGCATGCTGTCGGCCTCGAGCCGGAAGTCGAGCTCCTCGGTGATCGTCTCGGCAAACACCTCGACGAGCGCCGGCGGGTTCGCCAGCGCGGCCACCGGGATCCGGCCCACCAGCAGCGGCGCCAGCCAGCCCATGACGGCAAGGTCGCGCCGGACCTGGCGCTCGATCGCGGTCCGCTGGACCTTCACCACGACCTCCTCGCCGGTGGCGAGGTGGGCGGCGTGCACCTGGGCGATCGAGGCGGCCGCCACCGGCACCGGGTCGAAGGACCGGAAGCTCGCCCACCCGACGGCGGCGTCCACGGCCCGCCGGACGGCTGGGAACGGCTCGGCCGGGACCTGGTCCCGGAGCAGGCGGAACTCGGCCACCAGCTCGTCGGGGAACATGCCCTCCCCGGCCGACAGGATCTGGCCGAGCTTGATGTAGGTGGGGCCCAAGCGCTCGAAGGCGCGGCGCAGCCGTCGCGACAGGCCGGCTCGCGACGCCGGACGGCCGCGGTCCCGGACCCACCAACCGGCTATGGCCCAGCCGACGACGGCGACGACGTGGACCGCGCGGCCGACGGGTGGCAGCCGCCGGCGACGGGTCAGGTCGGCCGCGGTGGCGCGGGCGCGGGCCCGCGCGGCGGCCACCGCGAGGCGCCACGGGAGGGCGGCCGGGTCCACGACCCAGGGCGCCGTCTCGGTGAAGGAGCCGACGTCGAGGTCGGCTGGGCGGTCCGTCACCCGGTCAGCGGGCCCGCGTCGTCGTAGCCCTGGCGGATGCCCCGCCCGGCCCGGCGGACGAGCTGGTCGGGCTCGTACACCATCCAGTAGGCGTTGCGGGCGTGCTTGCGGGCCCGGTTGCGGCACACCTCCGCCAGCCGTGCCGGGTCGTCGTCCTCGTCCTCGTGGACGAAGACCTCGAGGATCGGCGTGGTGGTCATGAGCTGCGCCTGCATGATGCCCGTCGACGCCTCGTGGGCGCACGTCTTGTCGATGGGGGCCCTGCCGGGCATGCCGATGGCGACGACGATCCGGCAGCCGTCCTGCTCGATCATCCGCTTGGCTGCCACCGCCAGGTCCTTGAAGCCGGGGACGGTGCGCCGGACGACCTCGAAGGTCTCGCCGTGGCCGGGGCACGACGCCAGCTCGTCGAGCGCCTCGGCCCCCATGTCGTAGCGGGCGAACATCGTGTCGACAACACCGATCCGGTCCATCCCGGCCATTCTGCCGTGTCCCGGACGGGTCTCAGCCGGCCGGCCTGCTGAGACCGATCCCAGCTCGTGGTCGCCCAGCGGCAGCCCGTGTGACATTCTTGTGACGCCGGGGGGTACGACGTGACAGCGATGACCACGCTTCTCGACCGAGCTCGCGGCATGGACCCTGTGGCCGCCGGCAACCCGCCCCGCCTGCGCGGCTTCGCCGTGGTCGGGCTCGTCGCCACGTCCGCCGTCGTCGCCGGTGCCATCGCCGGCGGCAAGGCGTTCGTCTCGACGATCCCCGGCGCCTGGTACTTCGGCACGCCCGGCGGGCCATTGGGGTCGGTCTCGCCCGACAGCGGCCACCCCACGGCCGTGGCCATGTTCGGCGTGTACGGCGGCTTGCTGCTGCTGGGGGTGACCTGGTGGCGGCTGGTGCGGCTGCTCGACCTCCGGCGAGGGGCTTCGGTGGCACGGGTGCTCGGGGTGGTGGCGGTGTGGGCCCTGCCGCTCCTCCTCGCACCGCCCCTGTTCAGCCGTGACGTCTTCAGCTACGCCGGACAGGGGGAGATGGTCAGCCATCACATCAACCCCTACGTCTACGGCACCGGCGTGCTCGGGGCGACCCGCTTCACCAATTTGGCCGGCCCGCTGTGGGCGAACACGCCGTCGCCCTACGGTCCCGTCTTCCTGTGGCTCGACGGGCTGGTCACCTCGATCGCCGGCCACCAGGAGCTGGTGATCCTGGTGCTCCTGCGCTTGCTCGCGGTGGCCGGCGTGGCCCTGATCGCCGCCGGGCTCCCCACCCTGGCCCGCGCCCACGGGAGGGACCCGGCCTCGGCCGTGGTGTTCGGCGCCGGCAGCCCGCTCGTCCTCACGACGTTGATCGCCGGGGACCACAACGACGCGCTGATGGTGGGCCTGCTCGTGGCCGGCCTGGCCGTTGCCCGCCGCGTCGGTCCGGTGCCGGGGATCGTGGTGTGCGCGCTCGCCATGGGCGTCAAGGCCCCGGCGCTCCTCGGTGTGGGGTTCATCGGATGGAACTGGGCCGGTGCCGCCGCGCCGATCTGGACGCGCATCCGGCGGGCCACCCTGGCCGTGGCGATCGCCGGCGCCACCCTCGCCGTCGTGTCGTGGGCCACGGGCATCGGGTGGGGATGGGTTCGCACGGTGACCGCCGAGGACAAGGTGCACACCGGCGTGACGCCGGTCGACGCCGTGGCCCGCCTCGTCGCCGTGGTGGCCGACGGGATCGGGCTCGGCTGGTCGATGACATCGGTGCGGTCGATCTTCGCCACGCTCGGCCTGGTGGCCGCCGCCGCCGTCGGTGCCTGGCTCCTGTGGCACTCCCCGCGGCTCGGGATGGTGCGGTCGCTCGGCTGGAGCCTGCTGCTCTTGGCCCTGCTCGCCCCGGTGCTGTGGGGCTGGTACCTCACGTGGGGCCTCGTGGTGCTCGCTCCGGTGGCGGCGGGCCGCACGCGCGAGGTGCTGGCCGCCTTCACCGGGGTCGAGGCCATGATCGGTGCCGCCTCGGTGATCGGCATCCTGCGGACGCTGGTCAACACCCCGCTCCTCGACGACACGCTGTTCCTGGCCGGCATGGGGGTGCTCTCTGCGCTGTGCGTCGCCTACGGGATCGCCGACCAGCTGCCGCCGTGGCCGTCCCGGCCCGCCTGGCTCCCGTGGAGCCGGCAGCGCGCCGTCCAGCCGGTCGGCGTCACCGAGACGGCCATCCGGCGTCGGCAAGAGGCGCAGTAGCGGGGCGGGTCGCGCGGCCGGCCGGCCCTCGCAAGCTCGCGGGAGCACTCGGAGCACGCAGGGTGGCGCAACCGCACCTGGCCGGTCAGCGCAGGAGCCGGGACAGTCGGCGGTCGGCGAGCTCCCGGCCGCCGGTCTGACAGCGTGGGCAGTAGGTGATCTCGTGGCTCTCGTAGGAGACCCGCCGCATCGTCTCACGACAGCGGGGGCAGGGCTGCCCCCACCGACCGTGGACGGCAAAACGGTCACCGAGCTTCGCCTCCGACAGGCCGCCCTCCCGTTGGCGCTCGGACTCGAGGGCCCCGGCGAGCACGGTGCCGACGGCGTCGAGGAGGACCTCCCGCCGGTCGGCGTCGAGCGAGCCCAGCGTCGCGAACGGCGAGAGGCGAGCGCGGTGGAGGATGTCGTCGGCGTAGCCGCGGCCGATGCCCGCCACGACGTGCTGGTCTCGCAACCAGGTGTGCAGGCGGCGGGGGCTGTCGTCGGTGCGGACGAGCGCGGTGAACGCGATGTCGTCCGGCTCCGGTCCGAGGGTGGCCAGCGGACCGTCGTCGTCCGGGCCGAGGATCCACCAGCCGGCCTTGCGCTGGGTGCCGTGCTCGCGCACCAGCACCCCGGTGCCGTCGCCCACCAGGCGCAGGACCGCTCCTCGGGGCCGCGTCGCTTTCGGTGGCCGCTCGACGTCGACGCGCCCGGCCTGGGACAGGTGCACGAGGACCCGGAGGCCGCCTTCGAGCTCCACCACGACGAACTTCCCGCGCCGGCGAACCCCGGCGACCGAGCGCCCAACGAGGGCGTCGGCCGTTGGCTCGACGGTCTTCAACGCGGTGAAGCCGAGCGCGTCGACCCGCTCTATGGCCGTCCCCGCCAGCAGGGCGTCGAGCCGCTCTGCCAGTGCCTGCATTTCGGGGAGCTCAGGCATCCCGACCCGACCCGACCCGACCCGACCCGTCCCGACCCGTCCCGACCCGTCCCGTCCCGACCCGACCCGTCCCGTCAGCTCTCGGCCGACCCGATGGGGGCCACGGTGTCGACGTCCAGGGCCGCCTCGAGGGCGGCAGCGGCACGCAGGACGGCCACGTCGGCGTGCTGCGGGCCGACCAGCTGGAGCCCGACCGGCACCCCCGAGGGCGTCAGCCCTGCGCACACGGAAGCGGCCGGCGAGCGGGTCATGTTGAACGGGTAGGTGAAGCGGACCCAGTTGGGCGTCTGGACGCCGTTGACGACTCCGGCGCCGCCGAGCTCGATCGGCGGGGCGACCCCTGCCGTGGTGGGGGTGACGAGCAGCCGCGTGTCGCGGAAGAGGTCCACCAGCCGCTGGTTCATCCGGTAGCACTCGTCCACGATCCGGACGAGCTCGACGGCGGTGACGCTGCGGGCCGATTCCACGATGGCGGCGAGGAGCGGGTCCATGCGCTCGCGCGCCGGGGCGTCCCAGCGTGGCTCGACGGTCCGAAGCGTGCACACTCCGACGATGGTCAGCCAGTCGCCGACAGGGTCCGAGTCGAACACGGTCGGGACCTCGATGATCTCGGCGCCGAGCTCTTCGAGGGCGCCGAGCGCCCGCTCGCACACCGCGAGGACCTCGCGGTCGACCTCGGCGTACCCGAGGGTCGGCGACCAGGCCACCCGGACCGGCACCCGCGGGTCGTGCAGGGCTTCGCGCCAGCTGACGTCGGGGCGAGGCAGCGAGCGCAGGTCGCTCGGCTCGGGTCCCACGACGGCGTCGAGGGCGGTGACCACGTCCTCCATCCGGCGGGCGATCGGCCCCTTGGACGACAGGAAGAGCCACCCGGCGCCGTCGGCTCCGTCCGAAGGCACCCGCCCCAACGACGGCTTCATGCCCGACAGCCCGCAGCAGGCCGACGGGATGCGGATGGAGCCGCCGCCGTCGGACCCGGTGGCGAGGGGGACCATGCCGGCGGCCACGGCCGCCGCCGACCCGCCCGACGATCCACCCACGCTGCGGTCGAGGTGCCACGGGTTGTGCGTCGCGCCGAAGGTGGCGTTGGCGGTGTGGGCCGTCCACGCCAGCTCGGGCAGGTTGGTCTTGCCGACCACCACGGCACCGGCGGCGCGCAGCCGTGCCACGTGCGCCGAGTCGTGCACCGCCGGCGGGTCGTCGGCGAAGAGGGCCGAGCCGTGGGTGGTTCGGTAGCCGGCGGCGTCTTCGTTGTCCTTGACGGCGAGCGGGACGCCCGCCAGCGGCCCCGGATCACCGCCGCTCGCGGCGATCTGGTCGATCGCCGCCGCTTGCTCGAGGGCCCGGTCGGCGTCGACGGCGACGAACGCCCGCACTCTGGGATCGAGCTCGTCGATCCGGTGCAGGGCGTGGGCCACCACCTCTCGAGCTGCCACCTCCCTGGTCCGTACCATGCGGGCCAGGGTCGCCAAGGAGGTGCGCCGGAAGTCCACCGGCTGCTAGTCCCCCGCGGCCCCGCCGGCGGGGGCGAGCCCTCGTACGGCCTCGGCCAGGTCGACCTGCCCGGGGACGACGAGCAGCACGGGGACCGTCACACCGTTGGCCACGTAGCGATCGACGTGGGCGCGGCACGCCTCCGGGCTGCCGTGCACCACCAGGTCGTCGACCACCTGGTCGGGGATGGCGGCGAGCGCCCCCCGCCGGTCCCCGGCAGCCCAGGCGCCCCACATTCCCTCGAGCTCGGGTCCTCGGCCGAGCCAACGATGGAACTCGGCATAGGCCGGCACGTTCAGATAGGCGGCGATGAGCCGCCGGGCGATGGCCCGAGCGCTGGCGGGGTCGGGATCCGGCACCACGAAGATGCGAGTGACGATGTCGGGGCCCGGCCCGCCGGCTCCGCCGGCCCCAGCTCCCTTCGCCGCCCCTCGGGCCACCTCGGTGACCGCCGTGCGCACGTCCTCGGCCGAGAGCCAGTTGAGGATGGCGCCGTCTGCCTCCCGGCCGGCGAGCCGCAGCATGCCTGACCGGAGGGCGGCCAAGTAGAGCGGCGGCGGCGTCTCCGGTGGGCGGCTCATGCGGAACCCGCGGACCGAGAAGGTCTCGTACGTCTCGGTCACCTTCTCGCCGGCGAGCGCTGCCCGCAGGAACCGCAGCGTGTCGCGCACCCGGTGGTAGGGGCGGTCGTACGAGATGCCGTTCCACTGCTCGACGATCACGTCGGACGACGCACCGATGCCGAGGGCGAACCGGCCCGGGGCCGCCTCGGCCAGGGCGCCGGCCGTCTGTGCCAGCAGCGCCGGGCCCCGCGTGAAGGCGGGGGCGATGGCGATCCCGAGGTGGAGCGAGGGCGCCGCCAAGGCGGCCATCGCGAGCGGGGTGAAGCCGTCGGTGCCGTCGACCTCGGCCGACCACACGTCGGTGTACCCGAGCTCGGCGAGCTCGGCGAACCATTTGACATGGGAGGTCAAGGAGACGCCATCGAACGGGACGGTGATGCCGTAGCGCACGTCGTCACTATGGCACGTGGGTGTCACCAACCGGCTGGGCACGGCACGCTGCCGCCGCCCGGCCCACGAGGTCTGCCGGGCCGGCGAGGACGAGGTACTCCCGGTTGCGGACGTGGGAGACCGTTCCCACCTTGGCACCGGTCGGACCGTGGATCCCGAGCCGTGCCCCCACGTAGCGGGCAGAGTCGAACGCGAGGGTGACCACCTCGGGGTGGCGCCCGCACATCTCCTCGAGCTCCTCGCGGGCGAGCCAGGCCTCGTCGTTGTAGGAGAGGACGAGGAACTGGCAGTCCACGGCGTCGATGGTGGCCCGAAGGGCGGCCGGCATCGTCCGCTTGGAGTTGAACGCGCTCTTCGTGGAGGGGTCCCGCGCATCGATCCGCTTGCACGCCACGCCGTAGTGCGCCGGCCGGTCCCAGGCGACCAGCGTCTCCCACACGTGGTAGTTCGTGAAGTACCGGTGCTGGTTGTAAGGAGGATCGAGGTAGGCGAGGTCGAAGGCGCCGAGCCCGACCGCTTCCTCCACGGCGTCACCGCGCACGGCCCGGCCGGGTCCGCCGAGGAGCTCGGGCAGGCGCAGCTCGAGGGGCTTGAAGGAACGCGGCGCCCACTCCTTGACGTAGGCCATCTGGACCCCGATCGTCGAGTCGACGCGGTCGGCCGCCTCGAGCAGGCTGGTGAGCAGGATCGGCTCCATCGGATCGCCGGCGAAGTCGTCGGCGATCGCCTGCCGCACGGCGTCGATGCGCTCTCCGTTGAACGGCTGGAAGAAGCGGGAGCGCACGCAGAAGGTCTCGGTGACGTAACCCGGCTCCCCGGGAAGCGCCTGCAGGTGGGCCACGGCCTCGGCCAGGGTGCGGCGGTCGACGGCTGCAGCGTCGGTCGCGATGTAGCACCGGGCGAAGACCTCGGCGTAGCGCGCGGAGTCGACGGCGGTCACCTGCAGGCCCTGGCGCTTGTAGGCCTGGGCCACGCGGGTGGTCCCCGTGAACAGGTCGAGGGCGCGCTGCGCACCGGTGGCGGCCGCGATGCGCTCGAGGATCGGCACGAGGCGCCGCTTGGAGCCGAGGTACTTGATCACGAGGCCACCGGGCCGTGACGCTACTCAGCAGTGGTGGGGGTCAGATAGTTATAGAGTTACAAGTATCGTGACCTCCGACCCGTCGCCACGTCCGTCGTCCTACGACAGGCCTGCCGTCGTTCCTCCCTTGGGCGGCGGCCCGGCTGGGCCCACGCCGGCCGGAGGCTCGCCGGCCGGAGGCTCGCCAGCCGGAGGCTCGCCGGCTGGGACGGCGCCGGAGCTCAGCCGCCGCCGGCGCATCGGGGTGCTGCTCCTCTGCTCGCTGGGGCTGATGATGGCCGGGCTCGACGTCACCATCGTCAACGTCGCGCTGCCCTCGATCGGGCACTCGTTCCACGCACCCGTGTCAGGTCTGCAGTGGACCGTCGACGCCTACACGCTCGTGCTGGCGAGCGTCCTGATGCTCGCCGGCTCGACCGCCGACCGGATCGGGCGGCGACGGACCTTCATCACCGGTCTGGTCGTCTTCTCACTGGGATCGCTCTCGTGCAGCCTGGCACCCAACCTGCCGCTGCTCGTGACGGCGAGAGCGGTGCAGGCGCTGGGTGGCTCGATGATGCCGCCCGTCGCCATGTCCATCCTCGCCAACACCTTCACGGAGCCTCGAGAGCGGGCGCAGGCGATCGGCATCTGGGGTGCGATCAACGGCGTGAGCCTCGCCCTGGGACCGGTCATCGGCGGTGCGCTCGTGAGCTCCGCCGGCTGGCGATCCGTCTTCTGGGTGAACGTGCCCGTGGGCGTGGTGGTCGCCGTCCTGGCCGCCCGCTTCCTGCCGGAGTCCCGTGCGGCTCGGTCCCGTCGCCACGACGTCGTGGGGCAGGTGCTGATGGTCGTCCTCCTCGCGTCGGTCACGTTCGCCATCATCGAGTCGCCCGACGCCGGCCTGACCGCGCCGAGCGTCCTTGCCGCCGCCGTGATCGCCGCGGTGGCCCTGGTCGCCTTTCTCCTGTACGAACGCCGCCGGGAAGAGCCGCTCGTGGACCTGCGGTTCTTCCGATCGGTGCCGTTCACGGCAGCAACCTTGACGGCCGTCGCCGTCTTCTCGGCGATGGGCGGCTTCCTCTTCATGAACACCCTCTACCTGCAGGAAGCCCGGGGGTTGTCGCCGTTCGCCGCCGGGCTCTCCACCCTGCCGGTGGCCGTGGTGGCAACGATGTGCGCCCCCATCTCGGGCCGGCTGGTGGGACGACGGGGGTCGCGCGTGCCACTGGTGCTGGCCGGCGCAGCATTGATCGTCTCCACCCTGCTCCTGGCACAGATCACCGCGGTGACCCCTTACGACTGGCTGTTCGTGGCGTACGTCGTCTTCGGCGGCGCGTACGGCCTGTCCAACGCGCCCATCAGCAACACGGCCGTCTCGGGCATGCCGAGGGAGCAGGCGGGCGTGGCATCGGCGATCGCCTCCATGTCCCGCCAGATCGGGTCGACGATGGGAGTCGCCGTCGCCGGCGCCATCGTGGCCAGTTCGGTGGCGGGGCACCGCCTCTCGGCAGAGCTGGCCCCGGCGACCCATGCCGCGTGGTACGCGCTGACCGGCTGCGGGGTCGTGGTCATGGCCGTCGGCTTCGTGAGCACCTCCCGCTGGGCACGGCGCACGGCGGAGCGAACGGCTCGGGAGCTCAATCCCGAGGCGCTCGAGGGCGGCGCCATCGATTTCGTCTCCTCGGTGATCGAATGAGCCGCGTCCGGGATCCCAGCCGCACCGCGGGCGACGGAGGCCGCGGCGATCGCACCAGGAGCGGTGTCCACGTCGATGGCGCCCGCGAGGTCCACAACGACCCGGCCGCACGCGCCTGGCGTCAGATGCGGGCGCTGGTGCTCGACCACGATCGACGCCGGGAGGCGTCGCGAGCGGTGGGTCTGAGCTTCACGAGGGTCAAGGCGCTGCTGGCCCTGGAGGAGGGCGCGCGGTCGATGAGCGACTTGGCCGGCGCGCTCGACATCGACGGTCCCTATGCCACCGTGGTGGCCAGCGACCTCGCCGGGCGCGGGCTCGTCGACCGCCAGGTCGATCCGGACGACCGACGGGCCCGTCGCGTCGCGCTCACGCCGGCTGGCCGGCAGGCAGCAGTTCGAGCCCGAGTGGTGCTCGAGACGCCGCCCGCGGCGCTCCAGGCGATCGATCCGGCACGCGTCGAGCGACTTGCCAATCTCCTGGCCGAGCTGCTGGCGGAGGTCTGAGCCGGCTCTGCCTCTGGGCCCACGCGGCAGCACCGGTCTCAGCGCTGGAAGATCTGCGGGACGAGGTAGAACCAGTCCTCCTGGGGCGCTCCCCGGTCTCGGATGGCCTGCTGGGCGGACAACGCGAGCCGCCCTGCCTCCGTGGCGGTGAAGAACCAAGCGTCGGTCTGGCGCGCCTGTGGGACGTGGCCGGCGAGGGCGAGGGCGGCCTCTTCGAAGTACGCCCGGACATCGGTGACGGCGGCCACCGGGTTGGTCACCCCCTCTGCCTCCCAGGTGCTGCCGCCGGCGACGGCGGCGATCCGCTCGATGAGATCGGGGATGCCGTCCGGCCCGTCCACGGCGCGCCCGACGTTCGTCGTGCCGAACCGCTCGCGGCTGCGCTCGTAGGCAGGCCGAAGGCCGAGCGCCTCGGCAACGGCGGGGTGGCGGCCACGCGCGTCGGCGAGCGGGACGGTGCACGCCACTGGGCGGTCCGAGGCATCTTCGAGCCGCTCGGGGAAATCGACGAGCACCGGACCCGACGGCTCGTCCAACAACGCGAAGGCAGCAGCCAGCACCAGGTGCTGGAAGTCGGCGTCGAGCGGTTTGCCCAGGGGCCGCCCCAGCGGGAACTCGCAGTAGAGCGCGCGTGGGGGGTGCAGGCGCTCGGTCTGCCCCCGCATCGACGACAATCCGACGGTGACGAGGCCCTGCTCCTCGAGGACGTGCGAGAGCGTACCCACGGTACGCGAGCAGAGCGGTCAGACCGGCGTGAGGAGGACGACGTCCACGCCGTCGTCGCGCAGCACCTTGGCGGCGGCGGGCCCGGTGTCGAGCCGCAGCGTCGTCAGGGTGTGGTCGCGCTGGGCTCCCATGAACGCCAGGTGCTCGGTGGCCACCGAGGCGATCACGCCCCGGTCGGCGAGCTCCGCGAGCCGGTCGACGGGGTAGACGACGTTGAGGTCCTCGAGGACGGCCGTCCGGTCGAAGTTCTGGCTCGTGTGGGCCAGCGTCAGGTCTCGCCGATCGCCAGGGAGGACGACGAAGCCCTGGTCGCCGGGGACCCAATTCCGGCTGCCGTCAGGACGGAGCCCAGCGGTCGTGACGATGGCGACCCGGCTCTCCGACAGCGGCTTGGGCGTCGTCCACGGCGTGCCCGGGAAGTCCCAGACGTCGAACGCGTTGGCCCGGGCCCGGACCACTTCGTCACCCATCGAATTCCACCTCCGTTCCGTTGACCACGACCCTCGACTGCAGCGGCACGGGCACCCGCACCCATTGCTCGGCGAGGCGAGTGCGACAGCCGATCGGTCCCGATCGCACCGTGCCCATGCGCGTCACCCGGGGTGACCAGTCAGGAACCGACGACGGGCGGCCCGTCGCAGTACATGGTGAAGGGCTGGCCCTCGTCGGACATCAGGCGGGCGACCGTCAGCTGGCCGCCGACGATCCTGGTGGTCGCGCCCTTGCGAACGCTGGGCGCGGCGTCGGGGTTCGGCGGCTCGGCGGCGGGCTCGGTCATGTCCCGTGCACGGACATGGCGCCGTCGGGGATTGCCGACGTCTCGCCGTGCGGCTCGATTGTCCAGCTCTTGGCCATCCTGTTGCCGCCCATGGTGAGCATGAAGAAGGCGGCGAGCTCGATGATCTCGGCGTTCGAGTAGTGCTGGTGAAGCTCCTCGTAGACCTCCCGGTCTCGCCCGTCGTCGAGGGTCAAGGTTCGGGCGTAGTGGAGGGCTGCCCGGGTACGTGGGTCAGGGTGCTCCCAGTCGGGCAGCGCGCACGACAGCTTCTCCGTGTCGGTGATGCCGGCGGAGGGGGAGGTCTGGCGCGAGCAGAACTCGCAACCGATCATCTGGGCGACCTGGATCCGGCAGAGCTCCTTGATGCGGTGCTCGACGAGCCCGCCACGGTGCAGCATGTCCCAGTAGCGAGCGAACTCCTTGGCGACGTCGGCGTTCTGGCCCATGGTGCGGTACCACGACGGCGGAGGGCTCTTGGTGACGGCGGCGCGCTCGATCACGTCGCGCAGCTCCGGGTCGGTCACGTCGCCGTCGGCGAGCTGGGGGACGTTGGGGACGTGGGTCACGGTCGTCGAGGTCATGCCTCTCAGCCTGCGCCTCCCCGGACATCATGTCCAGTGAGAGTTCCTGATCCTTCTATCATCCAAACGAATGGAACCGCGTGACCTCGAGGCGTTCCTCGCCTGCGTCGAGCTGGGGAGCATGACGCGTGCCGCCGAGCGCATCCACGTCGTGCAGTCAGCGGTGTCGCAGGCGGTGGCGCGGCTGGAGCGATCCTCCGGGGTCCTCCTTCTCGAGCGGGGTCGCGGTGGGGTGCGGCCGACGGAGGCAGGTGTGGCGCTCGCCGTCCACGCCCGGGGGATCTTGACGGCGCTCGAACGGGCCCGTGAAGACCTCCAGGCCTACGCCGGCCTCGAGAAGGGGACGATACGGCTCGGGATGCTCCACACCGCCACGCCACTGGTGCTCGTCCAGCTGCTCCGCGCCTTGCGCGCCGCCCATCCCGGGCTGCGCCTGCACGCCGAGGAAGGGACCGCGGCCCAGCTGGCCGAGGGCCTGGCTACCGGGACGCTCGACCTCGCCGTCCTGTTCCTGCCGGCACACGTCGAGTCGGTCGAGGTCGTGCCCCTCGCGCCGGTGTCGCTCGTGATGATCGAGGGCTCGCGGCCTGGCGAGGGGACCGGAGGGGGCACCGTCGACCTCTCGGCGCTCGTGGACGAGCCGTGGGTCGCCTTCCCGCCGGACAACCCCGGACGCCGGTGGCTCGACGACTCGTGCGCCCAGGCCGGGTTCGTGCCCCGGATCGGGGCGGAGGTCGGCACGCTGGCACAACTGAAGGACTTCGTCGCCGCCGGAGTGGGGCGGGGCATGGTGCCCGTACCGGCAGTGGAGACGGAGAGGGCAGCGGGCATCCTCACCGCCCGCCGGTTCTCGCCGGTGACCGATGTCCGTCTCGGCTACGCCTACCGGTCGCCGCAGCAGGGCCGCGCGCCGTCGGCCCTGCGAGCCCTCCTCGAGCGGACCTTCGGCTCCTGACTGCGTCAGCGCCGCCGTAGGTGGTCGTGCGAGCCGGCCGGTGCCGTAGTGGTCGTGGTCGTCGTGCTGGTCGTCGAGGGGGGTGCCGGTGGGGGCGGCCGTGGTGCCTCGAGCGCCTGTGCGATCAGAGTGGCGTAGTACTTGGCCCCTGTTGTGGTGAGGTGCACGCCGTCGGGTTGGAAGTACTGGGGCGTGTTGGCGCTGGCGGCATACCAGTCGACCATCGTGGTGTTGGGGTAGGAGTGGGCGACCTGGGCGATGGTCTGGTTGACCTGGGTCTCCCAGGGTCGTGTCTCCCGGGTGTTGACGAGGACGATCCGCTTCATGGGACCCAGCGAGTTGAGCAGGGTCTCGAGCTGTGTCGGGCTGTAGAAGCCGTTCGTGCCCAATTCCAGGATGAGGCGTGTGCCGATGTCCCCGTTCGCCTTGAGCTGGGGCACGTCGCTCTGGACCTGGGTGAGCTGCTGGCCAATCTGGGCGTCGATCACGATGCCCGGCAGCATCTGCTTGAGGTATGTGGTGGCGTCGACCAGGATCGAGTCGCCGATCGCCGTCACTCCTTGCCCGGCCGGGGGCGGCGTGGTGGACGACGTGGCCACCACGCTGGGCGGGACCGTCGTCGGAGCGTCGACCTTGTGGTGAGCCGGCGGCAAGACGCTCTTCAGGGCGGCGGTCGAGGTCGTGGCCGCCGAGATGGCGCCGGACAGTCCCAGCGCGACGACGAGCCCGCCGGCCGTCACGCTGCTCACCACGGCCCATCCCCGTCGGCTCGGTTGGCGTAGGCCCTCCTCACGCAGTCGCTGCCACAGCCGGCCGATCGCCCCGCGGCGTACCGGCTGCTCGACGTAGCGCCATGACAGAGCCGACACGACGAAGATGGCTGCCACCTGGAGGATGTCTCTCAAGGTGTTGGCGTGTGCCCCTTGGGGCGTGGTGAGCACGATGACCGGGAGCTGCCACAGGTACATGCCGTAGGAGCGCTCGCCGGTCCAGCGGAGCGGGCCGACCCCGAGCAGACGGCCGATGCGCGCGCCGGGGTGGACGCAGGCGGCGATCAAGAGGGCCGTCAGGACGGAGAGCAGCACCATCCCACCCTGGTAGACGAAGGGGTCGTACTGGCTCGTCTGCCAGTACAGGACGAAGATGCCGGCGAGCGCCGCCAGCCCGACGCCGTCGATCAGCTTGCGGGCCCCAGCGGTGATCGGCGCCACCGTCCGGTCCCGTGGCCAGGCCAACGCCAGTGCGGCACCGATGAGGAGCGCGAAGGCGCGGGTGTCGGTCCCCTCGTAGACCCGGGTGGGGTCGGCCACCGGGCTGTAGAGGAAGCCCATCTCGATGGCGGATCCGGCCGCCAGCACGAGGGCGCTGGCGATGAGCAGCCGCTTGTCCTTCACCCATCGCAGGGCGACGAGGAGCACGAGCGGCCAGACAAGGTAGAACTGCTCCTCGATGGCGAGGGACCACAGGTGCCCGAGCACGGCCGGGGGTCCGAACTGGGCGAAGTACGAGACGTGGTCGAAGATGTACCACCAGTTCGAGTAGTAGAAGATCGCCGGGAGCAGGTCCGAGCGCAGGCTCGACAGCTGGGCCCGGTCGAAGAGGGTCGCCCACACCACGGTGACGAACAGCATCACGAAGAGCGCCGGAAGGAGGCGCCGGGCCCGCCGGAGCCAGAACTTGCTCAGTCCGACGCCTCGGGTGCGGCGGAACTCGGCGACGAGCAGATCGGTGATGAGGTAGCCGGAGAGGACGAAGAAGACCCCCACCCCGAGCAGGCCGCCCTGTGCCCACCCGAGATCGAGGTGGTACGCGACGACCCCCAACACCGCGATCGCCCGGATCCCGTCCAATCCGGGGTTGTAGGGGCTGTTGCCCTCTACCGGCCTAGGCATCGCGCTCCTCCGACAGTGGGGCGATGTTCATCTGCACTTCGGCGAACGGCTCCGATCCACGACTCGCTGCCGCACCTTCGTCTGCCGGTCACGGTCTCGGGCGGGGTCCGGCAGCCCGACGGTGCCCGGGAGGCGGCACCGTGTTTCCCCGGGCACGGCCTCGATTGTGGCAGCACGGGCGGCGCGTGACGGGCACAGTGTTCCGCAACCCCGTGACCAGGGCCCTTCCGGCCGCTCTGGCGGTCGTGGCGCCCAGGGTGCCGCAAGGTGCCTCCTCGCGCACGGGACGGCGGCCGTCAAGGAACTCGCGTTGCCGGTTCTAGGCTCGCCAGCAGTGAGCAACCTCGACCGGGATCCTGCAGCCGTCCCGCTGTCGGATCGGGCAGGTGACCGCCCGGCCTTCGAACCACTGTTGAGCCGGCGGGCGCCGGTGGGCGAGTCCACCACCGTGTCGCGTTACCTGCCCACGCGGGCTCGCACGACGGTGGGGGCCTGGTGCTTCGTCGACCGATACGGGCCGGACGACGTCGCCACGGGCCCGGGAATGCAGGTGGGCCCTCACCCGCACATCGGTCTGCAGACGGTGACCTGGCTGCTCGAGGGGGAGGTCGTCCATCGCGACAGCCTGGGTAGTGCTCAGGCCATCCGCCCGGGGCAACTCAACCTGATGACGGCAGGGTCGGGGATCGCCCACGCCGAGGTCTCGCCGCCGGCGCGCCCTCCACGGCTCCACGGGCTGCAGCTGTGGGTGGCGCTGCCGGCCACCGACGTGCCGCCAGCGTTCGCCCATCACGCCGACCTGCCCGTCGCCGAGATGGATCCGGGGGTGTCGGCCCGGGTGCTGGTCGGTGAATTGGGTGGGGCTCGATCGCCGGCGGCCGTCCACTCCCCGCTCCTCGCCGCCGAGGTTCACCTCGGCGGCCGGACGATGGTGCCGCTCCAGAGCGACTACGAGCACGCCGTGCTCGTGGTCGACGGCGCAGTGACCATCGAAGGCCGCGACCTTCCCGTCGGCAGCTGCGCGTACCTCGGACGCCGGAGGTCGAACCTGGTCGTGGCCGGGGCGCCGTCCGGAACCTTCCTGTTGCTCGGCGGCGAACCGTTCACCCAGTCGCTCGTCATGTGGTGGAACTTCGTCGGGCGGACGGCCGACGAGATCGCGGCGGCCCGAGCCGACTGGGAGTCGGGCCGGCGGTTTGGCGACGTCGCGCTCGGCGGGGAGCGAGTTCCAGCGCCACCGCTCCCGGTGGGCCGGCTCAAGCCGCGGTGAGCCGAGTCACGGCCCAGCCGGCAGTCGCGGCGCTCCCGCTCGCCTGGCGACGCGCCGATCGCTGACCCGGACAGTCCAGTCTCAGGCCACGCTGGCTATGGTCTGCCGGCGTGCACGGGTCGGTCCGGCAGTACCTGCGAGCGGGGAGAGGTGGCGACGATGGCGAGTGAAGTCCGGGGCGTGGTGGCGATGGCCAAGGGTGCTCCAGTATCCGTCGAGACCGTCATCGTCCCTGATCCGGGCCCTGGGGAGGCCGTCGTGACGATCCAGGCGTGTGGCGTGTGCCACACCGACCTCCACTACCGCGAGGGCGGGATCAACGACGGCTTCCCGTTCCTCCTCGGGCACGAGGCCGCTGGGCTGGTCGAGGCCGTCGGGCCCGACGTGACGTCCCTCGCTCCAGGGGATTTCGTGGTCCTGAACTGGCGAGCCGTGTGCGGTGAGTGCCGGGCATGCCGCCGCGGGCGACCCTGGTACTGCTTCGCCACGCACAACGCGACGCAGAAGATGACGCTGGCCGATGGCACCCCGCTGTCCCCAGCGCTCGGCATCGGCGCATTCGCCGAGAAGACGTTGGTCGCCGCCGGCCAATGCACCAAGGTGGATCGGCGGGCCCGTCCGGAAGCGGCCGGATTGCTGGGTTGCGGCGTGACCGCCGGTCTGGGAGCGGCACTGCTCACCGGCGAGGTCGATCTGGGCGACTCGGTGGCGGTGTTCGGCTGCGGTGGTGTGGGATGCGCTGCCATTGCCGGCGCCCACCTCGCGGGCGCAGCGACGATCATCGCGGTCGACCTCGATCCTCGAAAGCTGGCACTGGCCGAGTCGTTCGGGGCAACCCACACCGTCGACGCCGGCGCGGCCGATCCGGTCGAGGCGATCCGGAACTTCACCGACGGCAACGGAGCAGACGTCTGCATCGAGGCCGTCGGGAACCCCGCGGTCATGGCCCAGGCGTTCTACGCACGAGACCTCGCCGGCACGCTGGTGCAGGTTGGCGTGCCTACTCCCGACATGCGCATCGACCTGCCGATGATCGAGTTCTTCGGACGCGGCGGGCGACTCAAGCCGAGTTGGTACGGCGACTGCCTGCCGTCGCGCGACTTCCCGATGTTCATCGACCTCTACCTGCAGGGACGGCTGGACCTCGATCGCTTCGTGAGCGAGACGATCAGCCTGGGGGACGTGGAGGACGCCTTTCACCGGATGGAGCGCGGCGAGGTGCTGCGCTCGGTGGTCGTCCTCTAGCCGAGGCGGTTTCTCCGTCTCGTTCTCGCTGCGTCCACAGCCCGTCCGGCCCGGTCCCCGGCCCTCCCCGCTCCCGGCCCTCCCGCAGCTCCCGCCGGGTCCGCCCCGAGGGGCCGGGGATCTTGCCGGCCATGCGGCCGGGCTTGGTCCACCACTTCCCCGGGCCCCCGCCGAGGACGAGGATGCCCTGGGTCTTGTGGCGGTGGTGGACGCTGCAGAGC
>DAHUZJ010000045.1 GCA_027306585.1 Acidimicrobiaceae bacterium | reverse complement strand
CTCGTCATCGCTGACACCGTCGTCGTCGCGCTCCTCGGCGTCCTCGTGCTCGGACTGCTCCGGAGCCACGCCGACATCCTCCGGGCCCTGCACCGGCTGGGGGTCGGGGTCGGCGATCCTGCCGCTCCCGGCGGTGCAGGGTCGGCCACCGTTGCGGCCGGCCACGACCTCACCGGCCCAGCTGCCGGCCCAGCCGCCGGCCCAGCCGGCCCAGCCGCCGGCCCAGGGGCCCCAGCCAGTCGGCGCTCGGCGGGGTGGCGGGGTGGCGGGCGGCCTCGGCCAGCCCCGCGCACGCGCTCACGCAACGGCGGTGCGGTAGGTGCGCGTCGCCCAGGCCGTGGTCAGCGCGCACAGCGGCACGAGCACCGCGAAGGCGTGCCAGGTGTCCGCCGTGGCGAGATGGCCCTCGGCGAGGGTGCGCGCCGCAGTGACCAGGTAGTAGAGGGGGTCGAAGTGGCCGAGGACCCGCAGCCAGAGTGGTCCGATGGCGAGGGGCAGGAGCACCCCGGCGAGCAGGAGCACGGGCAGGTTGAGGCCGTTCATGACGGCGGCGAAGCCCTGGATCTCGCCACCGCTCGAGAGGGCCAGCGCCATCGAGAACGCGCTGACGGTCGCAGCCAGGATCCCGGCGAGCACCGCGACCACGAGAAGGCCGACGTGGACGGTGAAGCCGAAGGCGACACCGACGGCGACGAGGATGGCGTCGAACACGAACATGGCGGTGACGTTGGCGAGCACCGGTCCGGCGAGCAGGGCCAGTCGAGCCGTGGGGGTGACGCGGAGCCGCTCGACGAGCCCCGATTGGAGCTCGAAGATGACCGTGAACCCCGGGCCGATCCCTGAGGAGAAGGCGAGGAGGGCGAGGATGCCAGGAAGGAACTCGTCGAGGACCTCACCGGTGGAGTGCCCGGCGACGCCGGGCAGGCCGCGCAGCAGCGGGGTGAACAGGGCCAAGTACAGCAGCGGGCTGGACAGGCCGACCGCGATCCACGCGGGAGAGCGCAGCAACTGGAGGGTGTAGCGCCACCCAAGGAGCGCGGTGTCGCGGGCGAGCTTCATGCGGATGCCTTTCCCATGGGCCCGATGGAGGGTGCGGCCCCGTCGCGAAGTGACCGACCGGTTGCGGCAAGGAAGACGTCGTCCAGGCTGACCTCGGCGAGCGCGAGCGAGGCCACGTCGACCCGAGCGGCGTCGAGAGCCCGGAGCACCTCGGGGAGCACGCCCGACCCACCCTCGGCGTGCACTCGAAGGGAGCCACCGTCGAGGACGACGTCGCTGAGCCCGGCGAGGTGCCCGAGGGCTTCGGCCGCACGGGCCGTCTCGGCGGGGCCGTGGAAGCCGAGGGTGATGCTGGTGGTGGTGGCGACGGCGGCCTTGAGGTCGGCGGGGCGCCCCTCGGCGACGATCCGGCCACCGTCGACGATGACGACCCGGTCGCACAACGCGTCGGCCTCCTCGAGGTAGTGCGTGGTGAGCACGACCGTCGTGCCCTGTGCGGCGAGCGCACGGACGTGGTCCCAGAGGTTGGCCCGGTTCTGGGGGTCGAGCCCGGTGGACGGCTCGTCGAGGAAGAGCACCTCGGGGTCGTGGACGATCCCGAGAGCGACGTCCAAGCGGCGGCGCTGCCCACCCGAATAGGTCTTCACCCGCCGATCGGCGATCGCTTCGAGGTCGAGCAGCCCGAGCAGTTCAGGTACCCGTCGCACCAGTTCGGACCGGCCCATGCCGTAGAGGGCACCTTGGAGGGCGAGGTTCTCCCGGCCGGTCGCCAACTGGTCGGCGCCACCGGCCTGGCTCACGTAGCCGAGATGCCAGCGAACCTCGGCGGGACGGGCGGCGACGTCCACGCCGGCGATCGTCGCCCGGCCGGCGTCGATGGGCAGGAGCGTCGTGAGCATCCGCATCGTGGTCGTCTTCCCCGCCCCGTTCGGTCCGAGCAGGCCGAAGATCTCCCCGCGTCCGACGGCGAAGGAGAGGCCGGCGACGGCCGTCACGGTGCGGCCACGCGACGAGAACCGCTTCTCCAGGCCTTCGGCGTCGATCGTCACGCGAGCGCTCCGATCGTCGCCGGTCGTCACGGCGGGCAGGGTCATGGTCGTTCCTCGTCGTGCTCGGGCCCCCACGGAGGGGGCAGTGGGACGGGCCCGTCCGGCTGTCCGTGGACCTGCCGCCACCACGACAGCCCCTCGAGCGTCCCGGCCGCCAGGTCGGCACGGAGGCGGCGGACGAATTCGAGCTCGGTCCGACGCAGCGCGATCGCGAACTCGGCCTCCACCCAGAACAGCCGCGGGAGGCGCGCCTTCTCGACCAGCTCCCGCAGCGCGCCGGCGCTCGCCAGCTCGGCCTCGAGGCGTTGGGTGCGCTCGTCGAGCAGCGACGCCGCCTCGTCGGGGGGCACCGCGGGGAGGAACGACAGCGCCGCCTCGAACGCGGGGTACTCCTTGGCCGGCACCGCGATGAGCTCGGCAAGCCAGTCGTGCAGCTCCACGTGACCGGCGTCGGTGATCCGGTAGACCGTCCGCTCGGGGAGGCGGCCGGACCGCTCGGTCTCCGACGCCTCGACGAGCCCCCGCCGAACCAGCGTGTCGACCACCGCGTACAGCGAGCCGTAGTTGAGCCGGACGCTGTCGTCCTTGTGACGGGTCCGCAGCGTCTGGGCCACCTCGTAGGGATGCATCGGCCGCTCGGCGAGGCACACCAGCACGGCGAGGGCCAACGGGTTCGCACGCTTCCCAGCCGGCACCGCACCTCCTCCACATCGGGGACTCTATATAGAGTATCCTAGATGCCGAGCACCGCGCAAGGGGGTCGCACGGGACGCGGCTTCCGCCGCCCATGTCGCCGTGTCGCCGTGTCGCCGTGTCGCCGCGGTGCCGCGGTGCCGCGGTGCCGCGGTGCCGCGGTGCCGCGGTGGGGCGAAGGTCGAGGCGAGCCCGCCGACGGGCCGGCGGACAGCTCGCGCCCTACGCGACGAGGGCGCGACGCAGCTCGTCCACCGAGAGCTCCGTCGTCGGCTCACCGTCGCACTGCACGCAGTGCGCGAGGTGGCGCCACGAGCGCAGGAGCCGGGTGCCCTCCGCGTTGAGGACCACCACGAACGACTCGCTGGAGTCGTCCAGCTCGAGGGCGTAGTACGGACGCCAGGCGGTCGACACCCGGTGGGCGACGCCGTCGGCGCCCTTGAGCACCCGGCGGAACAGGTGGCGGCGGGTGTCGAAGATCCACGTGCTGTTGCACGACTCGAGGACGGGTCCTGGAAGGGGCGTCGCCGTCATGGCCACAGCCTGGGCCGCGCATGTGGGCATGGTTGGCGGGAAATGTTGCCGTCGGGTGACGATCCTTCTCGGCCCGACACCATCTCGTGCCGACCGGCGGTCGGGCCGCGGGAGGTGGCGCACGCCGGGCAGCCGGCCGGAGCGTCCCGTCGGCGGGTCAGGGACCGATCGGCACGCCCGTCCGCTGGAGCACCAGGACGCAGCAGTCGTCCTCCGCCGAGTCGCACAGCCCGGCGATGGCGTCGGTCAGCGCGTCGGGGCCGTCGGCACCGTAGCGGGCGACCACCCTTCGCAGCGCCTCCATCCCTTCGCCCAGGTCGCGTCGCCGGCGTTCGACGACACCGTCGGTCACGAGGACCACCCCGTTCCCGGGGTCCCACCGCTCGAGTCGCTCCCGGGAGGGGGGCGCCGGCGAGCCGAGGGGCGGGCTCGGGAGCTGTTCCAGGTAGCGGGCGTGGCCTGCCCGGTACTGGATCGGCGGCAGGTGCCCGGCGGACGCCCATCGGGCCTCGTGCTGGGAAGGATCGAGGATCCCGTACACCGCCGTCGCGAAGCTGTCGGGACTGTCCGCCGCTGCCACCAGGTGCAGGGCATCGAGGATCGCTCCCGGCTGGTGCCCGGTGAGCGCCAGGCCACGGGCGCAGTTGCGCAACTGGCCCATGAGGGACGCGGCCGGGATGCCGTGACCGCCGGCGTCGCCGATCCCCACCAGGTACGAGCCGGAGGGAAGGCGGACCACGTCGTACCAGTCCCCCGCCACCTTCGACGTGGCAGGGAGGTACCGTGCGGCCACCGAGAAGCCGGGGATCTCCGGTAGCTCGGCGGGGAGGAACGCCTCCATGAGCATCTCGGCGGATCGCCGTTCGTCGTCGAACCGGCGAGCGTTGGCGAGGGCGAGGCCGGCCCGTGCGGCCAGGCCCTCGGCGGCGAAGCGCACCTGGTCCGGGACGGAACGGCCCCAGTCCGGGGACACGAGGCTCATGACGCCGATGGACTTCCCGGCGACGGTGACCGGCACGGCGATCGAGGTCCAGTTGCCGACCCGGTCGAGGATCGGGGTGCCCTCGCCGGGACCGTAGATGGCGCCGACAACGGCCTCGGTGACCGTGAACACGCCGGGCACTCCCGACCTGAACACCTCCGCCAAGGGGTTGCGGTCGCCGACCGTCCCCGCCAACTGCCCGCGCAGCTCGGCGGCGAGGGAAGGGTCTCCCTCGATCCGCAGCGCGACACGGCGCAGGGCCCGCCCCTCGGCCACGTACACCGCGCACCACGGCGCCAGGCGGGGAACGGCCAGGTCCACGAGCACTTCGATCACGCGGCGTGGGTCGAGGGCGGACACCATCACGCGCGTGCCCTCGCTCAAGAGCTCGAGCGTCTCGCGCTCGGCGCGCCGCACCTCTTCAATGTGGGCCCGGTCGATCGCCACGGCACATTGGTGGGCGATCACCTGCAAGATCGCCGCCTGGAGCGCCGGGAACGAGTGCTCGTCCGGCCATCCGACCGACAGGACGCCGAGGGTCGTGCCGTGGACCACGAGGGGCAGGACCGCCCACGACTGCGCCGCCGAGGGATGGCCCACGAGCTCCGGGTAGTCCCGGTCCCGGTCGGCGAGCGACGACCACAGCAGCGGCCGGCCGTCGGTCACGACGGTCCGGGCCGGGCCCCAGGAGTCCAGGGGAAGCCGGCCCCTCATCCGCCGCCGGGCTTCCTCGCTCACGCCGGCCGTGGCCAGCGTCGTGAGGCTGTCCCCGTCGGCGTCGACGACGGCGAGCGTGAACGCCGACGCCCCGAGCCCCGACAGGAGCTCTACGGTGATGGCCTCGACCACGTGCTCGACGGTGACCGCTCGCGTGAGGCGTTCTGCCAGTTGCTGGACGACGTTGACCTGGTCGGCGAACGTGGCAGCGCCCGGACCGACAGGAGCCGGCCCTTCGGGCCGCGGGCCCGTGGTCCTCTGCTCACCCGTCACGTCGTCGGTCCCACCGCGCCCCCGGCATCGCTGTGGCGAGCGTAGCTCTCGAGCAATGGGGGTTCACGGGGCAGGGCGGCGCGGATCGAGCTGGGGCAGGTGGTCGTCGACGGGTGGAGGGACCCGAGGGTCCCCACCGGCACAGGGCGGGAAGCGTCCGCTGCGCCCGGGGGGAATAGGTGGTCCCCGCTGGACGTTTGCGCTGATCAGCAGCGAAGGAGGGCGGCCATGGAGATCAAGGACCTCGGTCACGTCGTGCTGTACGTTCGGGACCTGGAGCGGTCGGTCCGCTTCTACCGCGACGTGCTCGGCTTCCGGCAGATCTTCCCTTCCCCCGACCGTGGCGACGGGCTGCGGTTCCCCGCTGCTGCGTTCTCGTCGGCCTCCGGCCGGACGCACCACGAGCTCCTCCTCATCGAGGTGGGGCCCGACGCCGCGGCTCCGCCGCCCGGTCGGCGCATCGGGCTCTACCACTTCGGGCTCAAGGTCGGCGACACGGACGACGAGCTGCGCGAGGCGCTGCGACGCCTGCAGGAGGAGGGGGTCACGGTGACCGGGACGAGCGACCACACCGTGAGCCACAGCCTCTACATCCTCGACCCCGACGGCAACGAGATCGAGCTCTACGTCGACGTGCCGGGGGTGGACTGGAAGTCCGACCCGGCGCTGGTGGCCAGCCCGATCAAGCCGCTGCGGCTCTGATCGATCGCGGCGCTGCGGGCTCAGCCGGCAGCCGGGGCGCGCAGATGGGCGTCGAAGAAGGCCACGATGCGCCGGCGGGCGTCCTGAGCCGAGGGCTCGTGGTACCCGGGGCCGACGGACAGCTTTGCCATCACGGCGAACAGCAGGGGCAGCTTGTCGCCGGCGCCCTCGTGGTCGTTGAGGAACCCGTGCGCCGCTTCGGGGTACTCCTTGACGTCGTGGGCGACGCCGACGGCCGTGAGCGAGTCCTCGAGGCGCGCCGCTGCGCCCCGTAGGAAGGCGTCCTTCCTGCCGAAGCTGGCGACGATCGGGCACGCCCCGCGCAGCGCGCTGGCCAGGTAGGCGTCCTTGGAGGCGGTGCCGTAGTTGACGGCGGACGCGGCGAACCCGTGGCCGGGCGCCAGCAGCAGGGCGAGCCCGCCGCCCATGCAGAACCCGATCACCCCTGCCCTGCCCGTACCGTCCGAGCGCTCGACCAGCCAGCAACGCACGGATTCGATGTCGTCGAACACCCGTCCGCGGCGGGCCCGCACGTCGCGCATGATCCTCACCATGCACCGCGCCGGGCCCCGGCCACGGAAGAGGTCGGGAGCGGCCGCCAGGAAGCCTTCGCTCGCGAGCCAATCGGCCTGGTTGCGGAGGTCCCGCGACATGCCGAGGGCGTCGTGGACCACCACGACACCGGGCCATGGCCCCTCGCCGTCGGGCGTCGCCACGTACAACGGCAGCCCCCCGGGAAGCGTCAGCATCGAGTCGACCATGGCACCGAGCATGCCACGCGCCCCCGGCGTGACCTCGGCCAGCGACGGTCGCCCCCCGTGGACGGCGGCACCGGCCAGGGCGGCACGCCCGTCGCTCTCGGCCGCTGCACCGCTACACGTTGAAGCGGAACTCGACCACGTCGCCGTCCTGCATGACGTAGTCCTTGCCTTCCATCCGCACCTTGCCGGCCGCCCGAGCGGCGACGACCGACCCGGCGGTGAGAAGGTCGTCGTAGCCCACGATCTCGGCCTTGATGAAGCCCCGCTGGAAGTCGGTGTGGATGGTGCCCGCCGCTTCGGGTGCCGTGGCACCGATGGGGATCGTCCAAGCCCGGGCCTCCTTCGGCCCCGCCGTCAAGAACGTCTGGAGCCCGAGCGTCCGGAACCCGACGTGGACCAGGGCCTCGAGGCCCGACTCCTCCTGGCCGTAGCTGGCCAGGAGCTCGGCAGCGTCGGCCGCGTCGAGCCCCGCCACCTCCGCCTCGATCTGGGCGCACAGGACCACCGACTCGGCCGGTGCCACGAGGGCGGCCAGTCGCTCGGCCAGCGCGGCGTCACCGAGCTCGTCCTCGGCCACGTTGAACGCGTAGATGAACGGCTTCGCCGTGAGCAGGTGGAGGTCGGCCAACGGCGCGAGGTCGAGCTCCCCGGCAGCAGCGGCGGCGGACACCGGCCGCCCCTCGTCGAGGACGGCCCGGGCGGCGTTGACGGCGTCGAGCACCGGGCCGAGCTCCTTGCGCATCCGCGCCTCTTTGGCGAGCCGCGCCAGGCGGTTGTCGACGGTCTGCAGGTCGGCGAGCACGAGCTCGGTGTTGACGGTGGCGATGTCGGCACCGGGGTCCACCGCGCCCTCGACGTGGATGACGTCGTCGTCCTCGAAGGAGCGCACCACCTGGCAGATGGCGTCGGTCTCCCGGATCGCCGCCAGGAAACGGTTGCCCAGCCCCTCCCCTTCCGACGCCCCGCGCACGAGCCCCGCGATGTCGACGAACGTCACCGTGGCCGGGACGATGCGCTCGCTGTCGAAGAGCGCGGCCAGCCGCCCGAGCCGGGGGTCCGGGACCGGCACCACGCCGACGTTGGGGTCGATGGTGGCGAACGGATAGTTGGCCGCCAGCGCCTCGTTGTGGGTGAGGGCGTTGAAGAGCGTCGACTTGCCGACGTTGGGCAGGCCGACGATGCCGATGGAGAGGCTCACGACAGGAGCCCCGCCTCCCGCACCAGTTGCCGGAGGTCGGCCTCGGGACGGGCCCCGAGGTGCGAGATCACTTCGGCGGCGCACAACGAGCCGAGGCGGGCGCACTCCTCGGGCCCCGCGCCGTGCGTCAACCCGTAGAGGAACCCGGCGGCGTAGAGGTCGCCGGCACCCGTCGTGTCCATCACCTGGTCGACCGGGGCGGCCGGCACCTCGACCGGTCCTCGCGGCGTGAGGACGACCGAGCCCTTCGCACCGCGCGTCATGGCGACGAGCAACCCGGTCTCCTCGGCCGAGGTGATCGCTTGGTCCAGCGACTCGGCGTCGAACAGCCGGACCATCTCCTCTTCGTTGCCGAACAGGACGTCGACGTCGTCGAGCAGCAGCTCCAGGAACTCGCGCTGGTGGCGATCGACGCAGAACGGGTCGGACAGCGAGAGGGCGACCGAGCCGTCTCGCTCGTGGGCGATCTCGATGGCGCGGCGCATGGCCTCCTTGGCCGGGGGGAGGTCCCACAGGTAGCCCTCGAGGTAGACGACCCCGGCCCGGGCCACGAGGTCCTCCGGGACGTCGCCCGGCCCGATGGTCGTCGCCACGCCGAGGTGGGTGGCCATCGTCCGTTCTGCGTCGCCGGTGACGAGGACGAGGCACCGGCCGGTGCCCTGCGCCTCGGCGCCGGGACCTCCATCGGCGGACGCCGGCACCATCACGGGGTGGAACTCCACCCCGGCGGCCCGGATGTCGTGCACGAAGACGTGGCCCAGCTCGTCGTCGGCCACCTTCCCGAAGAACCCGGCGGCGCCGCCCAGGGCGGCGATGCCCGCCATCGTGTTGGCGGCCGACCCGCCGGAGACCTCGATCGTCGGCCCCATGGCGGCGTAGAGGACCTCCGCTGCCGCCAGGTCGACGAGCGCCATGGCCCCCCGGGAGAGCCCGGCCGCCGCCAGCTGCTCCTCGGTGGCCCGGCTCAGGACGTCGACGAGTGGCGAGCCGAGGCCCACCACGTCGAGGCGGTCGGGAAGTCGCTGCGTGGTCGGGTCGGGGGCGTCGTCGGGCACCCGCCGAGGGTACCCGGGAAAGGGAGCACCGGCGCCACGCCGCCCCGTGTCGCTCCCGTACCCCTCCCCGCCGGGCCCGTGCCGCCCGGTGCACCTTCGGCACCGACCGCTTGTCGTTGCGCCCATGCCGGACCTCGCAGACGTGCGGCAGAGAGTGCCCGGTCGCCACCTGCTGGCGCCATTCCGTCAGCCGCCGCGCCGACGAGCACCACCACCGTCCCGGTGTCCATCACCACCGTCCCGGTGACCACCACCGTCCCGGTGACCATCACCACGTCTGCCGCCGTGACCGCTACACGGACCCCACAGGGGCGGGGTGCCAGACGCTCACACCGCCCCGGTCGGTCGAGATGACGCTGGCGGGAGCACCGACCACCTGCACAGGGCAGCAGTGCCTGGGCAACCCCGGGCTGGGCGCGCCAGCCCTCGATACGGCGAGGTCGCCGGCGTGGGCCCCTATCGCTGCGCGTCGGCGGTGACAGGCGTCACCTGCACGGTGAACGGCAAGGGCTTCCACATCGCGCGCTCGGGTATCACCCCGGTCACACAGCAGGCTGACCGGCCGCCGCGTCGGCTGCCCGCGCTGCTCGCGCTGCCCGGGCCGCCCGCCGAGATGCTGCCCAGCGCGGCGCGTCGCTGCCGGGCAGACTGCACGAGGGACCAGCGAGGAGCGTGCCGTGACGATCGAGACGTCGTTCCGCTACGAGCAGATCAGCCCGAAGGCCTACGAGCACCCGGCCGACCGCGCGGCGACCTCGGCGCTCCACGCGGTGCCGTTGCTCGACACCGTCCTCAAGCGGCTCATCGACCTCGGCCACGAGAAGCGACTGCGCCAGATGGTCATGGGCAACGCCGTCAAGCTCGGCCCCGACCAGGTGCCCGACGTGTGGCGCTACTACGTGCAGGCGGCGACCGTGCTCGATCTCCCGCAGCGGCCCGACCTCTACGTCTTCAACGACGCCGACGTGAACGCCATGACCTTGGGCGCCAACCGGCCGATCATCGTGCTCAACTCGTCCCTCGTCAGCTCCTACACCACCAACGAGGTGCAGACCGTCCTGGCGCACGAGGCCAGCCACGTCCTCTCGGAGCACTACTACTACACGACGGCGCTCGTGTTGCTGGGCCAGTTCATGAACGGCGCGCTGCCCAAGTCCCTGCTGCTCGGGCTTCCGTTCCGGGCCATCTACTACGCCCTCCTCGAGTGGGCCCGCGCGGCCGAGCTCTCCTCGGACCGGGCGGCGGCGCTCGTGCGCGGCGACCCGCTCGACCCGTGCCGGCTCATGATGCGCCTCGCCGGCGGGGCACTCCCCGGGATGAGCCTCGAAGCCTTCTTGCAGCAGGCGACCGACTACCACGGGGAGGACGACCTCTTCTCTCGCAACAGCCGCTTCTGGGCCGAGCTCCGCGTCACCCACCCCTTCGCCGTGCGCAGGGTGCGCGAGCTCATGGCGTGGGTGCAGGCCGGCGACTACGACCGGATCCGGTCGGGCCAGTACCCGCGCCGAGGGCACGAGCCTCCGCCAACGGCGGAGTTCCAAGCAGCCGTGGCCCACTACCGTGCGCGGTTCTCGACGTTCCTCGAGCGCACGGCCGGCGACGTCCAGCGCCTCGGCCGCCAGTTCGGCGACTGGCTCAAGGCCCGTCCTCCGCGGGAGGGTCACGGCGACGGTCACGGCGATGGT
>DAHUZJ010000023.1 GCA_027306585.1 Acidimicrobiaceae bacterium | reverse complement strand
GTACTTCTACCTGCGTGTCCTGCCGGGATGGCTCGGGCTGTCCACGGTCGGGCTGCACTTCTCGGTGGGCACGATCGCCGAGACGGTCGCCATCTTCCTGGGCGTCCCGCTCGTCGCCGGCTACCTCACCCGCACCCTGGGAGAGCGACGAAAGGGTCGCGCCTGGTACGAGGAGAAATTCCTCCCACGGCTCGGACCCTTCGCCCTCTACGGTCTGCTGTACACGATCGTCATCCTCTTCGCCCTCCAGGGCCACACGATCACCGCCCGCCCCGGCGACGTGGCCCGCATCGCGCTCCCGCTGCTCGGCTACTTCGCCGTCATGTGGTTCGGCTCGTTCGCCCTCGGCCGCGCGCTCCTCCTGCCCTACGACCGCACCGCCACGCTCGCCTTCACGGCCGCCGGCAACAACTTCGAGCTGGCCATCGCGGTATGCATCGGCGTGTTCGGCGTCACGTCGGGAGAAGCGCTGGCGGGGGTGGTCGGTCCGCTCATCGAGGTGCCGGTGCTCGTCGCACTCGTCTACGTCGCCCTGTGGGCCCGCACGCGGTATCCGAAGATGGATGCCGCTCCCAGCGCCGATGCGGGAGGCTGAATGCACCTCGTCGCCATCGGGGGAAGTGACGCTGGGATCAGCGCCGCGCTGCGGGCCCGGGAGCTCGATCCCGGCGTCGAGGTGACGGTGGTGGTCGCCGACCGCTACCCCAACTTCTCCATCTGCGGCATCCCGTACCACGTCTCGGGCGAGGTGGCCGACTGGCGCTCGCTGGCGCACCGGACGGTCGCCGATCTCGAGGCGACGGGCATGGTGCTCCGCCTCGACACCGTGGCCCGCCGGATCGACGTGGCCGACCACGGGCTCCTCGTCACCGGTCCCGGCGGAGCCGAAGAGCGGCTCGCCTACGACGCCCTCGTGGTCGGGACGGGCGCCGTCTCGGTCCGCCCGCCGGTCGAGGGCCTCGTCGGTGCGGGCGCCCTCGGCGCGGAGGACGGCGTCCACATGCTCCACTCCATGGACGACACGTTCGCCGTCACGAGGACCCTCGAGGAGCGCCGCCCGTCGAGCGCCGTCGTCGTCGGCGCCGGCTACATCGGGCTCGAGATGGCCGAGGCGCTCACCACGCGGGGACTGGCCGTCACCCAGCTCGAGCAGCTCCCCGAGGTGCTCCCGACCGTCGACCCGGCCCTGGGCGCCCTCGTCCACGAGCAGCTGGTCGCCCACGGGGTGGACGTGCGTACCTCGACGACCCTGGAGGGCGTCGCCCGCGCCGACGACGGCCTGGAGGTCCGGGCCCGGGGGGCGGGCGGCGACCGCGTGACGTTGCGCACCGACATGGTCCTCGTGGTCGTCGGGGTCCGCCCCGACGCCGAGCTGGCCGCCGCCGCGGGCGCCACGCTCGGTATCCGCGGTGCCCTCGTCGTCGACCGGGCGATGCGCACGAACCTGCCCGACGTCTTCGCCGCCGGCGACTGCGTGGTCACCCACCACCGGCTCCTGGGCGACACCTACCTGCCGCTCGGCACGACCGCCCACAAGCAGGGGCGCGTCGCCGGCGAGAACGCCATCGGCGGCAGCCGGCGCTTCGCCGGGAGCCTCGGCACCCAGGTCGTGAAGGTCTTCGACATGGTGGCGGCCCGCACGGGCCTGAAGGACGCAGAGGCCGTGTCGGTCGGCCTCCACCCCCGGACGGTCGGGTTCGAGGGCGACGACCACAAGGCCTACTACCCGGGCAGCCACCGGGTGCGGCTGCGGACGACCGGTGACCTCGCCACCGGCCGCCTGCTCGGGGTGCAGCTCTTCGGCCACCGCCATGCCGAGGTGGCCAAGCGCGTCGACATCGCGGCGGCCGCCATCTTCGCCGAGCTCTGCGTGGACGAGGTGAGCGACCTCGATCTCTCCTACACGCCGCCGCTCGGCAGCCCCTGGGACGTGGTCCAGGGGGGCGCCCAAGCGTGGGTCCGGGAGACCGCCGGCGCCGGCGCGTAGGGTCGCCGGCACCGGGCGCGCCCGGGACGCCGGTCGGGCGGGCGCCGGTGCGAAGCGGTAGGGAGAGGAGGCACCGATGCGCCACGCGTGCACGGCAGAGGTCGTGATCGAACGGCCGCCCGAGGCGGTGTGGGCAGTGGTGGCCGACGTCACGCGGGTGGGCGAGTGGAGCGGCGAGTGCCGGGGATGCGCGTGGGAGCAGGGGGCCTCCTCGCCGGTCGCCGGCGCCCGCTTCCGGGGCCGCAACCGCAGGGGCGGTCTCCGCTGGACGCGCCGCAACGAGGTCGTCGTCGCCGATGCGCCCCACGAGCTCGTCTGGCGGACGGTCCCGAGCGGTCCGTACCCGGACTCGGTCGAGTGGCGGCTCACGTTGGCAGCCGAGGGAGCGGCCACCCGCGTCACCGAGTCCTACCGGATCGTGCACATCCCGAGGCTCATGGAGTGGGCGATCTCGGCGTGCTTCCCCCCGCACCGGGACCGGACGGGTGACCTCGAGCGGGACCTCACGCGCCTGCGGGACCTCGTCCACGCCGAGGTCGCCGCCACGACCGCAGCCCCCGAGGGGCGCGGCTGACCGACGGACGACCGCACGCCGTCGGCGCACGTCTGCGCGGGTCGGCGCACGCCGGTGCGGCGGCATGCAGTTGGCCGGGCCGCGCCGGAAACTCCGGTCGGGGCAGCGCCGGCTCCCCGGTCCGGTGGCGGGGCCTGCTCCTCGGCGAGCCTTCCCACCGGGTCGCCGCCGCGGCGAGCGCCGCTCGCCAGCAGACCCGTCTCCGCGGGCCACCAGCCCCTCTATCGTGTGTGATACACCCCCATGCCATCCTGTGCTCATGGCCGTCACCGAGGTGGTGGAGCGCAGCGAGCGGGCCGGGGCCCTGGCCCTGCGGCGGGCCGTGGAGGCGGTGGACACCCAGCTGGCCGGGTTGTGCGCCGGGCGGGTGCCGGTCGCCGTGGCCGACGAGCTGGCCACGGTCCTCGCCCGTCACGAGCGCCAGGTGGCGGCCCTGCGCCTCGCCCTGGTGCGGGTGGTGACCGAGGCCGGGTACCACGAGCGCTTGGGGGGACGGGACCCCGCCACCCACCTGGCCACCTTGACGGGGACCTCGGTCGCCAAGGCCCGGGCCGAGCTCGAGCTGGCCGAGCGCCTGGCCCAGCTCCCCGTGGTGGAAGGAGCCGTCAGGGCGGGCCGGCTGTCCTCGGACCAGGCCCGGGTGATCGCCCCGGCCGCCGAGGCCGCCCCCCACCGGGCGGCCGAGTTGGTGGCGGCGGCCACCACCGAGTCGATGAAGGAGCTGCGGGGCCGGGCCCGGGCCACCGAGCGGGCGGCCCTCGGCGAACAGGCCCTGCACGACAGGGAGCGCCGGCTCCACCGGCGCCGTTCCTGCCGCACCTGGGTCCCCGAGGAGGGCGGGGTGCGCCTCGAGGCGTGGCTCACGGCCCTCGACGGGGCCCGGCTCGTCTCGGCCTTGGACTGCCGCACGGCGCAGCTGGGCAGGGGGTCCACCGAGTCGGCCGAACAGGTGCGGGCTGATGCCCTGGTGGACCTCGTGTGCGGGGGGAGGGGCCGGGCCGAGCTGTGCGTGCGGGTGGACGCCGGGGCCCTCGTCCGGGGCGAGGTCCACGAGGGCGAGTCCTGCGAAGTGGACGGCGTCGGCCCGGTGTCGGTCGAGGCGGCCCGCTCGCTCCTGGGCGAGGCCTTCTGCACCCTGCTCGTGACGAAGGGCACGGACATCACGACGGTGACCTCGAGCACCCGGTTCCTCCCCCGCAAGGTGCGGATGGCCGTCGAAGCACGGGACCGGTGCTGCGTGGTGCCCGGGTGTGGGTCCACCTTTCACCTCCAGATCGACCACTGGCGGGTGGACTTCCACGCCACAGGGCCGACCGAGCTCGCCAACCTGTGCCGGCTGTGCAGCGTGCACCACCGCCAGAAGACCGACGGCGTCCTCGTCCTCGGCGGGGGCCCGGGGAAGTGGTGGACCCGCCCCGGCCCCACGGCCGGGAAGGTGCCCGGGCCCTCGGGGCAAGAGCGCCACCGCCACCGCGAGCGCGAGGAGCGCCGGGCCCGGGCCCGTGAGAACGACCGGGACCACGAGGAAGGCCGGTGGCCGGTGGCCGGCCCCGTTCGTGCCAGCTCATGCGTAGCGGCGATGCAGCCACCAGTAGGTGAGCGCGCACAGCGCCAGCGCGCCGGCGAGGAAGATCCCCATCTCGGCCCATTGGAACGGCCAGAAGCGGCTCGGCGGCTGGTAGGTGAGGACGGTGTGGTACGTCGCCGAGAGCGTGACCGTGCACTCGTGGAACTGGGTCTTGACCGGCCGGATGGCGCCGGGTCCTGACCGTGGGCCACTCAGCTGACGCATGGTCTGGCCGAGGTAGGGGCACGCCTGGAGCACGGCGTGGCTCGTGGGCGCCCGGCCTGCCCGGTCCATGGCCGCCGTCGAGTACACCCACCCGTTCGGGACGGCCACCTCGGGAGGGGTCAGGATGACGATGTTGGCGTGCGCGTTGCCGAAGCCGTAGCCGGGGCCGCTCCCGGCGGTGAGGGGAAGCACCCTGCGCACCGGCGCGGCGAGGTGTGGCCGCACCAAGTAGGTGACGGCGAGGCGTGCGGCGGCGAACACCGCGCGGTCACGGCCATGGCCGCCACCGTCCGGCGGAGGAGCACGCGGCCGTGACCCCGAGGGCGAAGGCGAAGGCGGCGTACCCGAGCGGTGCGACGCCCTGAAAGCCGAACAACGCCAGGCCGAAGCGGTTCTGCTGCACGGCCTGGAGCGGGCTCGCCCACCAGTCGACCATCCAGGTGAGCAGCCCGCCGAAGGCCACGGCGGCGAGACCGACGAGCCCGGTCTTCACCGCCAGCCAACGCGTGCGGGTGACGCTCTGGGTCCACGTCAGCCGGAACGTGCCCGACTCGAGCTCGCGGGCGATGAGGGGCGCGCCCAAGAAGAGGCCGGCGAGCGCAGGGGCGACGGCGACGACGAACGGCAACGCGTCCTGGAGCGGCTTGTCGACGTTGACGACGGGATTTGTCCCCCGGCTGCAGTTCCCGGCGGCTTTGCAGGTGGCCTCGAAGGCGTCGCTCACGTGCACGAGGTGGACGCCGGTGACCAAGAGGACCACGGCGAACACGGCGAGCAGGCCGAGCGCGACGATCCCCTCGGTCCGGAACTGCCGGAAGGTGAACCAGATCACGAGCGGACCTCCAGCTTCGGGCGGCGGCCGGCGTCGGCGGCGTGCGTCATGTAGGCGAGGACCAGGTCTTCGAGGTCGAGCGGTTCGACCAGCCACGAGGGGTCGAGGACGGGCCGCTCGGTCCGTACGACGAGGGTGCTCTCCTTGTCGGTATGGCTCTCGCCGATGACCTGCTGGTCGCTCGGCAGCGCGCCACGGTCGTGGCGCGGCCCCGTCAGCCGGTGATGGGTCGCCAGCAGGTAGTCGATGTCGCCCGCCACCCGGACCCGTGAGTCGGCGAGCACCACGAGGTAGTCGCACCCCCGCTCGAGGTCGGCCACGAGGTGGGAGGAGAGGATGACGCTCGAGCCCTGGTCGGCCACCACCTCCATCAAGGCCTGGAGGAACTCGCGACGGGCCAGCGGGTCGAGGCTCGCCACCGGCTCGTCGAGCACCAGCAGGGCCGGGCACTTGGCCACCGCCGTGGTGAGCGCCAGCTGTGCCCGCTGGCCGCCCGACAGCTTGCCCGCCTTGTGGTGCGGGTCGAGACCCAGCTGGGCGATCCGCGTCTCGGCCGTCTCCTGGTCCCAGCTCGGGTTCGTCCGGGCACCGAAGCGCAGGTGGTCACGGATCGACAGACCGGCGTACGTGGGGGTGTCCTGGGCGACGAAGCCGACCCGGGCCAGCTGCTCGGACGTCGTGCCGGGGCTCCCGCCGCAGACGGTGAGCGACCCGGTGTCGGCGCGGAGGAGCCCGACCGCCAGCTGGAGCAGCGTGCTCTTGCCGGCGCCGTTGGGCCCGACGAGCCCGACCACCTTGCCGGCGGGGACCGAGAGCGTGCACTCCGACAGCGCCTACTTGTGCCCGTAGCGCTTGCCGAGGCCGCCGGCCTCGAGGACGGCCGTCACGCGACGCCTTCTTCGGAGGTGGCCCGCAGGACGTCGCGAAAGAGCGCCTCGATGCTCTCCTCGTCGAGCCCGGCCCGCCGCGCCTTGGCCAGCCAGCGCCGGAGGTCCTGGCGGAGTGGCCCGTGGGCGGCGAGCGAGTCGTCGCCGAGGGCCCGGATGACGAACGTCCCGATGCCCGGCCGGGCGGCCACCAGGCCCTGGTGCTCCAGCTCCTTGTAGGCCTTGAGCACCGTGTTGGGGTTGATGGCGAGCGCCTTGACGACCTCCTTCACCGTCGGGAGCTGCTCGTCGACCTCGAGGAGCCCGAGGCGGAGGGCGTGGCGGACTTGCTGGACGACCTGCTGGTACGGGGCGACCCCCGAGCGCGTGTCCAGATGGAACTCGATCATCCACCCTCCTAGATTAGCTAGGGTACTAGATACCCTAGATAGCTATGACCCGTTCGTCAAGCGTCGACGCGCCGCGACCTGTCGTCGTCAGCGCGCCCGCGGCGCCCGCGGCCTCGGCGGCCCGCTCGCTGGTCCGTCACCGCCGTGCGGGTCTCGTACGTCAGCAGCACGCGGCCTTCCGAGTAGGGGAGGACGGCCAAGCTGGCGGCGACCCGCGCCGAGCCCGGCTCGGCGAAAGATGCGAAGGACGCGAAGGCCGCGAAGGACGCCGGCGTGATCCTCGCCCAGCGGATCGGGCCGTTCCAGAACCGCCCGGCGACCCGGGCCGCCGGGGCCGCTTGCCCAGCGCGCACCATCCGGTCCCGTATGGCGCGCACTGCGAAGAGCGCGCCGATGGGCCGGTCCACTCGGAGGAGGTCGACCATGTCGTCGTCGACCAGCGCCCGGTAGGCGTCGTCGGCGGCGCCGGTCACGACCACCACGTCCACCCGGCCGACGTCGAACCGCCCCAACACCTCGTCGATGACCATGGCGCCTCTCGCCCACGACGCTACGCGCCGTCGCAGCGCAGGCGCAGCGCAGGCGGTAGGGGCTCCGGGGGGACTGGACGCGCCCTGGCGTCGCTACCCGAGGGCCAGGGGGGCGTCGGCCGCGCCCGGCGCCGGCTTGCCGCCGCGGAGGACGACCCCGGTGAGCACCGCGGCGGCGAACAGGATCACGTACACCACGACGAACGCCGTGTCGTAGCCGTGGACCTGGGCGGCGGCCACGGCCGCCTGGCGGCTCACCGGTGCGCTGGGCCGGTAGCTGGCGGCCGCCGTGGTGGCGATGGTGTTGAGCAGCGCCGGCCCGAGGGCGCCGCCGATCTGCTGGGCGACGTTGGGCAGGGCGGAGGCGACGCCGGCCACCGATCGGTCCGCCCCGGCGGTGGCCGTGTTCATGGCGGCGGCGAAGATCATGCCCATCCCCAGCCCGGACACGATGAGGCCCGGCAGCACGTGGGAGGCGTACGCGCTGGTGACCGTGATCTGCGACATGAGCACCATGCCGAGCCCGGCGACCACGCACCCGGCGGCGACCAGCGGCCGCGGCCCGATGCGGGGCAGGAGCACCGTCCCGGTGACCGGTGCGGTCAGCATGATCGCCCCCACCATGGGCAGGAAGGCGACGCCGGTCATGATCGGCGAGTAGCGGAGCGTGAGCTGCAGGTAGTAGGTGAGGAAGAGGAAGACGCCGAACATGGCGATGCCCACGAGGAGGATCGCCAGGTTGGCGCCGGACCGGTTCCGGTCGGCGAGCACGCGCAGGGGGAGCAGGGGCTGGTCCACCTTCCCCTCCACCACGACGAAGAGCGCCAGCACCACCACCGAGCCGACCAGGCACCCGACGGTGACCGGGCTGGTCCAGCCGTCGGTGTCGGCGGCGGAGAAGCCGTACACCAGGGCGACGAGGCCGCCCACGGCCAGGATCGTCCCCGCCACGTCGATCCGGGCGCCCTTCGGCCGGGCCTGGTCGCGCAGGAAGGTGAGCGCGCCCAGGGTGGCGACCACGGCGAAGACGATGTTGACGAACAGGCTCCAGCGCCAGCTCAGGTACTCGGTCAGCGCGCCGCCGAGGAGCAGGCCGACGGCGGCGCCCGCGCCGGCGATGGCGCCGTAGACGGCGAACGCTCGCGCCCGCTCGCGCACGTCGGTGAACAGGGTGGTGAGGAGGGCGAGGGCGGAGGGCGCCAGGATGGCGCCGAAGCAGCCCTGGGCCGCCCGGGCCGTGACCAGCATGGCGAAGCTGGTGGAGGAGCCGCCGATCGCCGAGGCGGCGGCGAACCCGAGCAGGCCGACGAAGAGCGTCCGGCGCCGCCCGAGGAGGTCGGCCAGCCGGCCCCCGAGGAGCAGCAGGCCGCCGAAGCACAGCGAGTAGGCCGTCACCACCCACTGACGGTCGGCGTTGGAGAAGTGCAGGGCCGACTGGGCGCTCGGCAGGGCGATGTTCACGACGGTGGCGTCCAGCACCACCATCAGCTGGGCGAGCCCCAGCACGGCGAGGGCCCACCAGCGGTGGTCCGAGGGAGCGGGCGGGTCGGCGCCGGTGGGCGCCCCGCCCCGCGCCGTGGCGGCGGGCCGGTCGGTGGGGAGGCTGGCCATGGGTCTCCTACGGTCGGTGGCCGCCGTGCGGGCGACGACGGGACGCTCGCGCCGGTGACCGGGGCGGATGGTGGCCGGGGGTGGCTCCGGCGGACGTCGGCGCGGCGGCCAGCGCCGGGAGCACGATGTCGTCGACGAGCGCCGTGAGGTGCGAGCTGTCGGCCGGGCGGCCGCCCATGAGCGGCCGGGCGAGGCAGGCGTCGAGCAGGAGCTCGGGCACCCAGCGCGCGGCGGGATGTGCGGGCGCCAACTCGCCACGCTCGACGGCCCGGTCGAGGAGGGCGCCGAGGCGGTCGACGGCGGGCGCCACGACGAGGTCGCGCACGGCCGCTGCCAGCTCGTCGTCCACCTGCATGGCATGGCTGGCGGCGGACAGCAGGCGGGACTGCTCGACGGCGACGGTCCCGAGGGACCTCGCCACCTCGAGCAGGTCGCCTCGCAGCGAGCCCGTGTCGGGCAGGGCCTCGGCCGGGTCCTTCATGTGCCGCAGGGCGGCGACCACGAGCCCGGCCTTCCCTCGCCACTGGCGGTAGATGGTCGCCTTGGAGGTGTGCGCCGCATGGGCGACGGCGTCCATGGTGAGGGCCTCGTAGCCCGCGTCGGCGAGGAGGGTCAGGGTAGCGGCGTACAGCTCGGCCTCCCGGGCGGGGGTCAGCCGCGACCGGTGGCTCCGGGCCTCGTCGGCCGACGCCGAGGAGGCGGCGTGCTCGTGGGGGGTTGCGGTGCGGGCCACGATGGGCGAGCCTCCGGGAGAACGAAACGGTTCCGTTCCACGCTACCGGGGATGGGGCGGCCGCGCACTCGGCGCGCCGATCGTGCGGCGACCGGGGGCAGGCCTCGGTGGTACCGTTCGTTGCCGCAGGCAACTAGGGCAGGTGAGGCGATCGTGTCAGGCGCCGGCACAGAGATGCGCCAACCACCGGGGGAAGAGCGCTCCGGTTCCCGACGTGGGGGCCGTCCGGCGCGGACCGCCCGTCGGGCCGCCTCCGCCGGTGCGGCGCTCGGTGCGTTGGCCTTGCCGCTCGGGCTGTCGGCCGCCGAGGCACCGCCCGCCGGCGCCGCCACCCACCACGCGGCATCGGCTGTCCACCACGCGGCATCGGCTACGGCCCCTCCGGCGATCACGGCGAGCGGGAGCTTCCACCGGCGGGGCGGGGGGATCGGCGTCAAGCCGTGGCTCTGGGTCGGCGGCAGCCTGGCGGTGACCGGCGGGCTGCTGGTGGTGGTGGACACCCGCCGCCGCCGGCTGCACTGACCCGCCAGGGGACGTTGCCCAGCTGGATCGCCGGGCACCAAGGCCCGGGTGCTGCGCCCGCTCGGCACCGGCGGACAGCTCCCACCACCTCGGCCGCCCGTCCTCGGCGTGGTGGTGAAACGATGGTTGCCGTCCGTCGCTGCGCCGCCTAGGATCCCCGGCCAGCAGCCGAGCCGCTCTCCGGCCGACGT
>DAHUZJ010000030.1 GCA_027306585.1 Acidimicrobiaceae bacterium | reverse complement strand
GAGAACCGGGCGGCGAGCGGAGCCTGGGGGACGTTGGGAGGCGTCCTCGGCTTCGCTCGGGTGGCGGCGCGCCACGGTGTGCGGCTACCCCGGCACTCCGTTCATCTCGCAGGCCACGCCCTGCGGGCAGCCCGCCACCCGTTCGGGACGGCGAACGCCGTCGCCGGCGCGGTGCGGGGTGGAGCGCATCTGATGGCGCCCGCCTCGGCACCGTTGTCGCCGCTCCTCCGTGGGCGCAGCACCGGCCTGCGCTTCGCCGCCTTCGACGTGGACTTGGGTCGCCTGCACGCCGCCGCTCGCTCGCTGGGGGGCACCGTCAACGACGTGTTCGTCGCCGCGGTGGCCGGCGGGCTCCGCCACTACCACGAGGACCTCGGCCGGCCGGTGGCCAGGCTCCGGATCACGCTGCCGGTGAGCATCCGGCGACCCGGTGACCCCTCGATCGCCAACCGGTTCGCGCCGGTGCGCTTCACCGTGCCCCTGGTCGCCGATCCGGCGGCCCTGGTGCGAGTCGTCGCCCGCCGTGTGCGTCCCTGGAGCGAAGGCCCCGGGCTCGGGCTCGCCGACGCCTTGTCGGTTGCGCTCAACGCCTTGCCCACGCCGGTGCTGTCCAGCGTCTTCGGCTCGCTGCTGCGCAGCGTCGACTTCGTGGCCACCAACGTGCCCGGGTTGGCAGGCCCGGTCTACCTGGCCGGTGCCGAGGTCCGGCGTCTGTACGCCTTCGCACCGCCGAGCGGCGCCGCGGTCAACGTGGCACTGGTCACCCACGCCGGCATCGGCTGCATCGGCGTGGACATGGACCCCGCCGCCGTCGGCGACCCGTCCCTGCTGGTCCGCAAGCTGCGACAGGGCTTCGACGAGGTGCTCCAGCTGGCGTCGCCCGCACCCCGCAGGGCGCCGGAATGAGGGGCCCGGCGACCACGCGCCCGGCGACCACGCGCCCGACCCGCCTGCACGCGCTGGATGCCGGCTTCTTGGCGCTCGAGTCGCCGTCCACCCCCATGCACTTCGCGTCGGTCGCCTACCTGGATGGCGAGCCCCTGCGGGACCCCACGGGCCGGGTGCGCCTCGAGGACCTGCGACGCCTGGTGGAGGACCGGCTCGCCCTGGCGCCGCGGTTCCGGCAGCAGCCGCGGTCGGCACCGCTGGGCATCGGCCGGCCCGTCTGGGTCGACGACCCCGACTTCGACGTCGCCGACCATGTCAACGAGGTGGTGTTGCCGGCTCCGGGCACCGAGGAGCAGCTGCGCGACCTCTGCGCCCACCTGATGATGCGGGCCCTGCCGCGCTCCCGGCCGCTGTGGGAGCTATGGGTGGTGGACGGCTCTGCCGACCGGTCGGTGGTGCTGCTCGAGAAGGTGCACCACGTGATGATGGACGGGATCTCCGGGATCGACGTCGCCATGCTGCTGACCGACGCCACCCCCGAGCCGACCGCTCCGGCTGCCGCGGCACCTGCCTCCGATGGCAAGCACAGGTCGTCGGTGACGGCGGTCGAGCCGGCTCCTTCCGACATCCGCCTTCTGGCGGCGGGCCTGATGGGCGATCTCGGGCTGGAGCGGTGGCTGTTCGAGGCACCGGCGCGCGCCGCCGGCGCTCTTGCCGGCGCAGTGCGGCACCCGGCCGGCGCGGCACGGGCGGCGACGGCGACGGTGCGGCGAGCGGGGACGCTGGCACGGGGCGTCGGCTCCCTGTTCACGCCGGGCACCGTGACGCCACGGACGCCGCTCAACCGTCCGGTCGGGCGTCACCGCCGCTACGCCCACGTAGAGGCGCCACTGGGCCCGCTCCACAAGGTCGCCAAGGCCCACGGCTGCACGATCAACGACGTGGTCCTGGCAGCGGTGGCTGGCGGCGTCCGTCGCCTGCGCCTCGAGCGGGGTGAGGACCCGGCGACGCCCTTCCAGGTGGCGGTGCCGGTGTCGACCCGCCACCCCGACGAGCATCTCGTCCTCGAGAACCGGGTCGCGGTCTATCTCGTACCGCTGCCCGTCGACCTGGAGGATCCGGTGTCCCGTCTCGAAGAGGTCGGGGCGGTGAGCCGACGGCACAAGCGACAGGGCCAGGCCGAGCTGGTGTCGGCGGTGCTGGCGACGGCCGACCGATGGCCGATGGCCGCGGTCGGGAGGGCCGCCCGGCTGCTGCACCGCCAGCCGTTCGCCAACGCCGTGGTGACCAACGTGCCCGGGCCGTCGAGCACCCGCTACGTGCTCGGAGCCCGGCTCCGGCACTTCGTCCCGCTGGTCCCCCTGGCGGCCAACCTCGACGTCAGCGTCGGTGTGCTGTCCTACGCCGACGAGCTGTCCTTCGGTTGCCTGGCTGACGCCGAACATTGTCCGGACGTGGCGACGCTTGCCGCCGGCATCGGCGACACCCTGGCGGCGTTGGTCGAGCCGCCGGGCAGCACCTGAGCAGCTCCGTCGTCAGGCGCCCTTGGCCATGGGGGGCCGCAGCTCGGTGGCGATGCCGGCGACCCAGGTGCGCACGTGCTCGGGGTCGCGCCAATCGCCGGCGTGCTGCTTCGCCATCTTGCTCGCCACGAAGCCCTTGGCATCGGGGGTCAGTCGACCTCCGAACGTCACGTGCCCCCGAGCGCCGATCTCGTCCATGAGGGCTTGCACCCCCTTGACGGGCGGGATCATGCCCTGCACGGCCGACTCGTCGAGGGGACCGCTGGAGAAGAGGTACGTGGGACACCCACGGAGCTCCCCGGCGTGGCGCCGCACCAGCCGCTTGGCGTCGCGGTGCCAGCGGGACGCATAGAGGGCACCTCCCACGATCACGGCTTCGTGGCCCGCGACGCTGCGGACGGCACGGGCCGGCGCGACGTCCACCGTGAAGCCCTCCTGGCGGAACGCATCCGCGACCATGTCGGCGAGGCCCGCCGTCCCGCCCCGCTTCGACCCGTAGGCAATGAGGACTGACATGTTGCACCTCCTCGACCCCCATCGTCGGGCGGCCCCCACCTCGGCACCAGGGTCCTGCGTCACCTTTGGGGCTGACGACGAGGAGCCGGGCGTGTGGCCGCCACATCGGGGCTCGTGCGGCGTCCACCCCGTCCTTCGGCGCTCGACCCGCTGACGGGGTCCCTCCGGGCGAGCACTGTCAGGCGGCCGCGCCTTGGGACGAGGCGGTGGCGCTCGCGGTGGCGGTCGCGGTTGCCCACGGGTCTTTCGACCCTGTCGACGGCGCGCGGCCCCTGCCGATCATGCCCTATGAGCACGGATGCGCCGGTGGAGACCGGTCGGCCCCTCGCCATCGGCGTGATGGGGTCCGCAAGCGGCCGCATCGACCCGACGGTGGCGGCACGTGCACGGGGCATCGGGAGAGCGGTCGCTCGGGCGGGCTGCACCCTGATCACCGGCGCCTGCCCGGGGCTCCCGCAGGAGGCGGTGCTCGGGGCGGCGGCGTGCGGGGGCCTCGTGCTCGGCATCTCTCCTGCCCTCTCCGAGCAGGAGCACGTGGAGCGCTACGCGTCACCCACCGACGGGTTCGCGGCACTGATCTACACCGGCTCCGGGCTGATGGGGCGAGAGGTGGTCAACATACGCTCGTCGGACATCGTCATCGTGATCGGTGGCCATTCCGGCACCCTGGGCGAGTTCGCCATCGCGTACGACGAAGGCCGGCTGATCGGCGTGCTGACCGGGACCGACGGCGTTGCCGACCTGGTCGGCGAGCTGGTCGAGCGCCTGGCCAAGGACACGGGTGCGAAGGTCCTCTTCGACGCCGACCCGGACCGCCTCGTGGCACGGCTCATCGAGTACTACAAGTCGGTCCACTACCAGCGCCCGCACTCCCTCTATGGCGAGCCGCCAGCCGGACCGGCGTCGAGGTGAGGCCGGGGCCTGGTCGACGGCTCCCTCGGAGCGCGTGCTCAGGCGCCGGCCAGCCGCTCCACGATGGCGTGCACGCTCGCCGTGTCGGCGCCGCCCCACCCGCACGCCTGGGCGGCGACGTGGAGCTGGGCAGCGGCGGCGAAGACGGGCACAGGCACCCGGCACGCCTTGGCGAACGCCGTGATGATCTCGACGTCCTTCATGAAGGTGTCGACCTTCATCGTCGCCGGCTCGTAGTTGCCGGCCACCATCATCGGTCCGCGCAGCTCGAGGATCCTCGACGACGCCCCGGTGGCCGCCAGCGCCGGCAGGGCCACGGCGGGATCGATCCCGCCGTGTCGGGCCAGCGCCAGCGCCTCGCCCGCCACCGCGTTGTGGGCGGTGACGAGGAGGTTGGCCACCAGCTTCAGCCTCGTCCCGTTGCCGAACGCCCCGAGGTGGAAGACCCCCGTCCCGCAGTCCGCGAGGACGGCCTCCGCCATCGACAGGGCGTCGGCGTCGTCCCCGCTCGCGTAGAAGACCGCGTCCTTGTCGGCCATCTGGGCGCCGGTGCCGACGATGGTGCAGTCGAGGAGGTGGACCCCTTGGGAGGCCAACGCGTCGCGGGCCCACTCCTTCAGGTCGAGCGGCATGGTGCTGGTGTCCGCGACCACCCGGGCTCGTGGCGACCCCACGGACGCGAGCCCGGCGGCCCCGGCCACCACCTCCCGGAAGGCGGCGATCGAGGGAAGTGAGAGCATGACCAGGTCACAGGCGTCAGCCACGGCGCCGGGGCTGCCGAGCGCCGTTCCTCCGGCACCCGTGAACGCCGAGGTGGCGGTCTCGGCCACGTCGTACCCCACCACCTCGTA
>DAHUZJ010000020.1 GCA_027306585.1 Acidimicrobiaceae bacterium | reverse complement strand
GTAGACCTCCCGGGCGAAGAAGCCGAACAGCCCGCCCTTGCGCCGGCGCTCGGGCGGCCGGATCCGGGCAGGTCCGTGCTCGTCGACCACCCGTTGGATCAGCGCCTGGAGGTCGCTGCCCTCATACACCGATTGCTGCGTTGGCACCGCTCACCACCCCGCTTCGCTCGAGTTGCACATGGGAGGAGATCTCGTTGACCGACATGACCGCCAGCCGCGGGATGGCGGCGGCGTAGAGGCGGTGCAGTGCCGGCCGCAGCGCAGCAGCGACGGCGAGGACCGGTTCCTGACCGCTCCGGCCGGCGTGCTCGAACAGGTTGCGGGTCTCCGCCGCCAGGTGCTCGAGGAGTGCCGGCTCGGCCGTCAGGAGGGACACCCCGTCCACGTGGCGCAGGCCGGCGATCAGCTGCTGCTCCACGGCGGCGTCGAGCGTGATCACCGACAGGGTCCGATCCCGGGTGTACTGGGCGGTGATCGCCGGCCCCAGCGCTCGGCGAGCGGCCTCGATCATGCCCTCGGTGTCCTTCGACACACGGCCACGCTCGGTGACGGCCTCGATGATCCGCACCAGGTCGAGGATGGGGACGCCCTCCTCGAGCAGTCCCACCAGCACCCGGTGGAGATCGGCGAGGCCGACCTGTGCGGCCGTCATCTCCTCCACGGCCACGGGGTCGGTCCCCTTGCACACGTCCACCAGCGTCCGGACCTGCTGCATCGACAGCAGCGCGCCGGCGTGGGCCGAGGCGATCTCGCCGAGGTGCGTGATGATCGCCGAGGAGCGGTCGATGGCGGTGATCCCGGCGGCCGCAAGGGCTTCGTGGCGCGCCTCGCCCGGGATCCACTTGGCCGGCAGGCCGAACACGGGCTCGATGGTCGCCTCGCCGGGCAGCGCGTCGAGACCGGGCCCGATGGCGAGCATCCGGCCCGGGGGCGCCTGACCGCGGGCAACCTCGACGCCGTGCACGCGGATGGCGTACGTCGACGGCGGCAGCTCGATGTTGTCTCGGGTGTGGACCTTCGGGATGAGGATGCCCTTGTCGTACGCGAGCTTGCGGCGGAGGCCACGGATCCGGTCCAGAAGGTCCCCACCTTGGCCGCTGTCGGCGAGCGGTGCGAGGTTGGGCGCGATCTCGAGCTGCAGCGGCTCGACGCGGATCTCGGCGGCCAGGGCGTGCGGGCTGTCGGCGGCCGGCTGCTGCTCGGTCGGCTCCGAGTCCTCCTCACGGCCGGCGGCAGCCGACTTCCGGATGCGGCTCGAGAGGAGGAGGAGCAAACCGCCCACGATGAAGAAGGGGATGTGGGGAAGACCTGGCACCAGGGCGAGGATGACCATCGCCGCTCCGGCGACCTGCAGGGCACGGGGCTGGTTGCCGAACTGGGCCGTGATGTCGGACCCGAAGTCCGCCTCCTCGGTGGCGCTCCGGGTGACGATGAGGCCGGCCGAGATCGACAGCAGCAGCGCCGGGATCTGGGAGACCAGACCGTCGCCGATCGACATGATGCTGTAGGTGTGGATGGCGGTCGTGACCGAATCGTGGTTCTGGATCACGCCGATCGCGAACCCGCCGATCAGGTTGATGAAGGTGATGACCAGCGCGGCGATCGCGTCCCCTCGGACGAACTTGCTGGCGCCGTCCATGTTCCCGTAGAACTCCGACGTCTCGTCGATCTCCTTGCGGCGGCGGCGCGCCTCGACCTCGTCGATGAGGCCCGTGTTGAGCTCGCCGTCGATGGCCACCAGCTTCGGCGCCATGGCGTCCAGGGAGAAGCGGGCCGCGACCTCGGACACGCGGCCGGCACCGCTCGTCACCACGACGAACTGGATGACGATGAGGATCAGGAAGATGACGATCCCCACCACGATCTGCCCGCCCACGACGAACGACCCGAAGGCTTGGACGACCGAGCCGGCGTAGCCGTGCAGAAGGACGAGCCTGGTGACGCTGACGTTGAGCGCCAGCCGGAACATGGTGGCGACGAGCAGGAGCGAGGGGAAGACGGAGAAGTCCTTCGCCCGGCGGACGTGCATGGTGGTGAGCATCACCACCAGCGCGCCCGCCATGTTGAGGGTGATCAGGATGTCGAGCAGGAACGTCGGCATCGGCACGATCAGCATCACGACGATGGCGATCACCATCGCGGGGACCCCGAAGAGCCCCATCCGCTGCTTGACGTTCATGCGATGCTCCACCAGTCGACGTGTACGGATGACTCAGTGCCTGCAGTTCGTCGCAGGTCTGCTGTTCCGCCGTCCTGGCTTCCCGTCCGTAGTTATCGGGCGGGGGCCGGCCCAGCTTGACCGCCATCTTCGGCCGGCCGGCCGTCAGCCGCCGAGGACGACCCGGGTGAGGGTGTGCGGGTCCTCGAACCACTCCTCGTGGTGGGCGCCGTTCCCGAGCAGCCTCGTCACCCGCAACAGCTCGCTCGCCGGGCTCGGGCACTTGGCCACCTTGGCGGCCAGCGCCGAGAGGTAGAAGTAATCGGGGTGCGTCGGGTGCACGACCGCCATCTTGGCGCTCACCTCGACCGCCTCGGCGGCGCGGCCGGCCCGGATGAGCGCAAGGACGACCCAGCGCCCCACGACCGCCTGGACGTCCGGTGGGGCGGGCACGTAGGCGCGGCTGAAGACCTCGAGCGCCTCGGCGGCGGCGCCGGCGCGCAGGAGCGCGATCCCCTCCTGCCATGTCGAGTCCTCGACCAAGGCGTCGCCGCGGACCGGCAGGAACACCTTGGTCGTCCCCGGCGGGCGGTCCTCGATGGTGGCGACGGCGCGCCACCGGACCAGCCGGTGTCCCTCGAGCACCGGCTGGGAGACGGGGACGGCCAGGTGGCGCGTCGGGCACGTGGCGAGGTGCTCGGCAAAGGTCTCGGCCTCCTCTGGCCGCGCGAACGACCAACGACCCCCCGTCAGCGTGGCCCTCGTCGGGACGGCGGGCACCGTCGCCGCCAGCTCCCGATAGCGGGCGTGGGCGTGGTCGATGATCGCCGGCCACGTGAAGCCGGCGGACGTCTGCAGCCCACCGGCGCGCAACCGGGCGGCGAGGTCGGCGTCGTCGAGCACGGCGCACACCCGGGCGAGCAGCCCTTCGACGTCGTCGACGGGGGCCAGCAGGGCGTTCTCGCCGTCGACGGCATAGGCCAGGACACCCCGGTTCGCCGTCGAGACCACCGGCGTCCCCGACGCCATGGCCTCGAGCGGTGGCAACGGGAACGTCTCGAAGCGCGAGCCGCCGACGTACACCGACGCCTCCCGGTACAGCGACGCCAGGAGCGGCTGCGCCGGGTCGACGATCGTCGTGCCGAGTGGTGGCCCCTCCGGTGGCCGGGCGGTGGCCCAGACCACGCCGACGTCGGGATGGGTCGCGTGGAGGCCTTCGGCGACCTTGCGCAGCACGTCGATGCCCTTGAAGTCGTCGCCGTCCCACCCGACGAACAGCACGCTGCGCCGCCCGCCGGGAGGCCGTGGCGGACCGGGGTGGAAGAGCTCCGGGTCGATGGCGTTGGGCACCTCCTCTGCGGTCACGCCGTAGCGTTCGGCCAGCGCCACCCGGCCGGCCGACCCCACGGTCAGGGTGAGGTCGGCGGCCGCGAGCGATCCGGTCACGAGGGCCTCGAGGTTCGGCGCGATTTGGTCGTACAGGTGCACCCCCCCCTGCTCGAAGTGCACGACGGGCGCGATCCCGAGGGCGCGGGCCGCGGCGACCTGGTCCCAGTAGCCCGCGACGATCACGTCGCACGGTGGGATCGCCTGGTGCAGCGGCTGTCCCCAGGGGACCTCCACGAAGGAGGCCCGGAGGGCGAACCACAAGGGCGGCGGGTCGTGGGCGAGCACGGTGACCTGGCACCCGAGGTCGTGGAGCCGGTTGGCGTGCTCGAGGATGATCCGCGCCCCGCCGCAGGCGTCGGTGCGGGGCATCAGGAGCACCAGCCGCAGGTCCCCCTCGAGCGGGCCGGGGCGGTGGACCGCGGGCCGGCGCGCCAGCGGGGTGCAGGCCGCCCGGGCGCCGGCCCGCTCCGCGTTGCGCCCCTCGGCGATGACCCGGGTCGCCCCCGGGAGGACGGTCCCGTGGTCCGGGTACCGGCGCACCGAGCCGTCGACGAGATGGATGTGGCGGCCCCCCGCCAGTCCCCGAAGCGTGGCGGCGGCGTCCAGCGAGAACGGCGCAACCCGCAGCGCCGCGAGCACCTCGCGCAGCGCCTCGGACCGGCGGCCGCCCAGGGCCAGCACTTCGGCCCGGTAGTTGGCCACGAGGACCGGCGGACCGTCCGCCTCCCGCAGCATGGTGCCGGCGGCGGCAACGTTGCCGCGCGCCAGCTTGACCAGGGCCCCGGCCAGCTTGGCGACACCGGGGCGCACCTCGCCCATCGTCGCCAGCATGGCGTTGAACTGTGCCTGACCGTGCCCGACGTCGCCCCGGCGCACGAGCTTCAGCCCGATCACCGCACGGGCGACCGCCTCCTGCTCGGCCGTCGTCCCCTCGGCCCAGCGCGCCTCCGGGACGAGGTCAAGCGGTGTGGCCCACCCGACCAGGAGCCCCAGTTCTTCGAAGTGGTACCGGTCCGCTCCCGTCACCGTGATGCCGCCCTCGTGGCGCCGGTACAGGTACAGCGGCTCGGGGACGTAGACCCCGCGCCGCCCGGCGGTCACCTTGGCGGCGATGTCCGTGTCGGTCCCGATGAGCACGTCGGCGCAGCGGAACCCGTCGAACAGCGCGCGCCGCACGAGCAGGGTCTGGTTGCCGCCGAACGGCGTGCCGTGGGTGAGCATGAAGGGGAGCACCTCGTCCCCGCGGACCCGGCGGGCCTGTAGGTAGCCGGTGGGGGCGCCGTCGGCGTCGACGAGCATCACGTCGGAGTGGGCGTAGTCGGCGCCGGCCTCGATCAGCGCGGCGTGGAGGACCTCGAGCCGGTTGGGGGTGCACAGGTCGTCGGCGTCCTGCCACGTCACCAGGTCGCCGGTCGCCCGGTCGAGGCCCGTGTTGCGTGCCGCCGCCTCGCCGCCGTTGGCCTGGTGCACCACCACCACCCGGTCGTCTCGCTCGGCCAGGGCGTCGACGATGGCCGGGGTCCCGTCGGTGGAACCGTCGTCGACGACGAGCAGCTCGAGGTCGCGGTGGGATTGGTCGAGGATGCTCGTCGCCGCCGCCTCGACGTACCGGGCGGCGTTGTACGCGGGCATGATCACGCTGATTCGCACAGTGGTTCCTCCGTCGTCGGCCGATCGTCCGCCGCCTCGCACGCGCGCCCGACGAGGGCGTTGCTCCAGCGGGTCGCCGCCCGGTCCCGGGCGGCGAGGCCCTTGAGCAGCCGCTCCTCGGGGTCCTCGACGGCGTGTCGCAGTGCCGCGCCCAGCGCCGCCCGGTCGGGCTCGGTCTGCCAGATGCCGTGGGTGGTCGGCGTCAGCCCCAGGCCGCTCCCCCAACCCCCGAGGTCGGCCAGGCTCGCCAGTTCCGCGTCGTCGGCCGCCACCTCGCGGGCGTCGACGAGCCAGCCCGTCCGCTCGTCGCACACGTCGCGCAGCGGGCCGACGGCGGACCCGAGCACCGGGAGCCCGGACGCCATGGCCTCCACGACGGTGCGCAGGGAAGCGGTCCCGCGGTAGGCCGCCACCAGGACGTCGCACGCCCGGTACAGCGCCGCTCGCTCCTCGGCGGCCAACGTGCCGTCCACCATGACGATCTCGGGGCGGCCGCCTCCAGGGCGTGCCGCGCTGTGCACCTCGTCGGACCACCCTCGATCCGCCCCGGGTTCGTCCGCGAGGTGGACGACCAGGCCCACGTCGTCGTCGGCGGTGAAGGCCGTGAGGTAGGCCTCGAGGAGCGCATCGAGCCCGCCGGCGGCACCCGCGGTGCCACTGAAGAGCAGCGTCGTGGCGCGCCCCGTCGGCAAGGGCCGTCGCTCCCCGTGGGGGGCGAAGCACTCGGTGTCCACGGCCAGCTCGGCCACCCGGACGGCGCCGGCCGGCAGCCCGCTGGCGATGGCGTGCCGGCGGCCCCATGCCGACGGGACGACCACCTCCCTCGCCACGTCGCGCAGCGCGCCGACCCATTCGGCCGGCACCCCGCCGTAGGGCCACTCGAGCCGGGCCACGATCGGTCGCCCGCCGACGGGGCGGACGTCCGGGGGAGCCCCCCGGCGCGACGTCGGCGAGCCTCCGACCCCGGTGGTGGGGGGTGCCGGGAGGGCTGCCAATGGGTCGTCGGTCGCCGGGCCGTGCGGCAGGCCGGTGGCCGTGCCGGTGCCCGCGGCGTCGGGTGGGCCGGGGGTGGGCACGACGGGAGCGAACCGATGCCAGAGGTCCTGCTGGGAGGGGTCGGCGAGGGCGACGACGGCCGGGGCCACCTGCCCGAGAAGGGACGCGTCCTCCGGGACGACGAGGGCGGGCGTGCCGCACCGTGCGGCGATCGACAGCCAGTGCTCGGCGCCACGCCCGGCGACCAGCACGAGCCGGGCGGCAGCAAGCCACGGACGGGGGTCGGCCACCGGCCCGATGGTGACGGCGTCCGGCAGGGCAGCGGCAGCGCACCCACCGGGGTCGTCGCCGACGACGGCCACGGGCACCTGGGGGGTCCGGCGACCCAGGTCCTGCGCCACGGCCTCCCAACGGCCGAGCTCGTCGACGGTGGCGGTGCGGAAGTCGCCGACCACGCAGACCCCGACGCGTGCCGGCTCGGGTAGTCCCGGGGTGGCGGCGAAGAGGGTGGAGGCCGAGGCGGCGACGGTGACGGCGACGGGGACGGCGGCGGCCTCGCAGGTCCCGCCGGTCACACCGGTCCCGGCAGGCGCCACCAGGACGAGGTCGGCCAGGTGGGCCACTTCGGCCAGGTCGGCGCCCGGGTCGTGACCGGCGTCGATCACGAGCCGGGCGGCGGGCAGCAACCGGCGCAGGGCCGGGAGCGTCTCCGCCGCGTCCGCCGCGACCACGACCGTGTCGTACGGCTCGTCGGCGTACAGGAGCGCGACGTGGGAGACGAGATCGGCGTGCCATCCGGCCGGCCCGTGCTGCTCGGTCCAGCCCCGGACCCTCGCCCCGGCCGGGGCGAGCAGCTCTTCGGTCTGGGCCGCGGGCTGGGGATGCGCCACCGTGACCCGGTGGCCGCTCCGGCACAGGAGACGTGCCACGGCCATGGTGCGCAGCGCGGCAACCTTGCGGTCCACCACGAGCACCGACCGAGCGGGTGCCGTCGCCCGTCGCAGGCACGCCGTCGAGGGCGCCGGCGCCGGCGTGGCCGTGGGCCCGGACGTCTCGTCAACGGCGGACCCCTCGCCCTGGTGGCACACCTCGCACAGCTCGTCGAAGGCCGCCACGGTCGACGGCGCGTGGGCGGCCAGCTCGTCCCGGGCGGCCTCCCGGTCGGCGAGAGGCAGCTGGAGGGCGAGCGCCGCGAAGGCTTGGTGGCCGCGCCCGTCGCCGAACGCCACCCAGGCCGTCGCGGCACCCGCGAGCCGGTCGACGAGGGGCCGGGTGGTGTCGGCGACCGTCAACACCAGCGGGCAGGCGTGGCCGAGCCCGTCGGCGCGCAGGCGCTCGGACCAGGCCCGGCGCCGCTGGGCCGAGAGGCCGGGTGCGATCCAGGAGGCGGTGGCGAGGACGGCCCGGCTCGGGCGCGCCGCGTGCCAAGCCTCGAGTGCCCGGTCGGCGAGCTCGGCGTCGAGGTGCACCAGTTGGCCGAGGAAGGCGACGGCCCGGTCCTGGGGGACGGCCTCGGCCAGCTCGGCGAGGGGACGGTTCGCCTGCTCGAGGCACTCGAGCAGCATGCCGACGTGGGCGTCCATCCCTCCGGCGCCCCGCAGACCGGCCAGGAGGACGTCGGCCGCCTCGTCGTGGCGCTCGAGGTGGGTGAGCGCCAGGGCCCGCTCGGCGGCCAGGTCGTGCACGCGGTGCTCGTACCCGTCGTCGTCGAGGCCGTCGGTCACCCGGGCGAAGGCAGCCAGGGCCTCCTCGTCACGCCCGAGGTGCAGGAGGGCCCGGCCCTCCTCGGTGTCGGCGAGCATGTGCGCCGTGGACACCGACCGCAGCCGGGCGATCTCGACGAGGGCGTCCTCGGCCCGGTCGAGCGCCATCAGGGCGTCGACCACGGAGCGCAGGGCGAGGCGGCGCGTGCCGGGGGCGTCGGCGGCCGCCGCCGCCGCTCGGCAGAGGGCGAGCCCCTCCTCGGGGCGCCCGGCCAGGTTGTACGAGCGCCCGAGGCTCACCAGCCTCGTCGCCCAGGTGAGGTCGGCGTCGCCGGTGAGGTCCCCGAAGGCGCTGCGGATATTGCGCCGTCCCTTGTCCCGTCCCCCGATCGACGCCGCCAGGTAGCCCCAGTGCGTGATCCGGATCCCTTCGGTCAGGTGGACGGTGAGGCGAGCCGAGCCGGCACGGGCCGTGACCTGCTCGTGCAGCCGCCCGGTCCACATCCCGTACGCACGCCGGAAGAGCCGGCAGCCGGGGTGGGTGAACGTCGTGGACGCCTGAGTCCCCCGGAGGTTGTCGATCAGCACGACGAGGGCCTCGTCGTCGGACGACAGCTCGGCGAGGGCCCGCCGGCTCCCGCCCGGGTCCGCGCACACGAGCGCCTCGTCGGCGTCGAGCCACAGGACCCACTCGCCGGTGCAGCGGGCGAGGGACTCGTTGCGCGCCCTGGAGAAGTCGTCGTCCCAGTAGCCGTCGAGCACGGTGGCGCCGAGCGCCCGGGCGAGCTCGGGGGTCCCGTCGGTCGACCCGGTGTCGTAGACGACGATCTCGTCGGCGAAGCCGTCGATCGACGCCAGGCAGCGGGGCAGGTTGTGCCGCTCGTCCTTGGTGATGAGGCACGCCGAGACGAAGGGGCGGGGCCCGGCCGCCGACTCGAGCGGCCGGGGTGCCGCACCCCCGGCGTGGTGGAGGTAGGCCCCCTCGGCCACCACCAGGAGGTGGCCGCCTGCGGCGGCGTGACGCACCAGGTGCTGCACCGGTGCCCCGCCGAGCAGGGCCTCCAGGCCCCCGGCCAGCTCGAGCGTGCTCCGGGCCACCGCCAGGGACGGTCCGCCCAGGTGCTCCACCACCGAGACCAGGTCGCGGTGCTCGGTGGCCCGGCGGCGCACGAACGACCGGTGGGCCGCCGTCTCGTGCGGCCGGTAGGGCACGCCTACCAGGAGCTCGTCGCCGGCGGCCATGTTGGTGCGGGCCGCGGCGGCACCGACGCGGGGCTCGCCGACGGCGGTCACCAGGGGATCGAGCCACGGGCCGGTCGGGACGGTCCGCTCGTCGACGACCACGACGACGTCGCGCGTGGGCGGCCGCTCGGCGGCGCGGGTCAGCTTGCCGGCACGCCGCACCCGCCACGAGCCGGGTTGCTCGGGCCGGTGACCCCCGCCGAGGAGCACGACGTCGTCGCGCGGGCCGAGGGTCGGCGCGAGGAGAGCCAGGAAGCTGCGGGTGCCCTGGCGGTCGGTGCCGACCAGGACGGCGACGGTCACCGGCGGTCGTGCCATGCGTCCTCCTCTCGTAATGGCCCACGGCGGCAGGTGGCAGCGCCGGTGATGGCAGGCGATCACTCGACCTCATCGGCACGAGGGTGGGACGGCTCAAGCTCGAAAAGTTCGGCTCAAGTCCACGCCCCGGCGCGCCGATATCGGGAGTGTCCCTGCCGACCGGCGGGGCGACGCAAAGGCCGGACACGGAAGTCCGGACGAACGGAACGGGGAGGATACGGATGTCTTCTTTGGTGGTCAACACCAACCTGTCGGCGCTCCAGGCCATCAACGACCTGAACTCGACCAACAACAGCATGACGTCGGCGATCAGCAAGCTGTCGTCCGGCCTGCAGATCCAGACGGCGGCCACAGGGCCGGCCCAGTACGTCATCAGCCAGGCGCTGCAGTCGCAGTCCAATGGCTACAACACGGCCATCCAGAACGCCCAGGACGGGGTGTCGCTGATCCAGACGGCCTCCGGAGCGCTCGGCCAGATCTCGTCGATCCTCCAGACCATGGACCAGCTGGCGCTCACCTCGGCCAACGGGGCCACCCAGACA
>DAHUZJ010000018.1 GCA_027306585.1 Acidimicrobiaceae bacterium | reverse complement strand
AGCGCTTCGAGCGTCCCGAATTGCTCGGCGACCACCAACGGCGCGTGGTTGGGCAGCATCACCCCACCCGATCCCACCCGGATCGACGCCGTCGCCGCCGCCAGGTGCGCCAGCAGCACCGCCGGCGCGGCGCTCGCCACGGCCGGCATGCCGTGGTGCTCGGCCACCCAGAACCGGCGGTAGCCGAGGCGCTCGGCCACCCGAGCCAGGACCGTCGTCTCCTCGAGCGCACGGCGCGGCGTCGAGCCCTCGGCCACGGTGGCGAGGTCGAGCACGGACAACGGCACGGGCGCCCCGGCGAGCGGCGGCGGCATGTGGCTCACCTCTGGCTCAACGTCGCCTGGCATCGATCGCTTCCCTGCCCGCGCTCACGGCGCCAGCCGGTCGCGCTGGACCTTCCCCATGGCGTTGCGCGGCAGGGCAGCGACGAAGCGGTAGGCCCGGGGCCGCTTGTAGGGCGCCAGCCGCTCGGCCACCAGGGCGTCCAGCGCGTCGACCGGCGGGGGCGATGTGGCCGGGACGATCCAGGCGGCGACCGTCTCGCCCCACTCCTCCGACGGCTCCCCGGCCACCGCCACCTCGGCCACGCCGGGATGGGCGAGCAGCACGTCCTCCACCTCCGCGGGGTAGACGTTGAAGCCGCCCGAGAGGATCAGGTCGTTGCGGCGTCCCAGGATGGCAAGGTAGCCGTCGGGGTCCCACCCGGCGAGGTCGCCGGACCGGAACCAGCGCCCCTCGAAGGCCGCCTCCGTCGCTGCAGGGCGCTCCCAGTAGCCACCGAAGACCGAGGGCCCGGCCACGAGCAGCTGCCCTTCGGCCGGCTCCGCGCCCGCCTCCACGGGCGTGCCGCCGCCCCCGTCGTCGAGCGGCGCGAGGCGCGCCATGACCCCGGGCAGCGGGAACCCGACCGTCCCGGGGCGGCGCTCCCCCCGGTACGGGTTCGACACCGTGAGGAGGGTCTCGGTCATGCCGTAGCGCTCGAGGACCTCGACCCCTCCCTGGGCACGCAGCGCCCCCCACAGCGGGGCCGGCAGCGGGGCCGACCCCGAGACGCACAGCCGAAGCCGGGCCAGCTCACCGGCGCTCCCGGCGGAGAGGAGGCGGTGGTACATGGTCGGCACGCCGAAGAAGAGGTTCGCCCGGTGGTCGGCGGCGGCGGCCAGGACCCCGTCGGGTGAGAACCGGGGCAGCACCACGGCGGAGGCCCCCGCGGTCAGGGTACCGAACAGGCCGGCGCACAAGCCGTGCACGTGGAAGAGCGGGAGGGCGAGGACCAGCCGGTCCGCGGGCGTCCAGCGCCACCCGAGGGCGAGCGCCCGGGCGCCGGCGAGCAGGTTGCCGTGGCTGAGGACGGCGCCCTTGGGGGACCCCGTCGTCCCCGACGTGTAGACGATGAGCGCCGGATCGTCGGCCCCCGCCCGGTCCAGCTCCTCGACGGGCGCCGGCGTCGCCACTGTCCGCTCGGCGGCGGGCACCCTCGACGCGACCGCCCCGTCGACCGGGGTCAGGTCCGGTCCCAGGACGGCGCGGACCGACGGGGCGGCAGCAGCCACCCAGCCGGCCTGGTCCGATCGCTCGACGACGGCGACAGCCGGGCGGACATCCCCGGCCACGTGCCTCAGCTCCCGCTCGGTGTACGCGAGGTTGGCGGGGACGACGACGGCACCCAGGCGCAGGGCGCCCAGGCAAGCAATGACGGCGGGCATCGACGGTTCCGCCGACCACAAGAACCGGTCGCCGGGGCCGAGCCCCGCCGCGTGGAGGGCGCCAGCCGCTCGGCGGGTGGCCTCGTCGAGCTGGCTGCCGGCCCACCACCCGTCCTCCCCTTCGCAACGAAGGACGGGCGCCGAAGGTGCGGCCTGCCAGCGGGCCGCCCAGACGGCCGGCATGGTGCCGCCTTCGGTCAGCTGCGCGACCTCGAAGGCCGCGGGGTCTTCAAGGTGCGGCGACCAGCGGGGAGATGTCACCCGGGCATGCTAAGCGACCGCCGGTGCCGTGCTCCGGCCCACGTCGGCGAGGCCCCCGGGCGGCGAGCGGGTCACCCGACGACCACCGCCGGGAATACCGACGGGGGTATGTACGTTGTCGTCTTCCGACGAAGCCGTGCACCGGGTACCGCGCGACGGGCGGTGGCGGCCAGCGGAAGGAGAGCATTCGTGGCAACGGTCAACGTGACGAAGGACGGGTTCGAGCAGCTCATCGAAGGCAGCGACACCGTGCTGATCGACTTCTGGGCGTCGTGGTGCGGACCGTGCCGCAGGTTCGGTCCGATCTTCGAGAAGGCGTCCGAGGAGCACCCGGGCGTCGTCTTCGCCAAGGTGGACACGGAGGCCGAGCAGGAGCTGGCAGGTGCGCTGGGCATTCGCTCGATCCCGACGCTGATGGTGTTCCGGGAGCAGGTGCTCCTGTTCTCGCAGCCCGGGGCCCTGCCCCAACCGGTGCTCGAGGACCTGATCTCCCAGGTCCAGGGGCTGGACATGGCCGAGGTGCACCGCAAGGTGGAGGAGCAGCAGGCCGACGCGGCAGCGACCAGGGAGTCGGCGTCCCACAACGGGCACGTGCCGGCGGGTCGGGCGCAGCACACCGTCTGACGGCGCCGGCTCCCCGGCCGCGCCGTTCCCTGCCGAGACGGGCGCGCTGCCGAATCGACCGGCGCGCACCGGTGCGCCGGTCGGCCGGTGCGCCGGTCGGCCGGTCGGCCGGTCGGCCGGCGCGGAGCCGCACCCTAGGCTGCTGGCCATGGCTCCCGACGCCACCACCCCGAGCACGAGCGCGTTCGACGACGTCCTGACGGCCAACGAGGCGTACGCCGCCACGTACCACGCCCGAGGGCTCGAAGGTCGCGCGGCCAAGCACCTCGCCGTGCTCACGTGCATGGACTCGCGCATCGACCCCCTGGCGACGCTGGGGTTGGTGCCGGGCGACGCCAAGATCCTGCGCAACGCCGGCGCCCGGGTCACGGACGACGTGCTGCGGACCCTCGTGCTCGCCACCTACCTCCTCGACGTGCGGCGGGTGATGGTCGTGGCCCACACCCGGTGCCGGATGGCCGGTGGCCCCGAGGCGAGCGTCCACGAGGCCATCGCCGGTGCCGGTGGCCCCGACACGCGCAGCATCGCCTTCCTCACGACCGAGGACCAAGAGGCGTCGCTGCGGGCGGACGTCCAGCGCATCCGGTCCTGGGCCTACCTCCGCGACGTGGCGGTGGCCGGCGCGGTGCTCGACCTCGACACCGGGCGGCTGCACCCGGTGTGCTGAGCCTCGGAGCGCCGAGCGCGCGTGGCCGCCGGGGACCGACGGTGGGCGGAGGGCCACCGCGGGGCAGGGCGGGAATGCCCGCTGCCCGCCCGACGTTGACCCGCCGTACCGAGCGAGGAGGTCCGCCGAGATGCCCGCAGTGACCGCAGACCCGTTGACGTTGCCGAGGATCGCCGAGCCGGACCCGGGCACCACCAGGACCCGCCCCGTCCGCCAGGTGACCACTGCGCCACGTGGCCTCGAGGGCGAGGGCTTCCCGGTCCGGCGCGCCTTCGCCGGCGTGAGCCTCGCCGATCTCGACCCGTTCGTCCACATGGACCAGATGGGGGAGGTCGACTACGGCCCCGGTGAGCCCAAGGGGACCCCGTGGCACCCGCATCGGGGGTTCGAGACGGTCACCTACATGATCGACGGCGTCTTCCAGCACCAGGACTCGATCGGCGGCGGCGGGATCATCACCAACGGGGCCACCCAGTGGATGACGGCCGGAGCGGGCATCCTGCACATCGAGCGACCGACGGAGGAGCTGATCGCCACGGGCGGGCTGTTCCACGGCATCCAGCTGTGGGTCAACCTGCCCGCACGCGACAAGTGGGTGGCGCCGCGCTACCAGGACATCGGCCCACACGCGCCCACCCTCCTGGCCTCGCCCGATGGCGGCGCGCTCGTCCGGGTCATCGCCGGCGAGCTGGCCGGCCACACGGGCCCTGGGGTGACCCACACGCCCATCACGCTGGTGCACGCCACGGTCAGCCCCGGCGCCCGCCTGGTCCTCCCGTGGGCGCCCGACGAGAACGCGCTCGTCTACGTCCTGGCGGGGAACGGGAAGGTGGGGCCCGAGGGCCAGCCCGTCACCACGGGCCAGCTGGCGGTCCACGGCCCGGGTGACACCCTGTCCGTCACCGCCTCGACGACGTCGGACAGCAACACCCCGCACCTCGAGGTGCTGGTGCTGGGGGGACGCCCGATCCGTGAACCCGTGGCCGCCTACGGACCGTTCGTCATGAACACCCGGGAGGAGCTGGCCCAGGCGTTCGAGGACTTCCACGCCGGGCGGCTCGGCGCCATCCCCGCCGAGCACATCGGGGACTGACCAGCGGTGGCACAGACCGCGCCGCCCGCGGCAGGCGGCCGTCGCAAGGGTTGGCGGGCGGAGGACATCGGCGACCTCACCGGCAGGACCGCGGTGGTCACGGGCGCCAACAGCGGCCTCGGCCTCGCCACGGCCCTCGAGCTGGCGCGCCGGGGTGCCCATGTCGTCCTCGCCTGCCGCGACGCGGACCGGGGCCGGTGGGCCGCCGACCGCGTCCGGTCGGCCGCTCCGGACGCCACCCCGGCGGTGGTCCACCTCGACCTCGCCGCCCAGGCGTCGGTGCGCGCGGCGGCCGCCGAGCTGCACCACCGCCTCGACCGCCTGGACGTCCTGGTCGACAACGCCGGGGTCATGGCCACGCCGTTCGCCCTCACCGAGGACGGCTTCGAGCGCCAGTTCGCCACCAACCACCTGGGGCCCTTCGCCCTCACCGGGCTGCTGCTCGACCTGCTCCTCACCACGAGCGGGTCGCGGGTGGTGACGGTCAGCTCGGCGGCCCATCGCATGGGAGCCCTGCGCCTGGGCAGCGCCGACGGGCTGCAGGGCCTGGGCGGCACCTACCACCCGTGGCTCGCCTACGCCAACACCAAGCTCGCCAACCTGCTCTTCACCGCCGAGCTGGACCGCCGGCTGCGTGCCGCCGGGGCCGCCACCCTCGCCGTAGCCGCCCACCCCGGGGTCGCCCGCACCGAGCTCACCGCCAACGGACCGCTGCTCGGGGCCGCCGGATGGCGGGCACGGGCCGGGCGACTGTCGGCCCACTTCGGTCGGTCGGCCGAGGCCGGGGCCCTCCCCACCCTCTACGCCGCCACCGCTCCCGGCGTGGCCGGCGGCGCCCTCTACGGCCCGGGCGGTCCCTTCGAGCAGTTCGGCCCGCCGGCGCGGGTCGAGCCGAGCCGGCATGCCACCCGTGCAGACGACGCGGCGCGGCTGTGGGCGCTCTCCGAGGAGCTGACCGGGGTGACCTACGCCCTCGGCGAGCGCCAGGCCGGCGCGGGCGGCCCCGTCGGCCGGGCGGCGGCCGTCAGCCTTGCGGCGCCGGACGATGCAAGAGGAACGTCCCGGTCGCCCGGCTGACCAGACGGTCCTCCCCGTCCCGCATCGTGCCTTCGGCATAGGCCACCTGGCGGGCCATGCGGACGACCTCGCCCCGCAGCCGGTACCGGCGTCCGGGGACCGCCGGCCGCATCGTCTCGACCTTGAGCTCGAGCGTGCCGCGGGTGCGGTCGGGGCCGGCGAGGGCGGCGTTGATGGCGAAGTTCATGCAGGCGTCGAGGAGCAGGGCGTGGACCCCGGCCTGCACCGTGCCGGCCGGGTTGCAGGCCAACGGCTGCGGTTCGAAGACCCCCTCGACCCATCCCAGGTCCTCGCCGTCGACGCCGTAGCCGTCGAGCGACCCGCCGACCGTGCCGAGGAGCGGCATCCCCCCGTCACCCAGCCATCGATCCATGTCCCGCCGGGCGCTCCCCCCATCGGCCTCGCCCCCCGGTGCCATGGCCGGCACCCTACCGGGCACCCCGCCGCCGGGGGCGAACCGAGGGCGGCGGGGCACGGAGCGGCCGCGGGGACCGCCGGTAGCATGGCTCCATCGCACCGGCACGGTCCCGCCGGCGCGCTGGCGCACAGGAGGACCACATGACCACCGCCGTCATCGTCGACGCCGTCCGCACCGCCGGGGGAAGGCGCAACGGCAAGCTCAGGAACTGGCACGCCGTCGACCTGGCCTCCGAGCCGCTGAGGGCCCTCCAGGAGCGCAACAGCCTCGACCCCGCGCTGGTGGACGACGTCATCACCGGCTGCGTGATGCAGGTCGCCGAGCAGGGCCTCAACGTGGCCCGCAACGCCGTCCTGGCCGCCGGATGGCCCGAGTCGGTCCCCGCCACCACCGTCGACCGCCAGTGCGGGTCCTCCCAGCAGGCCCTGCACTTCGCCGCCCAGGGCGTCATGGCCGGCGCCTACGACGTGGTGGTCGCCGCCGGCGTCGAATCGATGACCCGTACGCCGATGGGCGCCTCGATCGTCCGGGAGCTGGGCCTGCCGTTCGGGCCGCGCATGATGGCCCGCTACGCCGAGCGCGGCGGGCTCGTCAACCAGGGCATCGGGGCCGAGATGATCGCCGACCAGTGGGGCCTCTCTCGCGAGGACCTCGACGCCTTCTCGGTGGCGAGCCACCGGAAGGCCGCCCGGGCGACGGCCGAGGGCCGTTTCGATCGGGAGATCGTCCCCGTGCCGGTGCGGGACGACGAGGGCCAGGACACCGACGAGCTGTTGGTCACGGACGAGGGAATTCGGCCCGGCACCTCGATGGAGGCGCTTGCCAACCTGAAGCCCGCCTTCAAGGAGGGCGGCAAGGTCACCGCCGGGAGCTCCTCCCAGATCACCGATGGGGCGGCGGCCGTCCTCGTCATGAGCGAGGAGAAGGCCAACGCCCTCGGTCTCACGCCACGGGCCCGCTTCCACGCCTTCGCCTTGGCGGGCGTGGACCCCGTGACGATGCTGACCGGCCCCATCCCGGCCACGCGGGCGGTGCTCGAGCGGGCCAAGCTGGCGATGGACGACATCGACCTCGTCGAGATCAACGAGGCGTTCGCCTCGGTGCCCCTGGCATGGGAGAAGGAGCTGCACCCGGACATGGCCCGGGTCAACGTGAACGGGGGCGCCATCGCCCTCGGCCATCCGCTCGGGGCCTCGGGGGTCAAGCTCATGACCACCCTCGTCCACGAGCTGGAGCGCACCGGCGGTCGTTACGGTCTCCTCACCATGTGCGAGGGCGGCGGGCTCGCCAACGCCACGGTCATCGAACGTCTGGGCTGACAGCGCCGGTCCGGGCCGGGGGGCGCGAAGGGCGCCGGGGGGCGAGTCGTTAGGCTCGTCGCCGTGCGCCAGCGATGGCTGTCCCGGCGAGCGGTGCTGCTCCACGTCGCGCTGCTCGTGTGGTTGCCGGGCTGTCTGTTGGCCTTCTGGTGGCAGGTGCACCGCGCTTTCAGCGGCAACACGCTGAGCTACCTGTACTCCGCGGAGTGGCCAGCGTTCGCGGTGATCGGCGTCTGGGGCTGGTGGGCACTGGTCCACACCGATCCCGAGCAGGTGGGCCGGCGGGCCCAGGAGCGGCTTCGGCGGGTGCCGGCCGTGGCGACCCCCGCGCCGCCCGCCGGCAGCGCCACCGCACCGGTCCGCCGGCGGGAGGACGAGGACGAAGCGCTCACCGCGTACAACGACCGGCTCGCCGAGCTGGCCGCAAAGGGGCCCAGGTCATGGAGGACGAGATGAGCGACGGCAGCATCCGCCGGCTGGCCAGCCGGCTGGCCCCGGGATACGCCCGCCCCGGCGACCTCGACGACCCGCTCGAGGGGTTGTCGGGCGCCATCGTGCGCTACCGGGTGATGGCCTACGTCGTCGGCGTCGGCCTGCTCGTCTTGGTGCTGCTCGGGGTCCCGCTGCAGTACGGGGCGACAATCCCCCAGGTGGCGACGATCGTGGGACCGATCCACGGCTTCCTCTACATCGTCTACCTGCTGACGGCGGTCGACCTGGCCCGGCGGGCCCGCTTCACCCTGCTGCAGATGGTCGCCATGATCGCCGCCGGGTTCTTGCCGTTCCTGGCGTTCATCATCGAGCACCGGGTCGTCCAGCGGCTCCAGGCCATGGTGGCCGACGGCACCCTCGACCCCGGCGGGCCGGGTGGCGCGGTGCTCGACGAAGGTCACGGCCTCGCCTCTCCCGGCGCCGAGGCGTAGCCCCCGCCGAGCCGGAGCGCCACGGGGCGCCCGGCCGCATCGGGCTCCGGGCGGGTCACAGCCCCAGGTCGGCCGCCTTCACCCGGGTGCAGGCGTCGTCGTCCCCGGTGACCGCCACCCTGGCCACCTGCTGGCGGCCCATGAGGAACAGCAGGAGCTCCCCCGGCGGGCCGGCGACCGTGGCCGACGGGCTGCCGGCCGGTCCGGCGGCTTCGCCGAAGCCCGGGGACGTCACCCGGAGACCCACACCGGCCTTCCGACCGGCCATCCGGGCGGCCATCCGGGCGCGGCTCCAGAGGGCCCGCTCGAGGGCTGGCGGCAACGTGCGCGGCTGCCAGCCCGGGGCGGCCCGGCGGACGTCCTCGTGGTGGACGAAGTACTCGGCGGTGTTGATCGGGTCGTCGAGGTACCGCAGCAGCAACGGCGGGCCGTGCCGGACCTGGTCGACGAGCGACGGCCAGCTTCGGCCGTCGCGTACACCCCGCTGGACACGCTCGAGGTAGCCCGCCAGCGCCGGGACGACGATCCCGCCGGCGGCATCCGGCCGGCGTTCGCGCACCACGAGGTGGGCGGCAAGGTCCTTGGCCTGCCAGCCGGCGCAGAGCGTCGGCGCGTCGGGCCCGACCTCGAGCAGCAGGTCGCACAGCGCCTGGCGCTCCTGCTGGGCGAACCCGGTCACCGGTACCGGGTCGCCATGAGGAAGCCCAGGAACAGGACGACCAGCCCGCCCACGAGGTACCAGGCGGACACCGAGCCGGGCAGCACCGTCATGTAGTTGAGGATGATGGCCAGCACACCGACGACCATGAGCAACAACACCAGCGGCCCATACCAGCGCGGGCTCCGGCGGACCCCCCGCGGGACCGGCGGCGTGTAGCGCCCGCTCTCCTCCGGCGCGGTGTAGCGGCCGACGCGCGACGTGGACTTCACCGTCGTCCGGCCGCTGGCCGACGTGCCCTTGCGCTGGACCCGGCCGGGCCCGCTGCTGCCCTTCGCCATGGCCCACGAGGATAGACCGCCGGATGGCCTCGACCCCCTCGGGTACGATCCGGCGATGGCGGCCCGGGTCCTCGTCGTCGACAATTACGACTCCTTCGTGTACAACCTCGTCCAGGAGCTGGGCGAGCTCGGCGCCGACCCGGTCGTCCACCGCAACGACACCGTCGACGTCCCCAGCATCCGCCGCGCCGCCCCCGACGCCGTGCTCCTGTCGCCCGGCCCGGGCCGGCCCGAGGAGGCCGGCGTCACGCTGGCAGTGGTGCGGGAGCTCGCCGGCGAGGTCCCGATCCTGGGCGTCTGCCTCGGGCACCAGGCGATCGGGCAGGCCTTCGGCGCGGCCGTGGTGCAGGCTCCCGCGCTGATGCACGGCAAGACCTCGGAGGTCCACCACACGGGGGCTGGCGTCTTCGCCGGCCTGCCGAACCCCTTCGTCGCCACCCGCTACCACTCCTTGGTGGTCACACCGGGCAGCGTCCCTCCCGAGCTCGAGGTGACGGCGACGACGGCCGACGGGGTGGTGATGGGCCTGCGCCACCGCACCCTGGCGGTGGAGGGCGTCCAGTTCCACCCCGAGTCGATCCTGACCCCGTCGGGACCGACGCTCCTCGGCAACTTCCTGGCAGGACTGGGCGCGGCGACGCCGCGCTGAGGGCAGCGCCGGCCGGCGGCACCGGCCCGGGGGCGCCCGGCGGCGCCCCCGTCGACTACGTGTGGGACGTGACGGGCGTGGTCGTGGTCGTGGTCGTGGTGGTGGTCGTGGTCGACGACGTCGCCGTCGCGGTGCACACGGTGATGGTCACGCCGTTGGTGGCCGGCACCGAGGTGCCTCCCGTCGGCGACTGGGAGACCACCTTGCCGTTTGTCGCCGGGTCGCAGGAGGCGGTCGTCGCGGCGGTCACGTTGGTGAACCCGTGGCTGCCCAGTGTCGACTGGGCGGCGCTCTGCGTCTGGCCGACGACGTTGGGCACCGGCGTGGTGCACGGCCCGGACGAGACGGTCAGGTCGATGAGGGTCTTGGGCGCCACCTGCTTGCTGGCGGGAGGTGTCGTCGCCGACACCAGGCCCGAGCCGACGGTGTTGGAGCATGCGGTGGTCGTCTTGCCCACTGTGAGGCCGGCACCGCCCAGCTCCGCGCCGGCCTGGCTCGGGGGCTTCCCCACCACTGTGGGCACCGTGACCGTGCTCTGAGCGGACACTGTGAGGGTGATCGTGGTCCCGACCTTGACCGTCGTCCCGCCGGCGGGCGACTGGCCGAGCACCTCGCCGTTGGGCTTTGTCGAGGACACTGTGTTGACCCGATAGCGCAGTGTCTGACGCTGGAGGCTCTTCTCGGCTGCGACCACCTGCCTGCCCTTGACTGTGGCGACGGCCACCTTCTTTGGCCCCGAGCTCACGGTCAAGGTGACCTTGTCGCCCTTTGTCACGGTGGTCCCCGCACCCGGACTGGTGGCGAGGACGACACCGGAAGGCTTTGTCGACTGCTTGGCGCTGGTCCCGGCGACTGTGAGGCCGTCGCTCTTGAGCGTCTGGACGGCGGCCGCCTGTGTCTTGCCCACGACGTCGGGCATGGGCAGGCTGCTGCTCCCGTACCAGCCGAGCTGCTTGCCCAGGATGGCGAGGACGACGAGGAGGACGACGAACAGCAGGCCGAGCAGGAGCCACAGCCGCCGCGTCCTCGCCCGACGGGCCGCCGCCTCGGCCGCCCGGGCCTCGGCCGCCCGGGCCATGGCCCCGTCTCCCGGGTAGACCGCCTGCGTGGCGTCGACCGCCCCCATGACCCCGGTCGCCGCCCCGGCCATCGCCGCCGTGGCCAGGGCGTCACCGGCCGTCACCGGGCGGCCCTGGAGGAAGAGCACCAGGTCGGCCTTGAGGTCGGCCGCCGTCTGGTAGCGGAGGTCGGCCGACTTCGCCATGGCCTTGGCGATGACCGCCTCGAGGGCCGGGGGCACGGCGGGGTTGAGGTCCCGCAGGAGCGGCGGGCGGTCCCGGACGTGCTTGGAGGCGATGGACACCGGCGTCTCGCCGAGGAACGGGGGACGGCCGGCCACCATCTCGAACATGACCACGCCGAGCGAGTAGATGTCGCTGCGGGCGTCGACCCCGATCCCCTCGGCCTGCTCGGGCGAGAAGTAGGTGGCCGTGCCCATGACGGCCCCGGTCTGGGTCAGGGAGTCCTCGGTGTTGATGGCTCGGGCGATGCCGAAGTCGGTCACCTTCACCTGGCCGTCGTCGGTGATCAGCACGTTGCCCGGCTTGACGTCCCGGTGCACCACCCCGTGGCGGTGGGCGTAGGAGAGCGCGTCGGCGACCCCCGTGGCGATCTCTGCCACGCGCGTGGGGGGCAGCGGCCCCGAGTTGCGGAGCACGGCCGACAGCGGGCTGCCGTCCACGAACTCCATGACGATGAAGTACGTGCCGGTGTCTTCACCCCAGTCGAAGACGGGAACGATGTTGGGGTGCGAGAGGTTGGCCGCCGCCATGGCCTCCCGGCGAAAGCGCTCCACGAAGGCCCGGTCGACCGACAGCTCGGGGAACAGCACCTTGAGCGCCACGGGCCGGTCCAGCAGGCGGTCCCGGGCGCGGTACACCTGGGCCATGCCGCCGCGCGCGACCTGGTGCGTCAGCTCGTAGCGCTCCGAGAAGACCCGCGGGGTGTTGACCGGCTGCATCGGCGTCAGAGCCTAGGCCCGCAGCTCGCGGGCGCTCGTCGCAGGACCGTCACGGTGAAGCGCCCGACCGGCTGGGAGGGCGGGCCGCCCCTGGCGGCGGTGTGGTCCTGGCCGGTCCGACGGCCGCCGTCGTGGCGCCCGCGGCGGAGGTGGTCGTCGCCGGGGTGGTCGTGGTGGTCGCCGGCGGCGCGGTCGTCGTCGTGGTGGTCGCCGGCGGCGCGGTGGTGGTCGTGGTGGTCGCCGGCGGCGCGGTGGTGGTCGTGGTGGTGCTGCTCGTGGTCGTGGTGAGGGGCGCGGTGGGCGGCGGCGCCTGGGTGGTCGAGGTGCTCGGCACGAGGCCGTGGGCCTTCTCCTCCGCCAAGGTGGCGGCGATCATGCGCTTCATGATCGGGCCGGCGGTTGTGGCGCCGTAGGTGTTGAACGGCTGCCGGGGCACGACCACGGCCACGGCCACCGTGGGGTCGGTGATCGGGGCGATGCCGATCATCCAGTCGTCGATGAGCTTTGTGCTTGTTGTGATCTGGGCGGTGCCGGTCTTCACGCCCACCTGCTCTGTCCGGGGGAAGCCCACGCCGTAGCCGGTCCCCGCTGGTGTGGTGACCACGTAGCCCATGAGCCGCTTCACCTGCTGGGCGGCGGCCGCGCTCATGACCTGCTTGTGGACCGTCGGCTTGTACTTCTTCACCAACGAACCTTGCGAACTGCGGATCTGGGACATGACGTGCGGCGTCATCTGCGCCCCTGTGTTGGCCACGGTGGCGGCGTTCATGGCGTTCTGCAGGGCGGTGAGGGCCACTGTGCCCTGCCCGAAGGAGACGAGGGCCAGGCCGGGCCGGCCCACGTGTGTGGGGGCTGTCGTGAACTGGGCCGCTGTCGGGAAGTGGGACTTCGAGACGAACCGTGTTGTGAGGTCGACCGGCGGCACCGAGTCGACGCCGAAGGCCTTCGACTGCTGGTACATCGCTGTGGCGCCCACCTTGAGCCCCAGCATGACGTACCCGGGGTCGCAGGACGCGGGCAGCATCTGCGTGATGTTGCCCCCGCACAGCGACGCCCCGGCCGACGATGTGGAGTCGTTGCAGATCACGTGCGTGGTCCCGGGGATTGTCCCGGGCTTGGTGCACTTGCCCGGGCCCCAGGTGAACCCGGCCAGTGTGGGCTTCAGGTTGTAGACGGCCGACGTGGTGACGATCTTGTAGGTCGACCCGGGCGGGAAGGGGTCGAAGGTGGCCATCGGCTCGATGGGCTGGAACCCCTCGGCGTCGGGCGTCGTGTCGGCCTTGTACGCCGCCTGGTCGGCCGCCACTGTGGGGACCGAGATGGCGTTCGGGTCGAAGCTCGGGTTCGAGTACATCGCCAGGATCGCGCCTGTCTTCGGGTTCATCACCACGATGGCGCCGTCGTGGTTGCCACTGCGGACTGTCTGCTGGAGGGCGGCGGCCGCCGTCTGCTGCAGTGTCGGCTGGATGGTGAGGGTGACGTTGTCGGTGGTCGGCGGGGGCGGCGACAGCAGCTGCCCGAGCGTCTTGGCCGGCTGGGAGTGGAGCGAGAGGTATGTGTTGTAGACGTTCTCGACCGCGGAGGTGCCGTAGTAGGGCGAGTCGTAGCCGACGATCCCCGAGTACAACGATCCGCCCGGATAGGTCCGGTAGTACCTCTTCTCGCCCGGCTTGGCGTTGGGGACCGCCTGCGACTGTGCCAGCACCGTGGTGCCGTCACCGGCGAGGATCGTCCCGCGGTAGTTGTCCAGCTGGGCGATGGCGTTCCGGGGGTTTGTCGGCGACTTGTCGAGCGCCGACGCCTGGCGCATCTGGATGTTGACGAGCTGGGCGATGACGGCGGCGAAGCACACGACCAGCACCATCCCCAGCCAGCGGATGCGGCGCCCCACCTACTTGCCTCCCACCGGGAGGGTCGTGGAGGTGGGCGACGACGTCGGCGTCGACGTGGGGGTCGTGGTCGGCGTGGTGCTCGTGGGGCTGGTCGCCGAGCCGTTGCGCAGCTGCTGGGTGGAGACGTACTCCTGGTAGAGGTTGTTCACGTACCGCGTGGCATCGGCCTTGGTCGGCTCGATCCGGTCGTGGCGCAGTGTGGGCAAGCGGGTGGGCAGGATCGACGCGGTGGTCACCGACGACACCTTCACGAGCTTCGGGCGGTACCACAGGAAGCCACCCGGGTGCCCCTGGTAGATGGCCAGGTGGTCGCCGTCGAGCGTCACGTACCAGGTGTCGTAGCCGTACCAGCGCAAGAACGCGAAGCCGGCGGCCACCACCGCGGCCACAAGGAGGAGGAAGAGCACGAACCGCACCGTAAGCCACCGCGTGGCGTGGCGCTGGGCGCGGCGCTGACGGCGCTGGGCGCTGCGCTGGCGGGCCAGCGCCACCTCGCCGAGCGCCGGCCGGTAGGGCTCGGGGGTGGGGTGGTCGTCAGCAAGGGCTGCGCTCGGCGGCCCGTCGCGGTCGAGGCCTGGGTCGGCGGCCCGTCCGGCGCCGGCGCCGGTCGTGCCGCGTGGCCTCTCGGTCGTCGCGGTGGCGGTCCGCCCGTCGGCGCCGCCTCGACGCTCGCCGGCCGCCCCGTCCGGCACACCGGCACCCGCATCGCTCGCGGCACCTGCGGCGCTCGCGACGCCGGACGTCGACGGCGAACCGTCGGCCCGCGGCACCCGTCCCGACCGGTAGCGGCGGGTCCCCGTCGAGGACACCAGTCGCTCGTCGGCCGAGAGGACGTCGACCACGACGACCGTCACGTTGTCGTTCCCGCCGTGCTCGACCGCTGCATCCACGAGGGCCTGCGCCGCCTCGGTCGGGTCGGCGATCGAGCCGAGCGCCTCGGCGATCCGCTCGTCGTTGACCTCGTTGGTCAGCCCATCGCTGCACAGGAGGACGCGGTCGCCCTCGTGCAGGTGCAGCTCCCACAGGTCCACGTCGACCGCCGACGCGACGCCCAAGGCCCGGGTGAGGATGTGGCGGTGCGGATGGATCGCCGCTTCGGCCTCGGTCAGCTCCCCCTGGCGCACCTTCTCCTCGGCCAGGCTGTGATCGGCGGTCACCTGGATCACCCGGCCACGGGTGAACACGTAGGCCCTCGAGTCGCCGACGTTGGCCAGCGCGATCACCTTGCGGCCCTCGCGCTCGGTCACCAGAGCGGTCGCCGTCAGGGTCGTGCCCATGCCCCGGAGCCCGGTCTGGTCCTGGCTGCGGCGCCAGACCGCGTCGTTCGCCTGGGCCACCGCTCGTCGCAGCCCCTCGACGCTCGGGTCGCCCCGGAAGGACTCCCGCAGCGTGTCGACGGCCACCCGGGCGGCCACCTCGCCGCCGACGTGGCCGCCCATCCCGTCGGCCACTGCGAAGAGGTCTGTCTCCTCGAGCGCCACGTCCTGGTTGGACTGGCGGACCCGCCCCATGTCGGTGGCCGACCCCGAGCGCAGGACGGTCACCGTACGACCTCGAACACCGTCCCTCCCACCTGGAGGAGGTCCCCCTTCCCGAGCCGGATCGGGCGGGTGATCCGCTCCGAGTTGACGAAGGTACCGTTCGTGGACCCGAGGTCCTCGACCCACAGCTGCTCCCCGTGCCGGAACAGCCGGGCATGGAGGGTCGAGCTGTACATGTCGTCGGAGGTGGCGATGGCGCACCCCGGTGAGCGGCCGACGGTCGTCTCCTCGTCGAGGGCGAACCGCTGGCCTTCCCGGTCCGCCGGCTCCACCACCTGCAACCCCAATGGTCGCCGGCGCTGCCTCGGCGCGTCCGGCAGGTGCTCGTCGCGGGTGGCGCGGGCGTCCTGCGCCGCCTGCCGGGCCCCCACCGGGCGCACCTCGACCCACACTGCCCGGATGACGCGCAGGAAGAACAGGAACACGAGGGCGACCGCCAGCCACTGGAGGGGCCGGATGACGGCTGCGTAGTTGGTGGCCGGGCCGAGCAGGGTCATTCGGTTCCCCGGGTCACGACAGTTCGAACACCAGCGACGTCGAGCCGACCGTGATCTCGTCCCCGCTCTCGAGCTGCTGCTCTCGGACGGGGGTGCCGTTGACACGGGTCCCGTTGGTCGAGCCGAGGTCCGTCACGAAGTACCCCTCCTCGGTGCGGCGGACGTCGGCGTGGCGCCGGCTCACGTTGGGATCGCCGAGGACGACGTCGCACTCGGGCAGCCGCCCGATGACCAGGGGCTCCTCCCCCACCGTGACCCGGTTGCCGTCCGGGAGGACCACCTCGGCGAAGGCCCCGGCGTCCGGTCCTTCGACCACTTCGGCGGTGACGGCGAACCGCCCGGCGCGCAATCGAGAGCCCTCGTACACCTGGACGTCGACCGGCCCCACGAACGAGTAGCCCTCGATCCGGGCGTGCTCGCGGGCGGCGTCGGCCAGCTCGCGGGACAGGGCGTCGATGAAGTTGGCGAAGCGCTCCACGTCGTCGGGCGACAGGGTGACCGTGAAGGCATTGGGCGCGATGAGGCCGTGCACGCCGACGCGGCGATGCAGGTCCATCTCGCGGGTCAACCGCCGGCCGATCTCGATCGGCTGGAGATTGTTGCGGAAGGGTTTGGCCAACGTTCCCTCCACAATGCGCTCGAGTCGCTCCTCGAACTGCTGGAGTCCCATGGTCCGGGCAATGCTACCGGGCACTGGGCGGATAGGTGTCGGCGCCAGTGTCGGGCAGCCGGTCGACTACTCTTTCATGGTCGCTCGGGCGAGTGGCGGAATTGGCAGACGCGCAGGATTCAGGTTCCTGTGTCCGAAAGGATGTGCGGGTTCAAGTCCCGCCTCGCCCACCCCACTCCTCCACACCGGCGCTGTCGGCGCGCCTGCTCGAGGGACGCGGGCTGACCTGCCCTGATGCGACGACCGCTGCTCAGGCCGCCGGCCCTGTCGCCAACTGGATGGTCGCAGTCTGCGTCTGCCCCTGCGCGTTGGTCCACTGCACCGAGACCTTGTCACCCGGGTGGTAGGGCAGGAGGTCGTCCGACAGCGAGTTCGGCGAGGTCACGGGCTTGCCGCCGAGGGACGTGATCACGTCGCCGCTGGCGATCCCCGCCTGCTGGGCAGGGGTGCCGGAGAGGACCCGGACCACGGCCGCCCCCGATGAGGCGCTGCCCGATGTCGAGGGCGCTGTTGTTGTCGCTGTCGACCCCGGACGCAGGAAGCGTGTGGCGGCCCCACCGTTCGTCGCGCCGACCGCCTTGACCCCCACCCCGAGGAAGGCCGTGGCGCCGATGTGGACGGTCGAAGAGGCGTTGCCCGCCGCGATCTGCTTCGCCGTGCCGAGGGCGGTGCTGATCGGGATCGCATACCCGTTCCCTGTGGCCCCGCGGAACGTGAAGCCCCCGGACGTCGACGCCGCAGTGTCCATGCCGATCACGTGTCCCGAGGCGTTGACCAGCGGGCCGCCGGAATCGCCGGCCTCGATGCGGGCGTTGGTCTCGATCAGTCCGGTGAGGTGCTCGGTCGTGGAGTCGGCTTGGTCACTGGCTGTGATCGACTGGTCCAGCGCCACCACGGAACCGCCGGCGGTGGCGGGCGCCCCGCCAAGGCCTCCGGCGTTCCCGATCCCCACGACGGCCTCACCGGTCGAAACGGTCGAGGTGTCCGTCGACACCGTCTGCAGGCCGGTGGCACCCTTCAGCTGGATGACGGCCACGTCCAGTGTGCGGTTGTAGCCCACCACCGACGCCTTGTAGGTCTTGCCGTTGCCGATGTCGGTCGCGCTGATTGTGGTTGCGCCTTCGATGACGTGGTTGTTGGTCAGGACCTCACCGTTGGACGTGAGCACCATCCCGGTGCCTGCGGCCTGCCCTGTCTGGTAGCCGAGGACGGTGTTGACGTCGACCAGGCCCGGGTCCACCTTGCTGGCGATCCCCGAGATGTCCGAAGGGCTCCCGGCGGCCGACGAGCTCCGGGAGCCGCCGCTTGTCGAGCTGCCGCTTGTCGTGGAGCGTGTGCTCCCGAAAGGGTTGCGTGGCGTCAGCGGCCGGGATGTGCGGGCGGTCGTCCCTGTGGACGGGCTCCAGACCGTGTAGCCGATGCCGACACCGAGCAGAAGCGCCACGGCCGCCAGGAGCGCGAGCGCTCCCCCCAGGAGGTGCCGTCGCGGACCGCGCTGCGCCGGACCGCCCGGCGCGCCCGTCCCCGGCGCGCCCCATCCGCCGGGAGGCGGCCATGCTGCCCCGCCCCAGCCCCCGTAGCCCGGGGGGTAGCCCCCGTAGCCGTAGCCCGGGGGGTAGCCCCCGTAGCCGTAGCCCGGGGGGTAGCCGCCACCCGGCGCACCGGGGCCACCTGGCGGCGGGGTGCCGGGGCCGAAGCCACCTGGGGGAGATCCCCCGGAGCCAGCGGGGGAAGCGGGGGCGCCCCCGGCCTCGACGGCGCCAGGCGACCAGCCGGGCCACGTCGGCGGGTCGTCCGGGGAGCCCTGGTCGGCCGGGCCGGCCGGGCCTGGCCAGCCCGACGGGCCGGCGGCTCCCGCCGTCGGTGTGCCGGGATCGTTCGTGTGCTGGATGTCCTCGTTGCTCATGGTCCCTCCTCGGTCCGAGGACCGGTCCGCCCGCCCGGGCGTGGGTCCGGAGGACCAGTACAGCGGCAATTTCTAAGAACCGCCGAAGGAGGCGATAGAAGTCCGCTAAACCCGCCGGGACGACCCGTGACCCATGGCCGCCCGATGGCGGTGCCTGGCACGTCCGCAGCACGTCCACACCCGCCGGGACGTCGGGAGGATACCGGCATTCAACCCGAGGGGCGGCACGGCTCTGGTGCCCGGGCCCGTCGCCGTCCGGCAGCGCCGCCGCCTGAGGTCCCCGGTAGGACCGCGCGCCGACGGGCCGGTACCGGAACGGCTGCGGCCCGCCCGAGCCCCGGCGTCGCCAGGACGGGTTCGCCACCGAGCGCGCCGACCGGGGCTGGGCGCCGGGAACGCTCCGTGCCGATCAGCGAGCTGCGGCTGAGGAGGACCACGCTGGCGCACAGCACGGCCGCGGCCGCGGCCTCCCCCGCAAGGTGCGACCCACTGTGGTGCACGTGCTCGCCGAACAAGGTGATGCCGAGGAGGAACGCGACCAGCGGGTCGACGATCGTGAGCCCCGGCTGGGACGCCGCCAGCGGGCCGGCCTGGAAGGCGTTGGCGGCCAGGAACATGGCACCCGCCCCCACGACCAGGAGCACGTACGGAGCCCAGTTGGAGAACACGGCGTACGGCCCAGCGCCGAGGTGCGAGCTCAGCTCCTTGATGACCGCCGCCAGGAACCCCCAGCCCACGCCCGCCGAAGCCCCCAGGAGCGCCGCCTTTCGCGCCGGCGTCGGTGCGTCGGCCCTCCGGACACGCGCCAGGGACAACCCGGCCAGGAAGAGCGCCATCACGGCGCACGCGACGCCGGCCAAGATCCAGCTCGAAGTGGTGGCGGCGGACGGTGTGCCGCCGCGGGGCTGTGCCAGCAACAGGAAGGCCCCGAGCGAGCCGGCCATCCCGGCGGCGGCCAACCCGTCGCGGACCCGGACTTCGTCTCGGTGGCGGATCGCCAGGAAGGCGAAGACGAAGAGCAGCTCCGAAGCCACGATCGGCTCCACGAAGCTCACGTCCCCGTACCGCAGCGCCGCCAGCTGGAACAAGAACCCCAGGATCATCGAGACGATGCCGAGGAACCACAGCGGGCGGTGCACGAGGAACGCGACCAGTCGCCAGCTGAAGCGCAGCTCGCCGGGTGCCGGGGCGGCGGCGAGTCGCTGGAGCACCGAGGCCGTGGCGGTGAACACGCTTGCCACCACCGCCAGCACGACCTCGGTCAGCATGCCGCGACACCTTTCCCGGCCGCCGGGGCGGCCGCGGGTCCGGCCCCGGCGGTCCTCGGCGGTCAACTTCCCGTCGGACGCGGACAACGAAGCCGGTACCGTGATTATTCCAGCTGCGGGCGAGCGGGACCACCGCTGAGAACCTGCTGGCGTCGTGATGGGTTCGTTCGCGTCGTCCCAGGGTACGCTTCGAGTTGACCTGGCCGTGGCGCTCGTCGTGATCGTGCGCGGGCGGGGACGGAACGGAGGAAGGAGCCGGTGGTCCTAGGGCGTGACCGTCGAGCGGCGCTGGCCGCGCCGCCCCGAGACATCTCGGCCTGGACGGCGACCGACGTCGCCCGAGCGCTTCGGCGTGCGCGGACCACCCAGGGACTCCGGCTGGACGAGGTCGGGCAAGGCGCCGGGGTGTCGGTGCAGGACCTCCGGGCGCTCGAAGCTGCGGCCTTGGACCGGTTCCCCGACTCCCTGAGCGCCCTGCGGGCCGTCCGGCGGTCCGCCGACTACCTGGGCCTGCCTGGCGACCAGCTCGCGTTGATCCTCATGGAGCGGTGGCCACTGCGGGCCGCTCGTGGCACCCCCTCGGAGGAGCCGACGTCAACGGTCCCGGCCATCGACGCCACCACGGTCGGTGTTCCGGTCATCGACGCCGCGCCACTCACCGGGGTCGTGGCGAGGGACCGCCGGAAGCGCTCGCGCCAGGCACTGCTCGGGGCGGCGGCGGCGGCGGCCACCGGGCCCGGGACGAGCGAAGTGGTGCTCGACGAGCCCACCGACCAGGTGGTGCTGGGCGGGGCGGAGAAAGGCAGGGTCGAGGACACCCAGGCCGTGCCCCTCGTGACCCCGGAGCCACCGCCCCCCCGGCTACGACGGCACCCGGGGGGCGACCGGCGTGGGATCGACGGGCTGCGGGTGAAGCGGCCCGCCGCGGCCTCGGCGCCCGACGCACCCCCCGCATGGTTGCGGGCGGTGGTCGTGGCCGTCGTGCTGGCCGTGCTGGCCGGCGTCACCGGGATCGTGGTCACGAACCTGCACCACGGCCCGTCCAGGACGAAGTCGCCGGCGGCCGCCACCAAGAAGACGGGTGGCAAGAGCGCGGCGGCGGCGGCCAAGGTCACGTTCACGACGGCCCCCACCTCCGCGACCAGCGCCGACATCACGGTCGGTGCGTCGTCGTTCACAGTCACCATCGATGCCGTCGGCTACGCCGCGTGGGTCCAGGTCACGTCGCCCACACAGAGCGCGCCGCTCTTCAGTGGGATGCTCTACACGGGGCAGTCGCACACCTTCGCCGTCCACTCTTCGGTGACCGTCGAGACCGGCTCCGTCGCCGGGCACGCCACGGTGTCCGTCGCCGGGAGGCAGGTGGGCACCTACACGCCGTCTGCCGCGCCGTTCTACATGACGTTCAAGGCTGGCTGACGCCGCCCGTCGTGTCGCCGGCCCGACCGGCCGGCGACGAGCGGGTTGTCGCCACCGGGTCAAGCCCCGACGTGCACCGGCCTACTCTTCGGTCCCCTCGACACGTGCCACGGCGGCGACGGACTGCCCGTCGTCGAGGTTCATCACCCGCACCCCGGTGGCGTCGCGGCCCTGCGAGGCGATCTCCCGCACGGAGGTCCGGATGACGACACCCCCGGTCGAGACGAGGAGGATCTCCTCGTCGAGCGCCACCATGAAGGCGGCAACCACGCGGCCTCGCTTGGCCGTCAGCCGGATCCCGCGCACGCCCTGCCCGCCCCGCACTTGGCGGTTGAAGCGCTCGACCTTGGTGCGCTTGCCGTAGCCAGCGTCCGTCACCATGAGGATGTCCGCCTCGTCGCGCGCCACGTCGAGCGATACGAGCTCGTCGCCGTCGCGCAGCCGGATCCCGCGCACACCGGCCGCGTCACGACCCATCGGCCGGACATCGTCCTCGGTGAAGCGGATGGTCATGCCCGTCCGGGTGACGGCGAAGAGGTCGTCCCCGCCCGTCGTCGGCACGACACGCACCAGTTCGTCACCGTCCCGCAGGTTGATGGCGATGAAGCCCTCCCGGCGGGACTTGTCGTACTCGCTGAAGGCGGTCTTCTTGACCTGACCGCGGGCGGTGGCGAACACCAGGTAGTGGTCGGCCGGGAAGTCACGGGTCTGGACCACCGCTTGCACCGTCTCTCCCGGCTCCAGTGGCAGGAGGTTCACGAGGGCCGTGCCACGCGCCGTGCGCTCCTTCATCGGGATCTCGTGACCCCGCAGCCGGTAGACACGTCCTCGGTTCGAGAACAACAAGAGGTACGACAGTGACGTCGTGTGCACGACGTTGGTGACGAGGTCCTCCTCCTTCAGCCGTGCGCCCTGCACCCCGCGCCCGCCGCGGCCCTGCGTGCGGAAGGCGTCGGCCGGGACCGACTTGATGTACCCGGCCGCCGTCGTGGTGACCACGATCTCCTCGTCGGCGACCAGGTCCTCCACGCCGAGCTCCCCCGGATCGTGGGTGACCAGCGTGCGCCGCTCGTCGGCGAACTTGTCACGGATCGCCGTCATCTCGGTGGCGATGACGCCCCGCAGCTTGGCGGGGTCGGCCAGGATGGCCTCCAGCTGGGCGATGGTCTCGCGCAGCTGGGCGATCTCCTCTTCGAGCTCGGTGCGACCCAAGCGCGTCAGGCGCCCCAGCGTCATGTCGAGGATGTGGTTCGCCTGCTCCTCGCTGAAACCGAACGGGTCCGCCATGAGGGCCGTGCGGGCAGCCGGCCGGTCGTCGGAGGCGCGGATCGTGGCGATCACGGCATCGAGCATGTCGATGGCCCGCAGCAAGCCCTCGACGATGTGGGCCCGAGCCCGGGCCTTGCGCAGCCGGAACTCGGAGCGGCGGGTCACCACCTCGACCTGGTGCGCCACGTAGTGGGTGAGCACTTGCGCCAGGTTGAGCGTGCGGGGCACGGCGTCGACGAGCGCCAGCATGTTGACCCCGAAGTTGGTCTGCATCGGGGTGTGCTTGTAGAGCTTGTTCAGGACGACGTTGGCGTTGGCGTCGCGCTTGAGCCGGATGACCAGACGAGTCTGCTTGCCCGCCGACGAGTCGATCGCCTCGGCGATGCCGTCGACTTCCCCGCTCCGCGCGAGGTCGTGGATCTTCTGGAGGATCACTGGCACCGACGTCTGGTACGGCAGCTCGGTCACGACGATGCGGGTGGCGTCGCGCGCTTCGTCGATCTCGGCGACCGCTCGCATCTTGATGGACCCGCGTCCCGTGCGGTAGGCGTCGAGGATGCCCTGCCGGCCGAGGATCTGAGCGCCGGTCGGGAAGTCGGGGCCCTTCACGAACTGCATCAGCTCGTCCGGCGTGGCCTCCGGGTGCTCGAGCAGGTGGATGGTGGCATCGATCACCTCGCCCATGTTGTGGGGCGGGATGTTGGTGGCCATTCCCACGGCGATGCCCTGCGAGCCGTTGACCAGCAGGTTGGGGAAGCGGGCCGGCAACACCACCGGCTCTTCAGCGCTGTTCGAGTAGTTCGGCGCGAATTCGACGGTCTCCTCGTCGATCCCTGCCATCAGGTCGAGGGCGAGGGACTGCAGCCGGCACTCGGTGTAGCGCATGGCCGCCGGGCCCTCGTCAGGCCCCGGCCCACCGAAGCTGCCGTGCCCGTCGATGAGCGGATGGCGCATCGAGAAGTCCTGCACCATCCGGACTAGCGCGTCGTAGATGGCGGCGTCGCCGTGCGGATGGTACGTCCCCATCACCTCGCCGACGACGGCCGCGCACTTCACGTGCGGACGGTCCGGCCGGAGGTTCTGGTCGAACATCGAGTAGAGGATCCGCCGGTGGACCGGCTTCAAGCCGTCTCGCACGTCGGGCAGCGCCCGCGAGACGATGACGGACATGGAGTACTCGAGGAACGAGCGCTCCATCTCCTCTTGGATCTCGATGGGCTCGATGAAGCCCAGGTCGGTTCCGTCCCCGTCGGTTCCGTCGGGCGGGAGGCTGCCGCCGTTGCCGGCGGGCTGGGTGGGGGTGCGCGATGCCATGGTGCAGAGCTCCTCAGATGTCGAGGAAGCGAACGTCCTTGGCATTGGTCTGGATGAAATGCCGGCGGAGCTCGACGTCGTCGCCCATCAGCACGGAGCACACGTCGTCGGCCAAGGCAGCCTGCTCCACGCTGATCTGGAGGAGCGACCGCTTCACCGGATCGATCGTCGTCTCCTTGAGCTCGTGGAAGTCCATCTCACCGAGACCCTTCAACCGCTGGAAGTCGTGCTTGTGGTCAGGGTGCTCGCGCAAGAAGGCGTCCTTGGCGAGGTCGTCCTTCAAGTACACCTTCTCCTTGCCCACGAGCGTGGAGTACAGCGGCGGTTGTGCCACGTAGACGAACCCTCCCTCGACCAGCGGCTTCATCTGCCGGAAGAAGAAAGTGAGCAGGAGGGTCCGGATGTGGCTGCCGTCTACGTCGGCGTCCGCCAGGATGATCACCTTGTGGTACCGGATCTTTCCAACGTCGAAGTCCTCTCCGAGACCAGCACCGACGGCGGCGATCAGGGCCTGGATCTCGGCGTTCTTCAGCATCTTGTCGATGCGTGCCCGCTCCACGTTGAGGATCTTTCCTCGGATGGGCAGGATGGCCTGCGTCCGCGGGTCGCGCGCGTCCTTGGCCGAGCTGCCGGCCGAGTTGCCCTCCACGATGAAGATCTCGCACTCCCGACGGTCGCGAGACGAACAGTCGATCAGCTTGCCCGGCAACCCGGCGCCGTCCAGGCCCGACTTTCGGCGGGTCAGGTCGCGGGCTTGCTGGGCAGCAACGCGGGCTCGTTGGGCGAGCAGCGCCTTCTTCACGACCTGATTGGCCTCGGTCGGGTTCTCCTCGAGCCACTCGGCCAGCTTCTCGTTGGTGGCTCGCTCGACCAGCGAGCGCATGGGCACGTTGCCGAGCTTCGCCTTGGTCTGCCCCTCGAACTGGGGGTCCGTCAGGCGGACGGAGACGATCGCCGTCAGTCCCTCCCGGATGTCCTTGCCGTCGAGATTGTCCTCCTTCTCCTTGACCAGGTTGCGGGACTTGGCATACCGGTTGACCACGTTGGTGAGGGCCTTCTTGAAGCCCTCTTCGTGCATCCCACCCTCGGTCGTCGAGATGCCGTTGGCGAAGGAGAAGATGCTCTCGTGGAACCCGGTGTTCCACTGCAGTGCAACTTCTACCTCCTGGCGGTCCTCGGTCTGCTGGTACGCCCCGACCTTGCGGAAGAGGGACTCCTTCGAAGCGTTCAGGTGCTTCACGTAGTCGACGATGCCGCCGTTGTAGCGGAAGGTCTCCCTCTTCTCGTTGCCAGGCCGTTGATCGGCGAAGCGGATCTCGAGCGCGCGGTTCAAGAACGCCATGACCTGCAGGCGTTCGGTCACCGTCTGAGCGCGGAACTCCACCTCTTCGAAGATCGCCGGATCAGGCCAGAAGGTGACCGTGCTGCCCGTCCGGTCGCGCGGCGCCGGGCCGACAACTTCCAGGCCGCCCTTGGGCTCACCGCCGTTGACGAATTCGATCACATGGTGCTGGCCCTCCCGGTCGACCTCCAGGACCAGCCGGGTCGACAGGGCGTTCACCACCGACACGCCCACGCCGTGCAGGCCGCCCGAGACCTTGTAACCGGCCCCGCCGAACTTACCTCCAGCGTGCAACGTGGTCATCACCACCTCGGCGGCGGACTTGCCCGGGTACTGGGGGTGGTGGTCGACCGGGAACCCGCGCCCGTCGTCGCTCACTCGGCAGCCCCCGTCGGCCAGGAGGGTGACGTCGATCCGGGTGCAGTAGCCGGCCATGGCCTCGTCGACAGCGTTGTCGACGACCTCCCAGATCAGGTGGTGCAGCCCGGTCGGACCCGTCGAGCCGATGTACATCCCCGGTCGCATGCGAACCGGTTCGAGACCTTCGAGAACGGTGATGTCGCTGGCGTTGTAGCTCGCGCCGTCACCGGCCACGCTCGTCCTCCTCGTGCTGCTCCACGGGCGCGCCCCTTCACATCCGTCCGTCTCGACGTCCGCTCAGCCCGGTCCGGTCCGGTCCGAAGACCCCGTCCGCTGCGGACGACCCATTCTACCTGACCCTGTCCCCCGTCCGACGCTTCTCGGTGACCTCCGAGGGATGGCCGTTGGCCGGCCCCGGCTGCTGCATCGCCTCTCGCCTCATCGGCTCCCGGGCCGCACCACCACCCGTAGCTCGCCCGGTTGCTCGCCGGTCGCCTGCCCCACCCTGGCCAGGATCGAGGCACCGAGGGCGCGGACCTGGGTCGCCCACGGCGGTGCGTCCACACGCACCGTCAGCACGCCGTCGGCCAGCATCACCGGCTGGACGTGGCGGGCCACTGCCTCGCCCACGATGCCCTCCCAGTCACCGAAGACGATCCCCAGGGCCGACACAGCGGCACGGGGGGGCTGGGCGGCAGCCCTCGGCGATGGCGGGGCCAGGCCGGCGATGGCGTCCTCGAGCGCATCGGTCAGCCGGCGGGGACCGGGGTCGATCCCTCTCGCCCGCCGGCGAGGTCGGCGCGAACCAGGGGGCGGCGTCGAGGGCACCGTCACGGCGCCCATCCTGCCCGACGCCGGCGGGCGGTCGCCGGCGGGCGGTCTCGGGACACGCTACGAGGCGTCACGGCGCCGCTCGCCGGCCGATCGTGCGCACGTCGACCCTGGCAGCGAACGCCACGCCGGCCGGAACGGGGCCGGCAGTGGTGAGCAGCGCCTGACCCTGCGGCAGCGCCGCCACGAGGGCTCGGCTGCGTCCGGGGTCCAGTTCGGAGAAGACGTCGTCGAGGAGAAGTAGTGGTGGGGCCCCCAGCCGTTCGGTCACGAGCCGGTGCACCGCCAACCGCAGGGCGAGGGCCAGGCTCCGCTGCTCGCCTTGCGAAGCCTGGGTCCGGGTGTCCCGGCCGGCCAGGCGGACCTCGAGGTCGTCGCGGTGCGGACCGGTGGTGGTGACCCCTCGCCGGACGTCCTCGTCCCGCCGGGACGCCAACGCCGACGCCAAGTCACCCGTCCAAGAGGATCGGTACGTCAGCACGACGCCGGAGCCGGCCGGACCGCCGGGGCCGGCCGGTGTCGACGTGAGGCTGGAGCCAGCGGCGACTCCCTCCTGGGCCAGCGAGGAGTACCCCGTCACCACGAAGGGCGCGAGGGCCGTCACCAGTTCCGTCCTGGCCTCGGCCACGGTGGCACCAACGGTCGCAAGGCGCTCGTCCCACACATCGAGAGTGGTCGCCACCTCGGGCGCGAGGCGCCCGCCGGCCTGGCGCAACAGTGCCGCCCGCTGGCGCAGGACCCGGTCGAGCTGGTCCAGCGCCAATCCCGCACGAACGTCGAGGATGCGCAGGGTGTCGTCGAGCAGGTCGCGCCGGTTGCCGGGTGCACCTCGTACGACGGCCAGGTCGTCTGGAGAGAACACGGTCACCGGCACGGCACGGGAGAGGTCTCGCCGGTCTCGCACCGGCTGTCGGTTGACCTGGGAGCGCACGCGGCCCGACGTGGGCAGCTCCGCTTCGACGAGCACCGGCGTGCCGTCCCTCGCGAGCTCGGCCCGGATGACGGCACTCGTCGCACCCGCCCGGACGATCGCCTCGCGATCGGTCGTCCGGAACGATCGCTGGGTTCCGAGGAAGGCCACCGCTTCGAGAACGGTCGTCTTGCCGGCCCCGTTGGGACCTTCGATGACCGTCGTCCCGGCACTGGCGGGCTCCAGCGCCGCCTCGACGAACACCCGAACGTCGCGCAGCTCGACGCGTCGTAGGACTACTCCGCCGCCGGGCACACCGGAGCTCACCCTCCGTCGTAGCCAGTCAGGCGACGCGCACCGGCATGAGCAGGTACCGGAAGTCGTCCCGTTCGGCCGCCCGCACGGTCGCCGGCCGCGAGGGGTCGGCGGTCTCGATCATGACCTCGTCGTCGAGCACCGCCTCGACGCCGTCGATCAGGTACGACGGATTGAAGGCGATGACCAGGTCCTCGCCGGAGAAGTCGCCGTCGACGGTCTCGCTGGCATCGCCGACCTCCTGTGACACCACCGTGAGGTCGACCCCACCCGCTCGCATCGAGAGGCGCACCGGGGTCGTGTTGTCACGGACCAGGAGACGGACACGCCGGAGCGCACTCACCAGGTTCTCTTTTCCGACGTGCAGCCGGTTGGGGTAGTGCTCGGGGATCAGCTGGCGGTAGTCGGGGTACGTCCCGTCCAGCAGGCGGGTCGTGATCCGCACCGGGCCCCGCGTGAACGTGATGTCGTGGGGTCCCGCCGCCATCCCGATGACGTCTCGCTCGCCGTCGACGGTGACCGGCAGGCGCTGGAGCTCGCCCAGTGCCCTGGCCGGGACCAAGATGTCGTTCTCCGCCCCGAAGGAGCTCGTGCCCTCGAGGTCCCGGAGCGCCAGGCGATAGGAATCGGTGGCCACCAGTCGTACCGATCCTCCGCCGCCCGTCAACAGTACGCCCGTGAGCAGCGGGCGGGCGTCGTCCGTCGAGGCCGCCCGCACCACCTGGCGCAACCCCTCGGCGAACATTCCTGCCGGTAGTGAGACCATGGGCTCCTGTGGCGCCGCCACGGTCGGGAACTCCACCACCGAGAAGGCGCGGAGACCGAAGCGCGCCCGAGCCGAAGAGATCTCGACCTTGTCCTCCCCCCCTTCGATCGTCACCGCACCTGGTTCCAGCGAGCGGACCACGTCGGCGGTGAGACGGGCGGGCACCACACAGGCCCCACCGTCGAGGCCGATGACCTCTTGACGGACCCGGATCGTGAGGTCGAGATCGGTGCCCGTCACCTCGAGGTCGTTGCCCTCCGACCGGAGCAGCAAGCCTGAAAGGACGACAGATGACGTACCGCGACCGCCAGCGGCACGTCCTGCGGTGGTGAGCACTTCTGCGAGGGCATCTCGCTCGGACCGGAACTTCACCGGATCCGTCCTTTCCTGGGTCTCACGTCGTCGGGCTGGGGGTGCTCTCCCAGGTTCTTACTTCTTCAGAACAGTGGGGAGAGAAAGACCCTAGAGGTAATAGTCCTGGGGATTGTGGACAGTCTCTCATCGCGCCTGGTGAGTGGTGGTGGAGCCATCCACCGGCCCGAGGTGCACGGTGGATGGCCCCACGGCTCGAGCCCGCGCGGGGACGTGAGCTGGGGATGACCTGTCCGGGTGTCCCCAGGAAAGGCGACGTCCATCCACAGGGCGGGACGCTCGTCCTGGTCACGTGCCGTTGCGGATCTGGACGGTGAGCTCGGTCACCTGCTCGTACAACTGACGCCGCTCCCGCATCTGGGTGGTGATCTTGTCGACGGCGTGGATCACGGTCGTGTGGTCGCGCCCCCCGAACACCCGGGCGATGGCCGGATAGCTGTAGTCCGTGAGGTTCCGGACGAGGTACATCGCCACCTGGCGAGCGGTGACGAGTGGCCGGGTCCGGCTCGGACCGCACAGTGCGTCCACCGTGAAGCCATAGTTGGCGGCCGTCGCGTCCATGATCATCTGTGGCGTGATCCGGCGCGCCTCACCCGACGAGACGATGTCGGAGAGGACCCGTTCGGCCTGCTCGAGGGAGATCGGCTCCCGGCTCAAGCTGGCGAACGCCGTCACCCGGATGAGTGCGCCCTCGAGCTCCCGGATGTTGCTCTTGACGTGCGTTGCGATGAACTCGAGCACGTCGTCGGGGATGTCGTCGTGGTCGTCCTCCGCCTTCTTTCGGAGGATGGCCAGCCGGGTCTCGAGGTCCGGCGGGTCGACCTCGGTGATCAACCCGGACAGGAACCGGCTGCGGAGGCGGTCCTCGAGCGTCTCGATGGACTTGGGCGGCCGGTCGGAGGTGAGCACGATCTGCTTCCCGGCGCTGTGCAAGTCGTTGTAGGTGTGGAAGAACTCCTCCTGGAGGCCCTCCTTGTTCTCCATGAACTGCACGTCGTCGATCAAGAGCACGTCGCACTCCCGGTAGCGGCGCTTGAAGGCGATGGTGGTGGACATCCGCAACGAGTCGACGAAGTCGTTCATGAAGGTCTCGGTCGTCACGTACAGGACTTTGCGGAGCGGGAAGTTCTCTTGGACGTAGTTCCCGATCGCATGGAGAAGATGGGTCTTGCCCAGCCCCGAGTCGCCGTAGATGAAGAGCGGATTGTAGGAGCGGCCGGGCGTTTCGGCCACAGCCTGGGCTGCGGCGTGGGCCAGGCGGTTGGACGACGCCGCCACGAAGGCGTCGAAGGTGAAGCGAGGGTCGAGGGAGACGGCAGCGCCGACCGGCGTTCTCGCTCCGAAGCCTGTCGGGGCACCCGTGGTGCCACCGGTCGGGGGCGACATGGTCGTCACGGGGGAGGCGACGGCGGAGCTCGGCTCCCGCAGGGCGACCGCCGGCGCGACCGCCCCAGGTTCGGGTTCCCGTAGCCCTGGTTCGGGGGTGTCGACGACGTGCAGCTCGACACGCACCGCCGTGCCCGCCAGTACCGACAACGTCTCTTCGATCAGCGGGACGAATCGACCGCTGACGCGATCGCGGACGACCCCGTTGGGGACGCCGAGGACCATGACGTCTGCCGCGAACGACAGCGGGCGGATGCCCGACAGCCACATCTGCCACGTCGTCTCCGACACCTGTTCACGCAGCGGCGTGGCACATCTCCTCCACAGCGCGTCGGTCTCGTCCACCTGCTCCTCCGCCCACCGATGGGCGTGATCGTCCACAACGTGGTCCACAGGTGTGGAACATGCGGATACGGCTTTGGTCGGTCGACCGTACACCGGCCGGACGGGGGGCGACTAGTGGCACTCTGTCACTAGAACCATGACCAGGAGCATGGGGGACCTGCCGCGGGGAACACCGGAGAGCGGTCGACCGGGGGCCGACTAGTGAGCAGGGTCTCCGTTCGCCTAGCATCGCATCCGGAAGCCATCGCCACCGGCCGCCGGCCGTGGACGGCGATGGGTCGCGCCGGCCCGAAGGCGCTCTGGGAACGGCATCGGGCAGGAGCAGCGAAAGGCTGACCCACGTGAAGCGAACCTATCAACCCAATACGCGCCGGCGGGCGAAGCGCCATGGCTTCCGCCACCGGATGTCCACGCGCGCCGGCCGTGCGATCCTGAAGGCGAGGCGGCTCAAGGGACGTCATCGGCTCATCGCCTGAGCTGGTCGGTGTCGGAAGGGCACGCCATGGGACCGGCGGTCGCACGTATCAGCGGACGCAGCGCCTTTCAGGCGTTGGCGCGCCCAGCCGGCCGTGGACGGAGCGGGCCGCTGCGCGTGGCCTTCTGCCCTGACGGTGGACCGCCTGCGCCGCGGATCGGCTACGCCATCGGCCGTCGCCACGGCACGGCCGTCCGGCGCAACCGCTTGCGTCGCCGCCTCCGTGCGGCGGTCGCAGCCTCCGTGCGGTCGCAACCAACGCGGGTCCCCCCGGGGGCCTACTTGGTGTCGGCCGACACCGCCGTTGCCGGTCTTCGCCAGGGGGAGCTCGAGCATCACGTCGCCACCGCCCTCTCCCGCGCCGCCGGCGCCGCCGGCGCCCAGAGGAAGAACCCACAAGGAACACCTGGTCATGACTGACGAAGCTCCGGCACTCGGCCGGGCACAACGGGCGGTGCTGCGACTGCTGCACAGCTACCAATCCCTGCGGGCGGGGCAGCTGTCCCCCTGCCGCTTCTATCCGAGCTGTTCGACCTACGCCGTCGAGGCGGTCGAAGCCCACGGCGCATGGCGCGGAAGCCTGCTGGCCGCCCGGCGCCTGTCCCGCTGCCATCCGCTGGGTGGCCGGGGGGTCGACCTCGTTCCGGCCAGGCTCCACGAGGAAGGGCAGACCCGGTGATCCACGTCGCTCCCCTGTTGGCGGAGAACGCCCTGTTCAAGACCATCGGCGAGATCTTCCATCCCCTGTTCGTGGCCATCGCCACGGCACTCGCCTACATCTACGCCGTCATCCCCAACTACGGGGTGGCCATCGCCTTGCTCACCATCGTGATCATGGCCCTGCTGACGCCACTGACCATCAAGAGCACCCGCTCGATGCTGGCGATGCAGCAACTGCAGCCCGAGATGCAAAAGCTGCGCCAGAAGTACAAGGGCGCGGAGAACCGGGAACAGCTCAACCAGGAGATGATGCGCCTGTACCGGGAGCACAACGTCAGCCCTACGGGTGGCTGTCTCCCGATGTTCCTCCAGATGCCGGCGCTGATCGTCCTCTACGACGTCATCCGGGGCCTGGCCAACACCGTGACGCATGGGCAGAAGCTGGCCTCAGGAGCGGTGTGCAACGAGGCGGTTTGTGCCACACCCCGCTACATCCCGACCAACTCGCTCATGCACGAGAACCTGGTCAAGACCCACGGGGTCATGGACTCGTTCGGGATGAACCTGGCGGCGAAGCCCCTCACACACCATGGCGCCTGGTATGACTACATCCCCTACTTCGCCTTCGTGCTGGTGGCGGTCGGGCTGCAGTACTTCCAGATGGCGCAGATGACGAAGAGGAACCGCAAGACGGGGAGCACTGCGGCGGTGCCGTCGCAGATGCAGACGATGCAGCGCATCATGCCGCTGATCTTCGCCTACATCTACTTCATCGTCCCGGCCGGCGTGGTCGTGTACATGATCGTGTCCTCGGCCATTCGGGTGCTCACCCAAGACCTCATCTTCCGGTACGGGTTGGTGCAGCGGCCCGGGGAGAAGCGCATCGAAGGCCAGGGTTCCCGGATGGGGCCCAAGGCGCTCCTCGGGCGGGCGACTGCAGCGCTGGCCCCACCGCCCAAAGCAGAGGGCAACGGTGACGGGATGTCCCGGCCTGACAAGGGCGTGACGGGCGGGACCACCAACGGCGCTGCCGGTGGTGCGCGCAAGGTACCTGGGGGGCGAGCGCCGGCCCCGCCGACCAGCGGCAGCCAGACGCCCCGAAAGAGCAGTCGGCGCGGACAGGGGGGTACTACTGCTGGTAGTACCCCCACGCCGAAGGCGGACTCGAGGGCGAAGTCGAAACGAGCGAGAAAGGCGCGCTGAGCCGTGGAGTGGGTCGAGGTCACGGGCAAGACCGTCGAGGAGGCCAGGGACGCCGCCCTGGACCAGTTGGGTGTGACGGAAGCCGACGCCGAGGTGATCGTCGTGGCGGAGCCGAAGACCGGCTTGTTCGGTCGGGTCCGGGGCGAAGCGCGGGTGCGTGCTCGGGTACGGCCCGTGGGTCCTCGGCCCAAGCGAGAGCGACGGCAACGTGATCGAGGCGGCGCCGGGGGTGGCCGTGGCGGTGCCCGTACGGTGGCCGGTCGCGACGACGAGGACGCGACATCTGGTCGGCCCGGCAGTGGTGCGGGCACCGACACGACGGTGTCGGCGCCGTCGGGCGGTGCAGAAGGTGCGCAGGCTGGCGGCGACAAGTCGGCGGGTAGTCGCTCGCGGCGTCGGCGGCGAGGCGGCCGGGGTCGCAGCGGCGGGCAGCCCCGAGAGCCGGGTCAGCGCGACGGCAGCCGGCCGGCAGCGGTCGCCGGCGGCGCGAGCGGCACCGAGGTGACGAAGCGACCCGAGGCCGGGGGCGAGACGAATGGTCCACAACGCGCCCGGGAGCGGGCGGTGGCGAGGGAGGAGAGCACGGTGGCAGAGGGCATGACCCTGCAAGAGCAAGCCGAGGTGGCACGGGAATTCCTCGAGGGGCTCGTGGAGCGGTACGGGCTCGACGCGGCCGTGGAGGTTCGCGAGCTCGACGAGGAGACGGTGGAGCTGGCTGCCACCGGCGAGGGGCTGGGCATTCTCGTCGGCCCGAAGGGCGCCACCCTGGCGGCGCTCCAGGATGTCACCCGAGCCGTCGTGCAGCGGCGCTTCCCGACTCGCACGGACCGGATCCTGGTGGACGTGGCTGGTTACCGGGAGCGGCGCGCCGCCGCGCTCCGGCGGTTCAGCCAGGAGGTGGCGTCCGAGGTGGCCTCGTCCGGTGAGCTGCGAGCGCTCGAGCCGATGTCGCCGGCCGACCGGAAGGTGGTCCACGACACGATCGTCGAGATCGAGGGCGTGGAATCTCGCTCGGAGGGCGAAGACCCCAACCGCTACGTGGTCATCGCACCGACCGCTACCGCCAACGTCGACGCGTGAGCCGATAGCTGGCGGGGCTCCCACGGTCCCCCCGGCATTGAGGGAGGGACTGGAGCGGGCCAAGGCCGTCGGCTTACTCGGTCCTGGGCCCGTCGACCTGCACTTGCGCCATGCCGCGGGCTTTGTCCGCGTGATCGAGTGGGCGCGCGGGTCGTCTCCCCCAGCCTTCACCGGCTCCGACGTGCAAGAGCAGCTTCGGCTCGTCGATCTGGGCTCGGGTGGCGGGGTGCCAGGGTTGGTGCTGGCCGTCCTCCTCGAGGCTGCTCACGTGACGCTCGTCGACAGCAACCATCGGCGCAGCGACCACCTGCGACGTGTCGTCCGCGAGGTGTCCCTCGAGGAGCGAGTAGAGGTGCTCGAGGCCCGGGCGGAGGAGGTTGGCCGGGATGTGGCACGCCGGCACAGCTTCGAGATCGTGACCGCCCGCTCGTTCGGACCCCCTGCGGTGACCGCGGAATGTGCCGCTCCGCTCCTGGCAGTGGGCGGCGTGCTGGTCACCTCCGAGCCCCCTGGTGATCAAGACGGCGAACGGTGGACGGAGGATGGGCTCGCGCTGCTGGGAATGGGTCGCTCGTGTCGGCGCCACGAGGAGTTCACCTACCAGGTCGTCAGGCAGGAGCATCTTTGCCCCGACCGCTTTCCGCGGCGGGTTGGAGTCCCGGCCAAACGGCCCCTCTTCTGATCCATCGTCCCGTCCCGTCCCCGGCTCACCGCCAGGCGCTGATCTGCTGCCTAGCCGACCTGACCGGTACAGGTGGCGAGGCACACAATGGTGCCAGCGACCTCGTGTCACGGTTCCTGGCGCAGCGTACGGAAGATCTGCGCAGCCCGACTCTCTGACGGCCCCTCGTCGACGGGCCTCGGTCCGTCGGCAGCTGCAAGTTCTTTGGCTCCCGATCTCGATCCCGATCCCGATCCCGCAGCCCGTCCGCCCCGACGGTCCACGTCGTGCATGCCCGGCCCGTCGCCAGGAGCTTCCAGACGAAGTTGGCGGCGGTAGCGTGTGCACATCTGCAGCAGCCGACCGTGGGCGTACGAGTCCAACTCGGGAGTCAAGTGCTGCTGGAGGATGGGAAGGAGCACGCGGAGGTACTCGCCCCGGACCATCCACTGGTAATAGCGACGCCCGCCGTGCTCATAGGGACCGTAGAGGCGACCTCCGGGGAACGTCCGCTCGAGCCAACGGAACAGCGCCTCGTGTCGCACGTGCATCCGGAGCGTGATCTGCGGTTGTCGGCCGTCACCTCCGAAATGGCCCTCCCCCACCAACAAGCCGATGAGGATACCGACTTCGTGTTGGCTCGCCACGACTCGGCTCCTCTCCTGGCACGGG
>DAHUZJ010000016.1 GCA_027306585.1 Acidimicrobiaceae bacterium | reverse complement strand
ACCGGGGGGTGGGGCCCTTCACCCACAACGACCCCGCCGACCGGCCGGCCGACGTGTTCGGGGGGGAGGTCACCCTCTACACCGGCGGGGACCACCCCTCCTCGCTCCTGCTCCCCGTCGTGCCGCCCAGGGCGTGAGCCGCGGCGGGCCCGGCACCGTGCACGTCCTGCTCGTCGCCGGCAGCTTGCGGGAGGGGTCGACCAACGGCGCCGTGCTCGCCACGGCGGCGGAGCTGGCGAGGCCGCCGATGACGGTCGAGCGCTACGAGGGGCTCGACCGGCTGCCGCACTTCAACCCGGACCGTGACGCCCCACCGCTCGACCCGGCCGTCGACGAGCTGCGCTCGGCCGTCCATCGGGCCGACGCCCTCCTCTTCTCCACCCCCGAGTACGCCGGTGCGCTACCGGGCTCCTTCAAGAACCTGCTCGACTGGCTGATCGGCGACGACCATCCCCGGTCCCTCTACGAGAAGCCGGTCGCCTGGATCAATGCCTCGGCCGGCACCGGCGCGGTCGACGCCCACGCGTCGCTGCGGACGGTGCTGGGCTACGCCCACGCCACGGTCGTCGACTCGGCCTGCGCCGCCGTCCCCGTCCCCCGGGGCGCCGTGGCCGGCGGCCGTGTGACCGATGCCGGCCTGCGCGCCGACATCGCCGCGGTGCTCGCCGCCCTCGCATCGGTCGGGGCGTCCGCAGACGCCTGATCGGCGCGACCGGTCAGGCGGGGTGGCGCGGCCGTCCTTCGCCGGCCCCCCGACGGCCGCGGCCGCCGGCCGGCCCTCAGGAGCCGGGGACGGGGTCGAGCAGCCGGTGCGGCTGGCGCAGGGCGCGGGCCACGGGATCGTCGCGGCTGGTCTGGCGGAGCGGCACGGCGAGGACGCCGTCGGGGCCAGGTGCGACCTTGCAGCGCGGACAGGTGCCGCGGTCGTCGAGCGGCGTGCCACAGGCGGCGTGCTGGAACACCCGGCAGCTGGACTCCCGGTACCGGTCGCCCCACACCATGAGCGCGTGCACTGCGGGCCAGAGGTCCTTGCCGGCCTCGGTCAGCTGGTACAGGTGGCGGCCGCCGTGCTCGGGGTCCGGCAGCCGCTCGAGGACGCCGCCGTCGACCAGCCCGTTCAGGCGGGCCGACAGGATCGCCTTGGGGATGTCGAGGTGGGCCCGGAAGTCGCTGAAGCGGCGCACCCCGTAGAGGGCGTCGCGCAGGATGAGCAGCGTCCAGCGCTCGCCCACGACCTCGAGGGCCCGGGCGAGCGCACAGTCCTGCCCCTCGTAGTCCTTGCCCAGCACCGCGCCAGCCTATCGGATGCAAGTTCAATCACCGTACTCGTGTGCTACGGTGCCGGGCGTGGGTCCAATCACTGAACCGACTGGCGCGCACGGTGGCGGTGGCGTCGCGTCGACGTGGACCCGCCGCGCGGGCGTGGCGCCGTGGCTCCCGGTGGCCCTGCTCCTCACCGGCGTCGGCTGGGGGTCCAACCAGATCACTCCGATGCTGCTCGTCTACGAGCGCACGCTGTCGCTCTCGACCGGCACGGTCGAGGCCATGTTCGGTGTCTACGCCCTGGGACTCATCCCCGGGCTCCTCGTGGCCGGGCCCGTGTCGGACGCCCGGGGGCGCCGCGTCGCGGTGATCCCGGCGGCCGCCCTGTCCCTGGTGGCGACCGTCGCCCTCGCCGGCGGCGGCCACACGCTGTGGCTGCTCTTCCTCGGTCGCTTCCTCGCCGGCGTGAGCAGCGGCACGGCCTTCGGCGCGGCGACGGCGTGGGTGCGGGAGCTGTCACGCCCGCCCTTCGAGGACGCCGGCGACCACGTCGCCGCCCGGCGCGCCGCGGTGGCCATGACCCTCGGCTTCGCCCTCGGGCCACTCGTGGCGGGCGTGCTGGCCCAGTGGGCGCCCCTCCCCCTCGTCGTCCCCTACCTGCCCCACCTGTTGCTCATGGTGGTCGTCCTGGTGGCCATCGGGCGCTCGCCCGAGACGGTCACCACCCGTCACCGGCCGGGCCTCGCCCGCCGGGTGCCGGCGTTCGAACGGTCGCGGTTCCGACGGGTCGTGGCGCCCATGGCGCCCTGGGTGTTCGCCGCCCCCGCCGTCGCCTTTGCCCTCCTGCCGAGCGTCGTCGGCGCGGCACGTGCCACGGACGGCACCGCCGTCGTGGCCGTGATCGCCGCGCTCTGCGCCCTCGCCGCCGTGGCCGTCACGCCGCTGGCCCGGCGCCTCGACGCCCGGGCCCGCCGCAGCCGGGCGGCGCCCATCGGGCTGACGGTGCTCGCCGCCGGCCTCGGCCTCGGAGCGGCCGCCGCCGCGACGGACCGCCTGTGGCTGCTCTTCCCGTGCACCGTGGTGCTCGGCGCCTCCTACGGGCTGTGCCTGGTCGCCGGGCTGGTCCAGGTCCAGCGGCTCGCCCCGGCCGACGGCCTGGCCCGGCTGACCGCCGTCTTCTACGTGCTGACCTACGTCGGGTTCGCCGTGCCCTACGTCCTCGCCCTCGGCACCCACCTGGCCGGCTATCCGACGCTCCTCGCGATCACCGCCGGTCTGGCGCTGCTCACCGCCGGCGCCGTCCACGTGGCGGACGGTCGCCGCACCCCCGAGGGCCACGCCGCCGTGCCCGCCGCCGCCCTGCCGGCGACGGGCGACGGAGTGGCCCGATGAGACGCTCGCGCTGGCGGTACCGCGCCCGCTCGCACTGACGCTCGCGCTGGCCGGGACGGCTTCACGGCGCCGCCACTCCTGCCGATTCGCCGGTCGACGCTGCAGGCACACCGGCGGCGTTCTCGGCGCCGCCACGGACGTGACCGGGACGCCTTGACGTCGGGCCGACGTCAGGACGTACCGTGACGCCATGACCGCCCGCTTCGGCCACCGGCATTTCGACGTGGCCTGCAGCTTGGACGCCACCGCCGGCGACGAGCGGCTGGCCGCGTGGGAGCGACTGCGCCACGATGCCGGCCTCGGCTCGGAGCGGCTCGACGGCGGCGTGCGCCTGTGGCTGGCCGACGCTGCCCGGGACGACGCCGAGCGGCTGGCCACGGCCGAAGCGGCCTGCTGCGGGTTCCTCGATCTCGAGGTGGGCCCGTCGACCGGAGGCCGCTTCCCCCTCGACGTGACCTCTCCGCGCCCCGACGCGCTGCCGGTCATCGTCGCCCTCCTCGGGGACCCCGGAGCGTGACCGGGTCGAGCGCCCCGACGTGCACGCGGACGCGCCGGCCCGGGCCTGGCCGGGCGTCAGGGTCTCACGTGGGGATCATGGCGAGACGTGGGCCGAGCCGGTGGAGGTCGCCGGGACCCGACGTCGCGACGGGCTGACCGGCGCGACCGGCGCACACGACGACGTGGGGCATCGACGACGTGGGGCATCGACGACGTCGGGGCGTCGACGACGTCGGTGCTCCCGGTCGACGTCGGAACCGTGACGCAGGCACCACGGTCGAGCGTGCAGGCCGCCGCGCCGGCGTGGCGCCGCCAGCCGGCGGTCCCTCGGTCTGGATGACGTTCTCCACGGTGCGCCCGCGGGCCGGCACGGTGCGCCCGCTGGCCGGCAGGGTGCGCCCGCTGGCCGGCAGGGTGCGGCTGAGCCGGCCAGCCCGTCGGTCAGCCGAGCGTCGGGCCCTCCGCCCGCACCTTCTCGACGCTGACCAGCGCCTCGCGCAGATCGGTCAGCCACTCCGCTTGGTGCCTGCCGACCAGCTTCACGCACCACGCCAGCGCCTCGCTGCGGCTCCGAGCCACCCCGGCGTCGACCAGGGTGTCGAGGACCGCCCGCTCGGGGAGCCGCAGCCGGGTCATGACCGGCGCGCCGAGCGACGTGAACAGCGTCAGCCCGCCCCCGTGCTCCACACCCCACGACACCTTGCGGCCGAAGCGGCCCTCGGCTTCGGCGGCGATGGCCATGCGCTCGTCGCGGGTCGACTCTCGGAACGCCGGCACGGTGGCCTCCACCGGCAGCTCGCCCACGCAGAGGATCTCGTCGCCGTCCATCTGGACGCGGGGCGTCCCGGTGAACCAGCCGTCGGGCACCTTGCGGGCGAAGTACGTCACAACGCTCTCTGGATCCAGCATGATTACAAGATTACACGCCTTCATGAATTCGTGGCGCACCCTTCTGCCCGCACGGACGGTGGCCGTCACGCGCGGGCAGGCCCGCACGAGCACTCGCAGGCCCGGCCATGCGCCGGGCCGCGGGTCGAGCGGGCTCGGCGGCGCCAAACGGGGGTGCCCACCTCCGCACCGGAACGGTTAGGGCCCTGGGGCGAGGCGGGATCACGGGCACAACGGTTGCCAATGCGTCGTCCCTGGCAAGCTGCTTCGACGGCGTGCCGAAGAATTGTGCGGCCACGGGGTGCAGGATGGGTGCACGCCGGGTTACTATTTTCCTCCGACGGGGAAACGGTTGCAGCAGTGAACGGTGCTGTGGGGCGACTGGTGGGGGCGGCGGCCTACCGGCAGGCGAAGTACTGGGGGCAAGAATGGGGACAGAGTTCGATCTCGAGGCAGCCGTCCGGGCATTGAGCAGCCCCATGTCGGTCATGGAGCGCATCCTCGACGAGGCGCTCCGCCTCATCACCACCGCCGACGGCGCCGTCGTCCAGCTCGTCGAGGGCGACATGCTGCGCTACGCGTGCACCGCCGGCAGCCTGACCGACCACTGCGGCCTGCTCATCAAGATCGCCGGCACCATGTCGGGGGCGGCCCTGCACTCGGCCTCCACCCTCGTGTGCGACGACGCGGAGAACGACCCTCGCGTCGACCCGGTCAGCGCCCACCACACCAACACCCGGGCGATGATCTGCGTGCCGCTCCACTACGCCCGCCAGCAGGTCGGCATCCTCAAGGTCGTCGCCACCACGCCCTGCGCCTTCAGCGAGCGAGACGTCGCCACGCTCTCGGGGCTCTCGTCGTTCGTGTCCGCCGCCATCGGTGCCGCCGCCGAGCTCAACGCCGCCACCGACGAACTGCTGTCTCCCCCCGACGTCGCCGACGCGTCCGGGGCGCTGCGGGACACGAGGGGCATGTCGGCCTTCGTCGCCAACGTGCTCTACCCCGGCGTGGTGGCCGACATCGAAGCGGCCAAGCTGGTCGAGCGGGTGATCGACACCCACGCCTTCTCCATGGCGTACCAGCCGATCGTCGACGTGGAGGACGGAAGCGTCGTCATCTTCGAGGCGCTGGCCCGCTTCGTGTCCGAGCCCTATCGCGCGCCCGACCTGTGGTTCCAGGACGCCTGGGGCGCGGGCCTGGGGGCCGAGCTCGAGCTGGCCGCGGTCGAAGCGGCGCTCGCCGACCTCGGCAACCTGCCCGAGGGCTGCACCCTCGCCATCAACCTCAGCCCACCCGTCGTCACACGGCCCCGGCTGCGCCACCTCCTCAGCACGATCGACGCCGGGCGTGTCGTGATCGAGCTGACCGAGCACGCCGCGATCGACGACTACCCCCGCGTCCGCAACACACTGGCGTCGCTGCGGGCGCTCGGCGTGCGG
>DAHUZJ010000012.1 GCA_027306585.1 Acidimicrobiaceae bacterium | reverse complement strand
GGGCACGCCGAGATAGGGCGGGCGCGACGCCTGCGATCGGCCGTGCAGCCCTGGGCCGCCGGCTCAGCAGGCGTGGTCGTCGTCCACCGTGCCGGTCCACTGGGTGAGGACGATGCGACCGCCGGTGAACGACGACAGTGTGCAATTGGCTTTCGCCCCTGTGAGGCTCGTTGCGCCCGGGATCCAGTTCGGGAGCTGGTAGAGGGAGCCCGAGGACGCCGTCGTCGTCCCGGCGATCTGGGACCACTGGCTCGCCGTCGAGTAGACACCGACCACCGTGACGCCGGCCCCACCGAGTGCCGCCACCATGCCCTGGAGGTCAGCCACGTTCATGGCGACACCGGTTGTGCCCGACTGCCACGTGTTGCCGGTCTCGACATCGAGCCACCACGGGTAGCTCGAGGCCGTCGACGGGACGGTGACCGTCGACTGCTGGCCGTCGACGGCCGTGGCCGCTTGCGACAGCCAGGCCACGTCCTGCGTCGCCTTGTTGAACCCGTACTGCCAGGCGCACGCCGTCGAGTTGGCGCCGACCGTGTAGGTCTGGTGGCGCTTGCTCACCGTGGTCGTCGTGCACGTGCCGTCGGCGTTGGTCCCTGACGTGGGCCAGTCGGCAATGGGAGTCTGGCCGTAGAAGTTGCCGGGGTCGGCGGTGTTCACGTACAACGAGACCGTGGGCTGGGTCGACGCGCCGGTCGGCCGCGTTCGTGCCCAATAGAGCTCGCTCTGGACGTAGGACGGGTACGACGACGAGGGTCCGAGGCACGGATTGAGATCGTTGGCCAGACCGCCGTTGACACCGACGATCCCGAAGGCCGGGGTGCTCGGGAGCGTCGTCCCGCACTGCGGATAGGAGACGTCGTTGCCGGCCACGGTTGTCGGGGTTCCTGTGCCGCCGCTGCCGCCACCGCCACCGCCGCCGCCGTGCCCGCCATGGCCGGCGGGTGCTGCCGCCGATGCCGGGACGGCCGACCCGACCAAGACCAGCCCGACCACTCCGATGACGGCGCACAACGCCCTGCCGAACCGCCCAACGAACGTCGCAGCCATGACGCCCTCCTCGACCTCTCCGGCGCCCGCCCGCCGCGGACCTCCAGCGAAGAAGGATCGTAGTCTCGACGCGTCGGCGTGCAAGGAGCAGAACGGCATCCGCCGGGCGGCGCCGTAGGATGGCACCCGTGATCGAACGCCGCCTGTTCGGTCGGACCGGGCACCCGAGCTCCCGGATCATCTTCGGGTCCGCCGGTATCGGCGCCGTGGACCAGGCGACCGCGGACCGACTGCTGCCGTTGCTCGACGAGCACGGCGTCAACCACCTCGACACGGCTGCCGCCTACGGCGACGCCGAGCTGCGCCTGGCACCGTGGCTGCGGGGCCGGCGCGACGACTTCTTCGTGGCCACCAAGACCGGGGAGCGCACGGCCGACGCCGCCCGCCGGAGCCTGGAGCGGTCCCTCACGCGCCTCGGGGTCGACCAGGTCGACCTCATCCAGCTCCACAACCTCGTCGAAGACGGCGAGTGGGAGGTCGCCCACGGGACCGGTGGCGCTCTCGAGGCCCTGGTCCAGGCGCGCGACGAGGGGTTGGTCCGCTTCATCGGCGTCACCGGCCACGGCCTGCGCATCCCGCGCATGCACCTGCGGAGCCTGCAGCGCTTCGCGTACGACTCGGTGCTGTTCCCCTACAACTTCCCGCTGCTCGGCGACCCCGCCTATCGCGCCGACGTCGAAGCCCTGCTCGCCGTCTGCGACGAGCAGGGCGTAGCGGTGCAGACCATCAAGTCCATCGCCCGCCGGCGCTGGGCCGACCGTGCGTCGCCCGAGGCCCAGGCCGGGCACAGCTGGTACCAGCCGCTGCGGGACCCAGAGGCCATCGGCCGGGCGGTCCGCTACGTGCTGGCCCGCCCGGGGATGTTCGTCGACTCGTCGTCCGAGTTCGAGGTCCTGCGAGCGGTACTGGAGGCGGCCGAGACGCCGGCGCCGGCCCCCACCGCCGCCGAGTTGCGCGACGACGTGGCGTCCTTTGCCATGGTCCCCCTGTTCGACGGGGCCGAGCTCGAACGGATTGAGCCTTCTCGCGGCTAGTGCCGCAACCTGCGGAGCAGGCGGGTGCGAAGGTTCGCCACCTCGGTCACCAACCGGCACAGCATGCTTCCCGCCGCCGGCAGCACGCCGGCTTGGACGGAGAACGTGTACCCGTCGAGCCTGGGCCGGTCGAGCCAGCGCCGCAGCGCCTCCCAGGCGACCTCGGCTGACCGCCCGGAACCCAAGGACCTGACCGCCGGTCAGGATCGGCTCGTGATGACCATCTCCCCTATTGCGCGGGCGACCGGCCACGCAGAATCCAGACGAGGAGACGCCATCTCGGCCTCCGTGCAGTCGGTCGCTCGCCAACCGGCGGCCCCGGACGAAAGGGGACCCTCGTGCCGTGTCCTCGGTGCAACGTCGACCTTCCCGACGACTCGAAGGTGTGCCCTGCCTGCGGCGCATCGCTCGACACCGCAGCAGCCGACGCTCGTGAGCTCATGCCGGCAACCCAAGTGGCAGGACCACCGGACGGCGAGTGGCAACGTGCCGTAGAGGCACCGGGGAGCGGCTGGCCCCAGCAAGTCCCGGTCAGCGCGCGGCGTCTCGATCCCAGGCGCTGGTCGATCGCCGACGCGGTCATCGGGCTGGCGTCCCTCTTGCTGGCGATCTCCCTCTTCCTCGACTGGTTCACGTTCGACGTCCCCCTGGTCGGGCTGGCGTCGCGCAGCGGCACGTGGACCAGCGAGTACCTGTACGCGGCGTTCGCCCTGTCCGTCGAGGCCCTCGTGTACGTGGTGGCCCGGGCGGTCTGGAGCGAGCTCCGGTTCCCGGGGCGGTTCGCCGACCACGTCATCCTCGTCGGCTTGACCACCGCCAGCCTGGCGGTGACGTTGATCGGGATCGTGACAAAGCCGGCCTACACGCTGCTCGGTGTCCCGATCCCCCTAGCTGGGCGTATGGCGCCTATGTCGCAGTGCCGGCAGCGGCGGTGCCAATGGTGGCCAGCTTCGGCCAACTGGCACTGCACGTCGGCAGAGCACGCTCGGCGCCGGTGGCCGTCGCGCCGGCCGCACCCGCTGACGAGCGGCCCGGGCTGCAGACACCGAGGTACTGCCCGCGGTGTGGTGCCCCGCGCGGGCTCACCGACAAGTTCTGCGCAACCTGCGGGGCATCGTTCGAGGAGGAGCTGTTCGGGCACTCCCACGGTGGAGAGCGGGGTGGGCGAGCGGCGTGAGGCCGACGTGACGGCGACCAGGTCGCCGTCGAACGCGGCGATCGCCCAGCGGCGGTCCTCCCGCGGGCCGCGTCGACCCCTGCAGTTGCTGCCACGGCGGGTGCGGGTACGCTCCCACGGGCGAACGGCCGTGACGTGAGGAGGGGGGCAATGTCGACGCAGTCCGAGGCGGCCCGGACCGCCCGTCGGCGTGGCGTCCGTCCCCCTACCTGGCGCAGCGGGCAAGCCGGGCACGCGCGGCGTCTTCTGAGGATGCGCCCATTCCTGGCGGCCGGCCTCGTCGCCACCTGCGGCCTCGCCGGAGCAGCCTGCGGGCAAGCAGGTGGGCAAGCAGGTGGAGGGACGACGCCCCCCGCCGCGAGCGCGGCCTCCCCTTCGCGTGACCCCGAGACGGCGAAGGCCCTGCTCCGCATCGCAGCAGCCCTCAACAACGACTACCAGGAGAACAAGGACACAGCCGTCTACTCCCGTTGGGACGCGCGGAGCCAAGCCATCATCTCGCGGGCCACATACGTGCAACGCCATCACCAGTGCCCCAACACACCGCACGTGAAGGTGGACACGTGGGGGGTGGCACACGGGCCCGCCGGGGCGTGGCTGGTCCACTACTCCATCGGTGGCCAGCAGTTCACGGACTGGTGGTACTACGTCCACGGGCGCTTCGTCTTCGACCTGCCCAAGTCGAACCCGTCGGCCGTTGCCCTCTACAAGGACGCTCCCGCGCAGTACGTGAAAGCCATCGGCTGCGGCAACGGCGGCTGAGCTGCGCTCCTGCGCTCCTGCGCTCCTACGGCGCCAGGAGGTCGTGGAGCGCCTCGCGCAGGAGCGGGACGATCTCCGCCGCCCGCGACGCTGACGCGTCGACGCCCACGAACAGCGCGCCGAAGACGGCGCCCAGCGAGCACGACATGCGCACCCGGTCGCGGAGCGGAATGGCGGGGTCCGAAAGGACCTGGCGCAGCCGCGCCTGGAGGTCGTCGTGCTCCGCGGCGTGGTCCTTCTCGTGGAGCCGCTCGAGGACCGCCTGGTTCCGCTCGTGCAGGAGGAAGAGCGAGCGCTGGTCGAGCATCTCGTCGATCACCGAGGACAGCACCGACTCCCACCTCTCGAGGGTGACCGGTCCCTCGCCCAGCTGGTCCAGCCGCTCCCGACCGATCTGGTGCATGCGCAGGTGGAGCGCCATGAGGATGTCGTCCTTCGACCGGAAGTGGTAGTAGAGGGCGGCCTTCGTGAAGCCCAGGTGGTCGGCGATCTCCTGCAAGGAGGTCGCGTCGAACCCCTGTTCGGTGAACAGCCGGAGCGCGATGTCGAGGATGCGCTCCTTGGTGGACCTTGGCTGCGCCTCCTCGACGCGGGAGGGCCCGCCGTCGCCGTCGCCCGCGCCGTCGCCCGCGCCGTCGCCCAAGCCAGCGGCCGCCGGGTCGTCCGTCTCCTGCGTGCTCCCGGGTGTCGTGCGGCCGATGTCCACGCCCTGCGTCGTCTCCTTACTTGACAGCCAGTTAGGACTCTGCTTACCCTACGGCTAGGAGCTTACTGGCCGACTGGTTAGGTGGGTGCGATGGACCGAGACATGATCGAGGTCGAGGAACTGACCAAGTCCTACGGCGAGACGCAGGCACTCGCCGGGGTGGACTTCTCGGTCCCGGCCGGACGGGTGCTGGGGCTGCTCGGCCCCAACGGCGCCGGCAAGACGACGGCGGTGCGGGTCCTCACGACGCTGGCTCGCCCCGACGGTGGCCGGGCAGCGGTCGCGGGGGTCGACGTGGTCCGCCACCCGGCCGAGGTGCGCCGGCACATCGGCGTGGCGGCCCAGGACGCCACGCTCGACCCTCTGCTCACCGGCCGCCAGAACCTCGTCCTCGTGGGCGAGCTGAGCGCGATGACCGGCCATCTGGCCAAGGAGCGGGCGACCGAGCTGCTGGCACGGTTCGAGCTCACGGACGCGGCCAACCGCGTCGTCAAAGGCTATTCGGGGGGGATGCGCCGCCGGCTCGACGTGGCCGCGAGCCTGATGGCCCACCCCCCGGTGCTGTTCCTCGACGAGCCCACGACCGGCCTCGACCCCGCCAGCCGGCAGCGGGTGTGGGAGGCCGTCCGCCAGCTGCTCGCCGACGGCGTCACCGTCCTCCTCACCACGCAGTACCTCGAGGAGGCCGACGCCCTCGCCGATCGGATCGTCGTCATCGACCGGGGACGCGTGGTCGCCGACGGCACGCCCCGGGAGCTCAAGGCGGCGAGCCGCGGTGCGCGCCTCGAGGTGTCGCTGGCCGCGCCCTCTCCCGACGCCGTCGCCACCATCGCCCCGCTCGTCAACGGAGCGGTGCAGGTGAGCGACGGCGGCCGGCGTCTCGGCGCCGGCGTCGACCTCACCCCCGGACTGGCGACCTCGATCGTCCGGGCACTGGACGGTGCGGGGATCCTCGTCGACAACGTCGAGGTCCGCCAGCCGTCCCTCGACGACGTGTTCTTCGCGCTCACCGGCGACCACATCGACGACGGGACGGCGGACGACCCGCACGACCTCGGGAGCGACGGCGTCGACCGGGCGCTGGAAGGAGCACGGACATGACGACAGCAGCCGCCGCCCTGCCGGTCGCCGTGGCGCGGCCACGCCCGTCCAGTGCGGGCATGGCCCGGCGGGTCCACGACGTCTGGTCGATGACCCGCCGAAGCCTCGTGCACATCTCGCGCGAGCCGATGCAGCTGTCGGACGTCACCCTGCAACCCGTCCTGTTCACGGTGCTGTTCGTCTACATCTTCGGCGGCGGGATCCCGATCCCCCACGGCAGCTACAAGGACTTCGTCCTCGCCGGGATGCTCGCCCTCAACCTCGTGACGTCCACGATGGGCACGGCCGTCGGGGTCAGCACGGATCTCCACGAGGGCATGATCGACCGGATCCGCTCCCTGCCCATGTGGCGCGCCTCGGTCCTCGTGGGGCGGTCCGTCGCCGACCTCATCACCTCGTGCTTGTGCGCGCTCATCGTCGGCGTGACCGGGCTCGCCGTCGGCTGGCGACCGGCCGCCGGCCTCGCGCCCATCGTCGGCGGCTTCGCCCTCGTGCTGTTGTTCACCTACGCGCTGAGCTGGATCGCGACGTGCGTCGGCCTCAACAGCAAGAGCCCCGAGTCGGCCGCCTCCTTCGGCTTCATCGTGCTGTTCCCGCTGGCGTTCATCTCCAACGCCATGATCCCCACCCAGCACATGCCCGGATGGCTGCAGGCCGTGGCCAACTGGAACCCGGTCAGCGCCGTGACGGCGGCCGCCCGGCACCTGTGGGGGAACCCCAACCCGTCGGCGGCGGTCCACGCGTGGCCGATGCAGCACCCGGTGGTGGCCGCCGTGGGGTGGTCCCTGCTGATCCTGGCGGTCGCCGCCCCCTTGGCCGCCCGGCTGTTCCGGCGGCGCACCATCGAGTGAGCCGGCCGTGCACCGCTAGTGCAGCGCCGAGAGCACTCCGCCCCCCACCAGCGCGAAGACCGCCACGGCGCCGGCCGTCACGGCGACCACCCGCCAGGTGAGCGTCCGACCGACCATCGCCATCGAGGGGAGGCTGATCGCCGGGAGGGCGATCAAGAGGGCGCCGAGCACCGCCGGGCTGGTGCCGACGGCCGCCAGCCCCAGCAGGACCGGGATCTCGCCGGCCGTGGGGATCACCATGAGCACGCCGGCGACGGCGGCAACCAGGACGGCGAGGAACCCCCAGTGGAGGGTGTCGGCGCCGAGCGGCAGGAGCCACCCCCGGAAGGCCCCGATGAGAAGGACCACCACGAAGTACTCGGGCACGATCGTGACCCCGAGGCGGCCGATCGCCGTGGCGAACCGGCGCGGCGCCTGGCGGAAGTCGAAGGGCTCGGCGGGCGCGCTGGGCGTCGCCCCGAGCACTCCCCCGCTCGCCGGCGGGCGAACCAGCCGGGTGACGACGTAGGGAACGGCGAGCACGAGGACGATGCCGACCGCGATGCGGGTCGCCACCCACTGCCACGGCGCCACCAAGGCGAGGAAGGCGAGCACGGCGGGGTTGAGGACGGGATTGCCCAGCCAGAACCCGAGCGCGGAGGCCGTCGGGACGCCGTTGCGCCGGAGGGTGACCGTGAGAGGGGCGCTGCAGCAGGTGCACATCATGGCCGGCACTGCCACCAGGCCCGCCACCAGCGTGCCGCCGAGCGTGGAGCGCCGCGTGAGCAGGGATGCCACGCGCTGGCGAGGGATGAGGGCCTCCATCGCCGCCGCGATCACGATGGCAGCGACGAGCGCCACCCAGATGTCCTCGCCGTAGGCGACGGTGAAGGACCAGGCGGCGTGCCAGCTCGGCGTGCTCTTGGCCGCGACTCCGCCCGTGCCGATGATCGACGACCCGCTCCAGGCGTGCGTGTCCCACAGCTTCCCGAGCTTCCCGGCGTAGGGGTACCACTTCGCCCACGTCACGCCGGCCACGGCAATGGCGCCGAACAGGACGGCGGCACCGGCGAGCGCACGGCGCGACGGCCGCCGGGGCACGAGGCTCGAGGCCCTGCCACCCCCTGGGTCGAGCGACATCGCCCCCACCGGAGGGCTCGTGATCGGGTCCATACCTGCTCCTTCCTCCGCGAGGAAGGGCGGTCACGACCGCCGTCCGCACCGCGCCGTCCGGCGGATGCCGACGGCATGGACCGCGCGGCGCCGCAGTGACCGGGCTGCGGCCGCGGTCAGCCGGCGGGAGGAGGCCGGTGCGCGCGGGTGAGCGCTGGCTGCACTGCCACCCGACCGGGCAGCAGGGCGCGGGCTCAACGACGGAGGCGCATGCCGCCCTCCCTTCCCGGCTCGGTGATCCACGCGCGCTCTGCGCCCGGCGGCGTCGACCCAGGGTGCGAGCCCCGGAACGCCGCCGCAGCATCCCATCGTGGCCGACCACCCGCAAACGCGAACGATCGGCCTCGGTGCGGTCGGCGTCGACGAACCCCACCGCCGGCCGAGCCGGCCGGGGTGGTCCCTACCGGCCCTCGGCCACGGCCTTGAGGGCTGCCAGCGTGGCCGACATGCCGGTCCTGGCGTTGGCTTGCCGGTCGGCCACGTTGGCCTCGGCCTCGTCGCCGAACCGCTCGGCGAAGACGGCCCGGCTGTGGTCGCCGAACTCCCAGGATTCGGTCACCTCGGTGCCGCCGGCGACCGGGGCGAAGGTGTAGCCCCACCGGGTCTGCGTCGGCTCCACGGAAAAGGCGAACTCGCGACCCCGGTCGGCGACCACCACCTGCGAGATGGTCTCCCAGGTCCGCTCGGGCCGCTCGTTGCGGCCACCGAAACGGGCGCCGACCGCCGGCCCGTCGCCCTCGGTCCACCAGCACGCCTTGCACACCGGGCTCCACTCCCCCATTCGGGTGATGTCGGCCACCATGTCGTAGAGGTCTTCGGGGGAACGTTCGATGACGATCGACTGCGACTCCCTGATCGGCTCCATCGGGCAAGTATGCCAGGGCTGCCTGCACCCAACGGTCCCGCTCGCAACGGCCGCGGCCAGTGCCCGCGAACCCTCGGCGGCGGACCGACGGAGCCGGGATCCCCCGCAGTGGAAGGCTGGTCCGGTACTGGAGGTGAGGTCGGCTCGTCGACGACGTCGCCTCGTCGGAGGCGAGGACCCGTGATCGAGGTCACCGAAGAGCGGTTCGAGGAGCTGGTGTCGGACGCTCTCGACGCCCTGCCGCCCGAATTGGGCAGCCGGATCGAGAACGTCGCGGTCGTGGTCGAGGACGGCACGCCCGAGAGCGGGCTGCTCGGGCTCTACGAGGGCGTCCCGCTCACGCACAGGACCGCCGGGTACTCCGGGGTGGGGCCCGATCGGATCACCATCTTCCGGCTGCCGATCCTCACCCGCAGCAGGACCGAGGCCGAAGTGGAAGCACAGGTGCGCCAGACCGTTCTCCACGAGGTGGGCCACTACTTCGGCATCGGTGACCGCCGGCTCCGCGAGCTGGGCTGGTAGCGCGCCGCGGGCCATCGTCGGGCCGGCAGCGGACCACGCCTTCCTGGCGGCCAGCGCCCGCGTCCGCCGGTTCCTTGCGGATCAGGTGCGTCGGGAAGGCGAACGCGAGCGGCGCAGTGGCGACGGTCAGCACGGCCACCACCCACAGGGCCGTCGTCAGGTCGCGGCTGCTGACGGTCTCGCCGATGGCCAGGACCAACAGGGCGCCGATCCCGTTGGCCAGGCCGAGCGCGATGCCCGATCCCATGGACCGGTTCTCGGGGAGAATGTCCTGGCCGATCAGGCCGGCGGACGACATCGCCAGGAACAGCGCGATCCCGAGCGGTGCGGCCGTGACCCAGGTCCAGATGCCGTGCAGGTAGATGATCGGGACGATGAGGGCTGAGGTGGCGACCGACGAGCCGATGAGGACGCCCGGGCAGGCCGACCCCAGCATCACGCTCGTGGCCAAGGGATGGTCCAGGGGGCACAATTCGGGGCGGCGGGCGAACGATGTCGTCCTCACGCACTCGGAGGCGGCCACGCCGGCCACGACGCGGCGGCACGTGCGGGGGCTCCTTCGCCGGAGCGGCGAGGTGACCGAGGAAAGGAGCGGCGCAATGGAGACGGAAGTTCGGGTCGGATCGCTCTCCGACTTCCCCGACGGCACGTTGACGGGCGTCGCGGCCGCCGGGCACCGATTGATCGTCGCGCGCAAAGGCGACGAGGTCCACGTCGCCCGAAACCGATGCCCGCATCTGGGCTTCTCGCTCACCCGCGGCCCCGGCGGGCTGAGGTACGACAACGGGGTCGTGCAATGCCCTTGGCACAACTCGCGCTTCGACGTGTGCACCGGGGAGAACCTCGACTGGGTCACCGGCTTCGCCGGGCGCCACGTGCCGAGCTGGTCCCGATCGGTGATCGGGTTGGGCCGCACGCCGCGTGGCCTGGACACCTTGTCCGCGACGGTTCGAGACGGCGACGTCTTCGTCACCGGCGTCTGACGTCTCCGCCTTCCTCGCCGTCGGCTAAGGGATCACCTGTACCTGCGTGGGTGGCGGCGCCACTTGTTGGAAGCCGCGAGGCACCGTGACGTCCAACACCGCCGTGCTGGCGGCAGTGGCCGGCAGCCACGTGAACACCGTGTGCTCGGTGAGATGGCCGGCCGCTGTCGACTGGATGGGCAAGTAGGTCGTGGCGTTCACCCACAACGTGACCAGTTTCGTCACCGGATGCAGCCCTGAGGTCGCCGCCGTGGCCACGAGCTTCAGCGACGGCTGCCCCTCCACCGTGGCGTGGCCGGCGACCGTGTACTGGCCGGTGCTCAGTGCGTGCTCGATGGTCTGAGGGGTGGGCGGCTCACAGGTCACGCCGTTCGATCCGGTGGTCCACCACTCCTTCTTGGCGTAGTCGACGACGACCACCGTGCCGTGCTCGTCGAACACCGTGAACGAGCGCTGCCCCTCGAGCGACGTATCGGTGCGACATGCCCCGCTGGTCAGGTCGACCCACGAGGTCGCCGACAAAGGGCCACCCGGCGCCGTCGACTGGACCTCTTCGACGTCGCCACCGGTCTGGGCCAGCGCCGTCATGACGGCGGTGAGCACCGCCGAGGTGCCCGGGGCCGCAGCTGGCGGGCGAGACGACGGAGAGGAACCAGGGGCCAGCAGCGCCACCGCTGCCGCTGCCGCTGCCGCACCGCCGAGCGCGACGAACCAACCGGCGCGCCGGGGGAACCGGCGTGGCGGGCGGACTGGCGCCTCGTCGGCCAGCGTCCACGACCGGACCAGCGCCTCACGCTGACGGGCCTCGGCACCTGCCGGCAGTGGTCCCGTCGTCGGTTCGAGCTGCCGCACGAGGTCAACCATTCGGTCCATTGCCGCTCCCTTCCGTCAGCTTCGTGGGCTCAGGGTCGCCGACCCGGTCGTCCAGTGCTCCTGCGAGGCGGTGGCGAAGGCGGCTCAGCCGGGACCGCACGGTGCCGATCGGCACCCCCAGGGCCGTTGCGACTTCGAGGTAGCTCAACCCGTCCCAGACGTGGAGGAACAACGCCTCCACGTCCTCCTCGGGCTCGGTCACGAGCTGGCGGGCCACCCGCGCGAGGTCGGCCCGCGACTCGGCGGTCCGGGTCACGTGGTCGTCTTGGCTCGACGCCCTGTCCTCGGCGATCGCGCGCAGCCGGGCGTAGGCGCGGTCTTCGGCCGCTCTGGCACGCATCGTGTCCCGCACGAGGTTGAGCGCGATGCGGAACAACCACGGGAGGGCATTGGGCTGAGACACGTCGTAGGAGCCTCGGGCCTCGAACGCCCGCCGGAACGTCTCGCCAGCCAGGTCCTCGGCCAGGTCCCGCCCGGCTCGCCGCTCGCAGAAGCGGTAGACGGTTGCGAAGTGGCGGTCGAACAGCGCGCCGAAGGACGCCGGATCTCTCCGGGCCGCCCGGATCAGCCCCGCATCGTCGCTTCCCGCCACCATCACCCCGTCTTACGCACCGAGCGCCCGGAAGTTCCACCGCAACGGCTGCACCTGCCTGCGCCGTTTCGGACCCGGCGGCACGACGGCAGGGAGCGTGCGTCGGTTGCGGTCGCCCGCCCGAGGCTGCGGTCAGACGCGGGCCGTCACCACGAGGACGCCGCGGGTCAGCCGAAGCTGTCCGCCGTGCACCTTCTCCCCGAGGGCGGCAGCCACGCTCTCGAACGCCCGGGCCTCGGTGGCTTCGTCGGCCTCCTTCAGCGCATCCCGGGCGGCGCCCATCCGCAGGGCGCCTCGGGCGTAGTCGAGCACCTCGCCGTCGGGGACGCTGACCACGTCGTCGCGTGGGATCACCTCGACCTCTGCGAAACCGGCCAGGTCGAGCACCTGGTGCACCCGGTCGATGTCACACAGTGAGAACGGGCCGGGTTGGCCCGGTTCGGGCACGGCGAGCGGCCGCCCGGTGACGGACATCACGGCCATTCCCGGAATGAGCATCCACTCGTTGGCCGTCACGTGCTGCCAGCACACGAACCCGAGGGCCCCACCGGCGCCGAGCGCCCTTCGTACGTTGGAGAACGCAGCGACGGGATCGACGTAGAACATGACCCCGAATCGGGAGAAGGCCCGGTCGTAGGCCCCGAGGCCCAGGTCGTACGACTGGACGTCGGCGTGCACGAAGCTCACGTTGGCCGCGCCTTCCTGGGCGGCACGCTGGCGGGCCCGGGCGAGCATCTCCGTGGCGATGTCCACCCCGAGCACCGATCCGTCGGGGCCGACCCGGCGAGCCAGCTCGACCGTGGTCGGGCCTGCCCCGCAGCCGAGGTCGAGCACCCGCTGCCCGGGTCCGATGCCGAGCCGGTCCATCGCCTCGCGACCCGGTTCCCCGGCCATCCTCTCCAGGTGGTCCTCGATCTCGAGCCAGGCCGGCGCCACCGCCGCCCAGTGCTCGGCTTGCTCCCTGTTGGCGACGTCCATCGCGACAACGTACTCCGAGGCTCCCGTTTCACTGCCTGGCCGTTGGCAGCAGATCGCTGCCTTGACCCAGGTCGACCGTCGCCGTGACCGCCAACGAGCTCGATCCGCTGATCCACATGCCCACCAGGCCGAAGGTCGTCGCCACGCTGGCGGCGCGCCCGGAGGGCGACGCCGTGTCCTTCAGCCGTCTTCAGGAGCTGCTCGGGCTCACGCCCGGCAACGGGCGTGTCTCGATCACCACGGTCGCGCTCACCGACCGCGGCCGAGCGGCGCCCCCGAGCGATCCGCGACCTGCTCGACGGCTTGTGACGCGCCGTCCACCATGTTTCGCCGGGCGCCCGGCAGCATTGGGGTTGCTCCGGCCCGAGGAGGTCCCGTGAACCCACCTGCCCGCTCAGCGACGCTGTCGACCTGGCGAACCCGCAGCTCGGTGGTCGTGCTGGTCGCGATCTCGACGGTGGTGGCGGTGCTCGGTGCCGGCATTCCCCCTGCTGCGGCTGCGACAGGACCGCCAGGCTCGTGGCCCTACCCCAACGGCGACCTCTCGAACACCCGAGACGCGGTCGGATCGGCCGTCACGTCCCAGAACGTCGCCACACTGAGGGAAGCCTGGACCTTCAAGCTCACCGGCAAGGGCGCCACCACAGTCGGGCACTCGGGAGCTTTGGCCGCCAACCCGATCGTGGAGGACGGCGTCGTGTACATCCAAGACCTGGAGTGCAACGTCTATGCCCTTTCCCTCTCGTCCGGCGCGCTCGAGTGGAAGTACAAGGTGGACCGCCCCGAGAGGAGCGGACCCGGCCCCAACGGCGTCGCCGTCGTGGGCACAGTGGTCTACGGCCTCGCCCCGACCTTCGCGTTCGCCCTGAACGCGAAGACGGGACGGCCGGTCTGGACCAACCGCAAGCTCCTCAAGAAGGGCGAGGGCACCTTCGGCATCCAGCCACAGGTGGCAACAGGGCGTGTCTACCTCGCGAGCCAGTACGGCGCCGGACGGGGCGGCGGGGTGCTGATGGCCCTCAGGGCCACGACGGGTGCACTGCTGTGGAAGTTCGACACGGCGACCGGCCCCGACCCGGGGGTGAAGCAGCTCGGCCTCGGGACGGGCGGTGCGTGGGAGACGCCCCTCGTGGGGACCGACGGATCGGTGACCTACGGCATCGGCAACCCCTATCAGACCGTCGCGTCGGCGATGACCCATCCGGCCCGCCAGCTCTACACCGACAGCGACGTCCGCCTCACAGCCGCGACCGGGAAGCTGCGCTGGTACTACCAGGCAGTACCCAACGACTTCATGGACCACGACATGCAGACCTCGCCGATCGCAGCGACCGCCAACGGGGTTCCAGTCGTCATCGGCAGCGGCAAGATGGGCGATGTCTACGAGATGGACGCCGAGAGCGGGAAGATGCTCTGGAAGACGCCGGTTGGAAAGCACAACGACAACGCCGCTGCCGGGCGCCTCGCACTCGAGCACAAGAGGACGCCCAAGGTACCCTTCAGGTACGAACCCGGAGCTCTCGGCGGGGTGCTCACCAACCTGGCGCTAGCCGGCAACAGCCTCTACGTCGCCACCGTGGACCTGCCCTTCACGATGCGAGCGTCGGCCACAGTCAACGGGTTGCCCGCGAGCGCCGGACTGGCCGGCGAGGTGGAGGCCCTGGACCTCACAACGGGGCAGGTCGAATGGGACACCAAGGTCCCCAGCCTGCCCCTGGGTGCGGCCACGGTCTCCAACGACCTCATCTTCACGACGCTCTTCACCGGTGAGCTGCTCGCGCTCAACCGGACCACCGGGGCCATCGTCTACCGCCAGAAGCTGCCCACGTCGACCAACGCGCCGATCGCCATCGCCGGCAGCACCATCATCGTGCCCGCTGGCGGCATCAAGACCAGCGCCAAAGCCAAGGACGGCCATCCTCAGGTAGTGGCCTACCGACTGCCGTGACCGAGCCCGGCTCCGCCCCGGTCCCACGTCAGCGCGCCGTCCTCGGCTCGCCGAGCCCTACCAGATGAGAAGGGACTCCGTGGCGATCGGCCCCATCGAGTCCACAGGCACGGCCGCAGCCGCCGATCCAAGGTCCTTCGCGTCTGTCCCGTGCCGGTCGTCCAGGCAGGCGACCAGCGGCTCGTAGTCCTCGACCAGGTCCAGGGGGAGGACGCGTGAGCTACAGCGAGGGCGAGGTGAGCCCGGCCATCGCCGCGCTGGACAAGTACCGGGGTGTCGACAATGGAGAATTTGGCGCTGCGCTCGCCGTCAGGGCCTGAGTGCCGACCGTTGCCGGTGCGCTCGGTGCCTATGTCGCGGCCGTGGCAGGATCCACCTGCTGACCCCGCCCGAATGGGCGCTGGACACCCGTACCGGCCGGGGCCGTCTCGAAGCGCCCGGCGGGGGCCGCTTGGAGACGCCCTTCGGGCTCGGGCTCGGGCTCGGGCTCGGGCTCGGGCTCGAAGTGCCGGCGGCGCAGGAGGGGCAGCGGGCTCGCCAGGACGAGCACGCCCGCCATGGCAAGCGCCGTCCGTGGACCGGTGGCGTCGGCCAGCAGGCCGAAGAGCGCCGTGAAGACGGCGATGGCGACCCCGTTGCTGATCGACCATGCGGACAGCGTGCGGGCGACGCGGTCGTCGGGAGTGTGCTCGAGCCGGTACGTGGCGAGCACCGGCGTGAAGAGGCTCATGCTGACGATGATCGCGAGCTCGACCGCGATCACCGTCGCCAGACCCGCGGGGCCCCGCTGGACGAAGGCGAGACCGATCAACCACACGGCTCGCAGCGAGCCGACGGTGCGGAGGATCCGGTGCTGGCCCCATCGGGCCACGACCCGGCGAGCCAGGCGCGAGCCGACGAGACCCCCGGCGCAGGGGGCGGCGAACGCCAGTCCGTACTGCCACGGTGCGAAGCCGAGCCGGCGGAGCAGGAGCACCGCCAACAGCGGCTCGGTGGCCATGATCAGGCCCGCGACGAGCAGGTTGTTGACGTAGAGCGCCCGCAGGCCGGGCTGGGACAGGATGAACCGCCAGCCCTCGAGCAGCTCGTCGCTGCGGAGGCGGGGCATGGCGCTCACCTCCTGGCGCTCCTCTTTTCCCCTGGCGCCGATGGCGGTGATGCCCAGCGCGGAGAGCAAGTAGCTGAGCGCGTCGGCGACCACGGTGACGACCGGACCGAACAGGCCGATCGCTGCGCCACCGAGCGGCGGCCCGACCGCGATCGAGCTCCAGGTCGTGGACTCGAAGCGAGCGTTGGCCACCAGCAGGTCGTCGGGACGCACGAGCGACTTGAGGTAGGCGCCACTCGCCGCCCTGAACGCGATCTTGGCGCCGGCGACGACGGCCGAGACCACCAGCAGCTGGACGAAGCTGAGCCGACCGAGGGCATAGGCAACCGGCACCGTCATCAGGACGGCGAACCGGACGAGGTCCATCCCGATCATCACCGGCTGCTTGCGGCGGCGCTCCGCCCAGGGCCCGAGCGGCAGGGCGATCAGCGCCCCGACGGCCGGCCCGACGGCGGCCAGACCGGACACCTCGGCAGGACTGGCGTGCAGGACGAGGACCGCGATGAGCGGGAAGGCGCCGAAGCCGAGCCCCGAGCCGTAGGCGCTGACCGCGTAGGCCCCCCACAGCCATCCGAACTCCCGGCCCAGGTGCCGCCTCGCCACAGATCCCACCCTCCGCACGCTGCACAACGATCAGTTGGCGACGGTGATCACATCAACACCAACCCTCCATGTCAAACAACGCTGCTGGCGATCATCAACAACCAATTGTTGTGCGAGTAGGTTCACGTCGTGGACCTCGACGCCGTGCGCACCTTCGTCGCCGTCGCCGACGCCGGCCAGTTCCAAGGAGCGGCCGACACGCTGTCGATCACCCAGCAGGCCGTCTCCAAGCGCATCGCCACGCTCGAGGGCGAGCTCGAGGTACGCCTGTTCACCCGCTCCGCCCGCGGCGCCCAGCTCACCATCGACGGCCAGGCGTTCCTGCCGCACGCCCGCGAGCTCCTGCGGGCGGCAACGCGCGCCGACGCCTCCGTGCGGCCCGGGCGGCGGGCCCTGCGCGTCGACGTGGTCAACCGGCGGATCGCGCCGGCGGTGCTCCTGCAGGACTTCTACCGCGCCCACCCCGAGATCGAGCTCGACGTCGTGACCCTCGATGCCGACGTCCATGGGGCGATGACGGCCGTGGAGGCCGGTTCGATCGACGCCACCTTCCATGCCGTGCCGGTGCCCGACCTGCACCTGCCCGACGGGATCGAGACGTCCCCGGTCATCGACGAGCCGCACCAGCTGCTCGTGGGCCCCCGGCACGCCCTCGCCACGGCCCGCGCCGTGGCGCCCGCACAGCTCGTGGGGCATCGCATCTGGATGCCCGGCCTGGACGCCCGCGGCGAGGTGGCCTCGTACTACGAGGAGCTCGCCGCCGCGTTCGGGCTCACGATCGACGTCGTCGGTCCCGTGTTCGGGAACGAGACGCTGCTCGCCGAGATCGCCGACTCCTCGGAACTGGCGACCCTCGTGGGCGAACGGTCGCGCTACCTGTGGCCGGACAGCTACGACCTGCGGCGCATCCCGTTGCGAGACCCGGTGCCGATCTACCCGATGTCGCTGATCTGGCGCAGCGACAACCCGCATCCGGCTCTCGCCCGGCTCCGGGACTACCTCGGCGCGCGACGCGCCGACACCGGTGCCATGGCCGACAGCGCCAACACGGCGGCTCTGTGGTTGCCGCAGTGGGGTCAGCGCTCAGCCGCTCCCTCGTGACGGCGCGGGCGGCCCGCTCTCGAGAAGTTGACCGCCCGCCTGGACGTACGGCACGGCGGCGGCCCGCAGGCGGCGACGGCTGACGGCGAAGGCGGCGACGGCGATGACCGCCAGCGCGGTGCACATCGCCCAGCCGGCGTCGAAGCCGAGGTGCTCCGCGAGGATGCCGAACGCCAAGGGGCCCACCATCCCCCCGACGTACGTCCCGACCTGCGTCACCCCCGTCGCCCGTGCCGGCGTCTCGGGGTAGGCGCGCACCACGGCGAAGTTGAACAGGCCGTTGTAGCCCCAGCCCCCGCCGTAGGCCACGAGGACGGCCGGAACGAGCAGGGCGACCTTCCCCAGCGCCAGCGCGCCGTAGCCGAACGCGCCCACCGCGATGAGGGTGGCGACGGTCTTGAGATGGGCATCGGCCGCTCGGCGGCCGCGCAGGCCGCTCCGGTCTGCGCGCCAGCCGAAGCCCACGCGGACCGACAGCCCTACCACGCTCCCCGCCGCCGACAGGAGGCCGGCGAGCGATGGCGTGATCCCGTCGTGCACGGCTCCGGGGACGACGAAGGAGCCCATGGCGTTCGAGGCCGCCACGGCGCAGGCCATGGCGGCTGCCAGGGGGAGGAGCGGCCGGGGGTCGAAGCCGCCCCTGTCCTGGACGCCCGGCCGGCCCGCCTCGCGACCCGTGGCCTGCGCTCGGTCGCCGTCGATCTCGGGGATCGACCCGCCGGTGGGGGCGGGCATGGGCATGAGCCGGCGCCCGCCGAACCAGAGGACCACCCCGACGACGGCGGCGAAGCCCGCCGCCGCGAGGTACCCGGCGTGCCACCCCTCGGTGACGGCGAGCCCCGGGACGGCGAGCCCCGACAGCAGGGTCGAAGTGGGAATGGCCGCCTGCTTGATCCCGAAGGCGAGACCTTGGCGACGATCCTCGACGGCCCGGGTGAGGAGGAGGTTGACGGCCGGCTGCATGGCGCCGTTCGAGAGGCCGCCGGCGAACAGGAACCCGAGGAGACCGGGCAGGGAGGTGACCGCGAGGCCGATGCCCAGCAGGGTCACCACCGCGACCACGACGGCGACGACCATGACCTTGAACGGGCCGACCCGCTCGGCCAGGCGACCCGACCAGATCGAGCTGAGGGCCGACGCGCCGAAGAAGGCCGCCACACCGCCCCCGATGGCCGTGGTCCCGACGTGGAGGTGCGCCTCCAGCTGCACGGCGAGGGCCCCCGTGAGGAACACGGGAAGCACCCCGGTCGTGGCCAAGGCGATGGCCAGGGCGACGCTCGCCGGCTGGCGCTTCGACCCTCGCCCCGGGAGGGTCGGCCTCGACGCACGCCCAGGCGTCGGGAGGGGTGGGGTCATGGCGTCACGAAGGCTAGAGGCCGAGGCTGCTCGAAGAACAATGCCGCCTCGCTACCCTGGAGGGGTGGAAACTTCGCTTCGTGGCTGGACGGCTCGGCGCCGTTCGACCGGCCTCCCAGGAGGGGTCTTCTTCGTGGTCGCCGCAGCGGCCGGCCTCGTGGTGCTGGCGGTGCTCGCCGCCCTCGGCCTGCTCGTGATGGCCCTCGTCGGGCTCGTGATGGGCGCCGACCGCCTCGTCGCAACGCTCGTCCCGGCCTACCGTCGCCGGCGCCGCAACCGCTACCTCGCGATGCCCGCGGGGCTCGTCCGCATCGTCCGCTTCGGCTCGGGGTCGGCGCAGGTCGTCGACGCCCGCTCGTACGAGCGGCCCGAACAACCCCGACGGACCGACGGCGCCCTCGAGCCCTGACGACCCGGGGGCCGGCAGGACCAGTCCTGGCTTCACAGGGCCGCAAGGCACGGGGAGCGCGAGGCGTCGACCTCCTCATTGCAGCAAGTGCTGCCGCCGCCGATCTGCCGCGCTCCACGCGCCACGTCGACGACTTTCGAGGGCTCGAGGACGTCGTGACGGTCGTCGGGGTGTAGCCGGCCGGCGGCCGGCACGCCTTCGGGCCCCCGTCACAACGGGGCGGCCCGTCAGTCCACCGGCGCTGGCGAGTAGTTGACCATCCAGCGGATGCCGTAGCGGTCGAGGACGACGCCCCAGTACGAGCCCCAGGGCATGTCGGCCATCGGGGACCCCTCGGAGCCGCCGTCGGAGAGGGCCCCGTACAGGCGGTCAGCCGCTTCCCTGCTGTCGACGTCGAGGCAGATGGTGGTGTTGTTGCCGACGCGGGTCTCGTGCCCCATCGACCGGAGCATGTCGGTCGCCATCAGCACGTGGCCGGCGAGGATGGGGAGCTCGGCGTGCAGCACGAGCCCCTGCTCCTCGGCGGGCACCTCCCCGGACCCCATGGCGGCCATGTCCGAGAAGCGGCTGAGCATGGTGATCTCGGTCCCGAAGGTCGTGGCGTAGAAGGTGAACGCCTCCTCGGCCTGGCCCTGGAAGTTGAGGTAGGTGTTGACTCGTGCCACGGTTGGCTCCCTCGTCCGGACGCCTCCCCGGCGCCGCATCATCGTGTACCGGTGGAGACGGCCGGTCCACTCGGGACTCGTCGCGGCGCTCCGACGCCGACCGTTCGCGGGCGCCCACGACCGGCTGAGCTGGCACCGCCGCCGTGAGCTTCCAGGTCACCGCCCGGAGGTTCGACGGCCGTTCGCTCGGCGTGCCTCGGTGACCCGAGCCAGCGTGTTCACGGCGACGGTCGTCGACGCCGTCGGCGGATAGGGCCACACGGCGCTGACGTTGATCTCGCAGAGCACGAAGCCGTCCTCGCCGTGCTCGTCCTTTGGCCCGTGGAGGAAGTCGGCATCCCAGATGACCGGGAGCCTCTGCAGGTCCAGGCCGAGGACCCGCGCCATCTCGGGCACCCACTCGCGCTCGGCGCGCCGGCGGAGGAGCTGGCCGGCGGGAGCGTCGGGACCCTCCATCACCGACGGCGGCCGGTCCGCGGGCGCGGCGCCGGCGTCGAGCAGGCCCGTCGGCCACTGGCGACGGAAGCCGACGAGGTCGCCGTGGGAGAAATAGCACCGGATCAGGCCGTCGGCCAAGCGGCGCTGGTACTCCTGGTCGACGAGCACGCCGGACCAGGAGAAGTACGGCTCGCACCGCTGGACGAGCTCGCCGAGGCTGAGCCGCTCGCCGTCGCCGTCCTTCTCCCGCGCCTCTCGGACGCGGACCGGCGAGCGGAGCGTCGCCGGCGCACCGGGTTCCACGAGCTCGACGCTCCACACGCCGTTCCCCCCGTTGCCCCGGCCCTGCTTCACGACGAGCCGGCCGTGCCGTGCGAGCCGCGCCGGCAAGCGCTCGGCCAGCTCGCCGACCGAGCGGTAGAGGTCGGTGTCGCACCCCCAGCCGAGGTGGCGCGTGTCGAAGAGCACCTCCTTCGTGCCCATCCTCCCGATGACGTCCGGATGCGCCGACACCCAGACGCCC
>DAHUZJ010000009.1 GCA_027306585.1 Acidimicrobiaceae bacterium | reverse complement strand
CCGTCCCCGCCGGGGCGGTGGCGGTGATCGTGGTTGTCGATGTCACCGTGAAGGTGGTGGCGACCGTCGCCCCGAAATCGACGGCGCTGGCCCCGGCGAAGTGGGTCCCGGTGATGGTGACCGGGGTGCCGCCCGTGGCGGGGCCGGTCGCCGGTGTGACCTTGGTGAGCGTCGGTGCGACCACGAGCGCGAAGGCGTCGGTCGTGCCGGCGCTGGCCGCGAGGACGTCGGAGAGGTAGCCGGTCCCGCCGACCCCCTTCACCTCGACGGGGGTGTCCGCCTCCGTGGTGGTGCCATTGCCGAGCTGGCCCGATCCGTTGCTCCCCCACGAGTAGAGGTGGCCCGCCGCCGTCACGGCGTACTCACTGCCGCCCCCGGTCGTAACGGCGACGACGCTCGACAGGAACCCTGTGCCGCCGGGACCCTTCACCTCGACCGGGGTGGTGGCGTTGGTGGTGGTGCCGTTGCCGAGCTGGCCGTAGTTGTCGGCCCCCCAGGCATAGACGTGCCCTGTGGACGTGAGGGCCAGGGTGGTGCCGTTGCGGTCACTCACGGCGACCACGCCCGACAGGTTCCCTGTCCCGCCCACGCCCTTCACCTCGACGGGGGTCGGGCTGGCGGTGGTGGTGCCGTTGCCGAGCTGGCCCGATGTGTTGGCGCGCCAGGCGTAGACGTGGCCGCCGGCGGTGAGGGCGAAGTCCGACCACCCACCGGCGCTGACCGCCACGACCTTCGACAGGTAGCCGGTCCCACCCACGCCCGTGACCTCGACGGGGGTGCGGTCGACTGTTGTGTTCCCTGTGCCCGCCTGACCCCAGACGTAGACGTTGCCCGACGCCGTGAGCGCCAGCACGTTGCGGGTGCCGGCGGCGATCGCCACGACGTTCGACAGGTAGCCGGTCCCGCCCACGCCGTCGACCTCGACGGGGGTCGTCGAGTATGTGGCCGTGGAGTTGTTCCCGAGCTCGCCGTAGTAGTAGTTGTTGCCCCAGGCGTAGACGTGGCCTGTCGAGCCCAGCGCGTAGCAGGTCGCGCCGTTGGCCGAGACGGCCACGATGTTCGACAGGTAGCCCGTGCCGCCCACGCCCTCGACCTCGACCGGTGTCGAGCTGGCGGTAGTGGTGCCGTTGCCGAGCTGGCCCGAGGCGTTTGTGCCCCAGGCGTAGACGTGGCCGGCGGGGGTGAGGGCCAAGGTGGTGTGGTGGTCGGCGGCCCCGGCCACCTGGGCGACGGGGCCGATCCCGGCCAGGGTCTCGGGCGCAGAGTGCGAGGTCGTCGTCCCGTCACCGAGCTGGCCACTTGTGTTGGCCCCCCAGGCCTGGAGCTGGCCGGTCGGGTACGTGAACGTGTCGGCTGCGCTCGTGGCCGAGGTGCCCGAGGGGGTGGTGACGGTCACTGTGACCGTGCCCACGCCCTGGGGGGCGACGGCCGTGAGGGAGGTCGAGGACGCCACCTTGATGCCCGTCGCCGGGACCGCCCCGAAGTGGACGGCGGTCGCCCCTGTCAGGTTGGTGCCGGCCACCGTCACCGTCGTGCCGGCGGAGAAGGTGGCGGTCTGCGGGCTCACGCCCGTGACGTTGGGCGGTGTCGCCGTGTACGTGTAGTGGTCGGCGGTGGACGTCGACGAGGTGCCCGAGGGTGCCGTCACCGTCACTGTGACCGTGCCCGTCCCCGCCGGGGCGGTGGCCGTCAGCTTGGTTGTCGATGTCACGGTGAAGGCGGTGGCCGCCGTCGTGCCGAAGTGGACGGCGGTCGCCCCGGTGAAGCCCGTGCCGGTGACCGTGACCGCAGTGCCGCCCGTGGACGGGCCGGTCGCCGGTGTGACCTTGGTGAGCGTGGGTGGGGCCACGAGGGCGAAGGCGTCGCCGTAGCCGCCGCTGGTGGCGAGCACGTTCGACAGGTGCCCGGTGCCGCCGGCGCCAGCGACCTCGACCGGGGTGGCCACGTGTGCCGTGGTGGTGCCGTTGCCGAGCTCACCCTGGTTGTCGTCGCCCCAGGCGTAGACGTGGCCGCCGGCCGTGACCGCGTACTCGTCGTGCCAGCCGGCCGAGTTCGCCACCACCGCCGACAGGTGCCCGGTGCCGCCCACGCCCTCCACCTCGACAGGCGTCGAGGCGTTGGTGGTGGTGCCGATGCCGACAGATGGAGAGCTGTTCACGGAAGCCCTCCGGCCTGCAAGAGTATTCCGGCTTGGGGCGACAATCCCCGCGACGGCGGCCTCGAATTCCCCGCGGCGCGTGTGGCCCGATACTGGCAGTGCTCGTCCTATCCGCAATCCCCCCATGATCGGTGACCGAGGCTGGGTTAGTGCGTTACTCCCATATCAGTTCTGATATACTCTGGGCATGAACACCGCCACCCTTATCCGGGAGGCGCGGCGCCGAGCGGCCCTCAGCCAGGCAGAGCTCGCCCGTCGGGCCGGGACCTCGCAGCCGACGTTGGCCAGCTACGAGTCCGGTCGGCTCGTGCCCCGCCTGGACACCGTCGAGCGCATCCTCGAAGCAGCCGGACACGAGCTGTCACTCACCGCCCGGCCGATGGTGCGGCGAGGCGCCGAACCAATCGCCGAGGTGAGCCGGGAGCTCCGGGAGATCCTCCAGCAGGAGGGAGGGCGAGGGGCATGGCGGCGGCTCCTCGACTTCGTCGACGACGTGCGCGGTTCGCCCCGGCCTGGCCAGGAGTGGCTCGTCGCCGACGAGCCACCACCCTGCGGCGACGCGCGCTTCGACGCTGCTATGGCAGCCCTCGTCGAGTTCCTCTGCGACGAGGTGGATCTACCCTGGCCCGGTTGGACGGATGCGCCCGAGCGGTTCATCGAGCCGTGGTGGTTCGTCTCGGGGTTGCCGGGCTACGAGGCCATGGCACTTCGAGACAGCCCAGTTGAGTTCAAGCGTCACGGTGTGTTCGTGAACGAAGGTGCGTTTGACCGTGTCTAGCGGGTTCAATCGTGAGAAGATCCGGCGCGCCCTGGAACGCCTGTCGGACGAGTTGGCCCGGCGTGGGGTGCGGGCCGAGTTGTTCATGGTCGGCGGCGGGGCGATCGCCATGGCGTACTCCGCGCGGCGAGTGACCCGTGACGTCGACGCCATCTTCGAGCCGAAGACCGTGGTGTACGACGCGGCCCGTGTCGTCGCCCAGGATCTGTCGCTCCCCGACGACTGGCTCAACGATGCCGTCAAGTCGTTCACCCCGGGTGACGACCCCGAACGCCAGGTGGTCTTTCAGACCCCGTCGCTCAGCGTGTCGGTGGGCTGGCCTCGCTACCTCCTTGCAATGAAGCTGCTCGCGGCACGGGTTGACCAGGACGCCGAGGCCATCAAGCTCTTGTACGAGCTGTGCTCCTTCACGACCGCCGACGAGGGGATGGATCTTGTCGAGGCGTTGTACCCGGGACGCCTGATCGAGCCGAAGACGCAGTTCTTGCTCGAGGAGCTCTACGGTCCCGCACGGAAGCGCCCTGACGTCGAGCTCGAAGATCTGGTCGGTGGAGGCGAGCAGGCCGGCGGCCGGTGCGGTGCTGCGGCGGCTCAGCCCGCCAGTCTCCCTGACCCCCCAGTGCGAGGCGCCGTGCAGTGCCACGGGCGTCGAGTCGACGGCCGGCGGTGCGAGCGTCTCGTCGCCTCGGGGCACCGGTGTCCCGCTCACGGATGGCAGGCACCCTGAGCCAGTACGACCCACAAGGACGAGGACCGCGCCCGGGCCAACATCGGGCGCGGCGACATCCGCACCATGGGCAGGACCAAGATCGGCTTCCTCTTGGCCGTCCACCACGGCGCCCAGAACGTTGTCGACCTGTGGACCCAGGCCAGCTACACCGCCAACGAGCTCGTCGCCTTCTTCAAGAACTCGGCGAGGAAGCCCAAGGTCCGGTCACTCTCCGGTGAGCTGGCGGCGCTGGCGGCCCGGCTCCTCCCGTGGCTGTCGGCCGGCACGGACGTGGTGACGCTGTCCGCTGTCGGGCAACCGGGCGCCACCGGCCCGCCCACCTGATCCACGCCTGATCCCCCGCCGAGTCCCACGACCTCGGCTTCGACGCGCCCGGGAACGGCTCGCAGGCCGTCGAACGCCACCGCCGACCGGCTGAAGGTGCGGAGTGGCCATCAGCTAGCCATCTGCCGCCACAGCCGGCCATCGACCGTCCGACCATTGGCCCTGTTCAGGCCCCTGAGGGACTTCCGTGATCCCAACGGGCCATCTTTCGTGAACAGCTCACAGATCGATCGATAGACAGAGGCGGCGGGCGGAATCGAACCGCCGTACGGGGCTTTGCAGGCCCCTGCCTAAACCACTCGGCCACGCCGCCGGCAGGTGGGCCAGCCTACCGGCTGCCCGACCTGCCCATCGCCGGGGGGTGCAGCTACGGCAGCGCCCCCCGGCGGACCCGGCGACCGGGAGCGGCCCAGGAAGAGGCCGAGGCGATCAGCGGGCGATCAGCGCCCGGCGCGAGGCGCCCTGCCGCGGCCCCGGCGGGCGACCAGCCACACCAGGCCCACCAGAGCGGCGACCACCACGACCGCCGTCAGGGCCCCCAGGATCAGGTGGGCAACGGTGCTCAGCACCCACAAGGCGACCAGGACGACCACCACGGCAACGGCGGCGACACCAGCGCCGTGCGCCAGCCGTAGTCCACCCCTCCGACGCGGCTCGATCTCGCGGTCCATGTCAGCCTCCTCTCTTCCCACGCGATGGTACGGTCCGCGGGCGATGGGCGAGACGTCACTCCGTGAACGTCGGCGGGCGCTCCTGGAGCGGACCGACCTGCGAGGGTCCGCCTTCTGCCGTGCCTACGCGTCGGCAGCCGACGAATGGCTGACGGGCGTGGCCAACCGGGCCAGCGAAGGCAACCCTCGGCGCCTGGCGCTCCTCGCCGTCGGCGGCTATGGCCGGGCCGAGCTGAGCCCGTTCAGCGACCTCGACGTGGTCCTCGTCCACGAAGGCCACCGTGACGTCGCCGCTCTGGCCGACGCCATCTGGTACCCGGTGTGGGACGAGGGCGTGCACCTCGACCACAGCGTGCGCCGACCCGCCGAGGTCCTCGAAGCCGCCGACGGTGACCTCCGGGTGGCGCTGGGCCTGCTGGACGCCCGGATGGTGTGGGGCGACCCTCGGGTGGCCGAACCGCTGGTGACGAAGGCGCACGAGGCGTGGCGCACCCGCCTGGGCGCCAAGTGGCTGACGACCCTCGCCGAGCAGATGGAGCAGCGCCGGCGCACGAGCGGCGACGTGGCCTTCCTCCTCGAGCCGGACCTCAAGGAGAGCCACGGCGGACTGCGCGACGTCCACGTCCTGCGCGCCGTGGCCGCGTACGCCCCCCTGTTGGCGGACTACGTGGACCTGGCGGCCCTCGGCCCGGTCCGCGAGCTGCTGACCGAGGTCCGGGTGGAACTGCACCGCAGGGCGGGGCGGGAGCTGGACCGCCTCTTGCTCCAAGAGCAGGACCACGTGGCCGCGGTCCTCGGCTACCCGGACGCCGACGCCCTGATGGCGGCGGTGGCCGCCGCCGGGCGCCGGGTGGCATGGGTGAGCCACGACACGTGGCGCCGGCGGCGATTGTGGGAGCCGGAAGTCCGGCGCCCGGGCCGCGGCCTGTTCGCCCGCCGGGTCCCGCGGCCGGACGCCACGTCGCCCACCGCCGTGCCCGACGAGGTGGAGCCCGGGATCGCCCTCTCGGACGGCGAGGTCGTCCTCACCCCAGCGGCGGGCGTGACCACCGACCCCTCCTTGTGCCTGCGGCTGGCGGCCGTGGCGGCCGAGCGCGAGCTCCCGGCGGCGCGCGGGGCGCTGCACCGCCTGGCCGACAAGGTTCCGCCGTTACCCGATCCGTGGCCGCCGGAGGCCCGTCAGGCGCTGGTCCGGCTTCTCGCCACCGGGCACCGGGCGATCGACCAGCTGGAGGCGCTCGACCACCACGGCCTGCTCGTGCGGGTGCTGCCCGAATGGGAACCGGTCCGCAACAAGCCGCAGCGCAACGCCTACCACCGGTTCACCGTCGACCGGCATCTGCTCGAGGCGGCCGCCAACGCCGCCGGCCTGGCCGACCGCGTCGACCGCCCCGACCTGCTCCTCGTGGGCACGCTGCTGCACGACATCGGCAAGGGCTCCCCGGGCGACCACACCGACGCCGGTGTGGTGCTGGTGGAGCGGATCGGGCGGAGGATGGGCTTCTCCCCGTCCGACGTCGAGACGCTGGTCGACGTGTGCCGCCTCCACCTGCTCCTCCCGGACACCGCCACCCGACGCGACCTCGACGACCCCGCCACCATCGACCGGGTGGCCGAAGAGGTGCGCGACCACCGCACGCTCGCCCTGCTGGCGGCGCTGACCGAGGCGGACAGCCTGGCGACCGGCCCGTCGGCGTGGGGGACCTGGAAGGCGGGCCTCGTGGCCGAGCTGGTCGCCCGGGTCGACGCCCGGCTGGCGGGCGGCGCCCCTGCGCGGCGGCGGCCATGGGTCACGGAGGACCACCGCTCGGTGATGGACGAAGTGCGCCGGACCGGCCGGCCCACGATCCGCCTCGACCCGCCGCGCGTGGTGGTGGCCGCCCCGGACCGGCCGGGGCTGCTCGCCTCGGTGGCGGGTGTGCTGGCGCTGCACGGCCTCGACGTCCGGAGCGCCGACGTGGGCGGCGAAGGCGGGGTCGCCACCGAGGTGTTCACCGTCGAGGTCGGCCGCGGGTCGTGGCCGGACACCGCCCGGCTGCGGCAGGACCTCGAGGCAGTGCTCGACGACCGGCTGGCCCTCGAGGACGAGCTGGCGGCCAAGGAACGGGCGTACGCCGGCTCCAGCCGGCCGCGCCGCGCTCGTCCGACCGAGCCGCGGGTGGTCGTCGACGACGCGGCGTCGGCCTCGTCGACCGTCGTGGAAGTGCAGGCGGCCGACGAGCTCGGCCTCCTCCACCGGGTCACCCGGGCGCTCTTCGACTGCAACCTCGACGTCGTGACGGCACGGGTGTCCACCGTCGGCGACGCCGTGGTGGACGCGTTCTACGTCAGGAACGCGTCGGGGGCCAAGCTGAGCGACCCGACCGTCGTCGCGCACGTGCGCCAGGCGCTGCTCGACGTCATCGGGAGGTGACGGCGGCGGGGCCGCGACCGCTCAGCGGGTGGCGCGCGCCTCAGCGGCTGCGTGCTCGAAGAGCGGGTGCACCAGGCCGAGCTCGGGCAGCGTCCGGCCCGGTGTGCGGGGCGTGGCCAGCTCGAGGGATGCGCCCGGCACGGCCAGTACGTACATGTTCCAGTAGCGGTCCAGCTCGACGGCGGCCACGTCGGCGTAGAGCCGCCGCTCCACGTCCGCCCACCGATCCAGCCCCGCCTCGGCGAAGCGATCGGTCCACCACCCATAGGATGCGATCGTGAGGTGACCCTCGATCGGCTGCCCGTCGGCGTCGACCGCCAGGTCCTCGAGCGGCACCGGGCCGGGGAAGGCGTCACCGAGGCGCTGGTAGTGCCCGAGGCGCTCGGGGCGGATCTTGCCCTCGAAGTGCCCGTCGGGCCCCGACGCGTTGTGGCCGAAGGACGGGATGGTGGCGTACAGGATCCCGCCGCAGACCCGCCGGAGCTCGGCCACCGCCGCCGGCACCCGGTCGGGAGGCAGGTGCTCGAGGATCTCGAGGGCGGTGACGAGCTCGAAGGCGCCGTCGTCGTACGGCAGTCCACGGCTCGGGTCCCCCAACCGCACGTACCCGAGAGCACCGGGCGCCGCATGGGCCACGGCGTAGGCGCTCACGTCGCAGCCGTGGGCGTCCACGCCGAGCTCTCGCAGCGCCTCCACCAGGAAGCCGCGGGCACACCCCACGTCGAGGGACCGGTGGACACGGAAGTTCCGCCACAGCAGGTAGGCGGCGATGTCGGCGTTGGACGAGATCCGGTCGTAGGTGGCGTAGCCCGAGCGCCCCTGTCGGTCCCCCGAAGGATCCCGGCCCTCGCCGAAGTACGCGCCGCCGTACAGGGACGCCGGTCCCGTGCCCGTCTGCGCGCGCGCCTCTCCCACGACCTCGCCCACGCGGGCGGCTCGCTCGAGCTCGGCCCCCGCCCGCGCCATCACCCGCCGGGCCGCCGGCGAGGCCGTCGCCAGCCGGGCGAGGCCATCCCGGGCGTCGTCGATCGCCGCCTTGGTCCGCGGATGCACCATGCGAGGGAGGTTGCCGCCCTGGTCGCCGGGGACCCTGCGCCTAGTGTCGTGCGGCAATGCGGGTGCTCAACGTCGTCGGTCGCCTCCTCCTCGCCCTCGGCGTCCTGGTGCTCCTCTTCACCGCGTACCAGCTGTGGGGAACGGGGCTCAGCGAGCAGCACAGCCAGTCGGTGCTGCGGGCCGAGCTCGGCCGCACGCTGCCGAAGGCCGCCGGCACGGTCGCGCGCCGCCTGGCGGCGCGCCCGCACCGCCCGACGACCGCCGGCACCCCGGCGCTGGCACCCACCGTCGCCCCGCCGGCGCCTGGCCAGCCCATCGGCGAGATCGACATCCCCGCCATCGGCCTGCAGCAAGTGGTGGTCGAGGGCGTGGGCACCACAGATCTCCGGCTCGGTCCCGGGCACTACCCGGGCACGCCGCTCCCCGGCGAGGCGGGCAACGTCGCCATCGCCGGCCACCGCACCACCTACGCGCACCCCTTCTACGACCTCGACGCCGTGGGTCCCGGGACGTCCATCGTGCTCACGAGCTCCCAGGGAGTGTTCGTGTACACGGCCGTGAGCCAGCAGGTCGTCGCGCCGGCCGACGTCTCGGTCATCGCCGACACCACCACGCCGATGCTGACCCTCACGACGTGCAACCCGCGCTACAGCGCGGCCACGCGCCTCGTGGTCCACGCCCGCCTGACGAGCTCGCACCTCTTCGCCTCTGCGACGACACCGCCCGCCGCCGTTGCCACGCACCACGCCCGCCCGTCGAGCCCGAGCTCGAGCCTCGCCGGCGCGTCCGGCGGCAGCGTGGCTGGAGCGGTTGCATGGGGAGCCGGCGTCCTGGCGGTGGTGGCCGCCACCCTCGTGGTGGCCGCACGGATGCCCACGCGCTCGTGGCGGTGGGCCGTCGACGGGCTCGGGTTGCTCGGCACGCTCGCCGTCCTGTTCTTCTTCTTCGGCGCAGTGAGCCCGCTTCTTCCCGCCAGCCTCTGATCCCGGTACGCTGGAGGACCGGGGAAGCAGTCCGCGAGCGGGGAGGAAGGGGGGCTCATGGACCGGATCCGGTCGTCGGCCGATTCGCCGGCCGTGCTGGCGGGGTCCCTTGCCGCGTTCCCGCTGCTCGACGTCCTCGACCTCTTGGCGTCGACGCGTCACGTCGGCGAGCTGAAAGTGGTGAGCGAGGGCACCGACGACCACTTCTGGCTCGACGGTGGTGACCTCGTCGACACGGCGGGGGGCGCCACCGGCCGCCTCTTCAACCTGGCCTGCGCCGAGGACGCGTGGTTCACCGTCACGGCCGCGCCGTCCGTCCCTCGGGCGGGCGCCCGCATGGCCCTGGCCACCGTCGTCGAGCACCTCGCCCCGCGCCTGGCGGAGTGGCAGGCCCTGCGGACGGCGGTGCCGTTCGAGAGCACCGTCCGCATGGCCGCGTCGACGACCCTGCCCGAGGTCCATCTCCGTGCCGACCAGTGGCGCGTGCTCAGCTGCCTCGGCGGGGGCCGACGCGTCGGCGACGTCGTCGACGAGGCCGACACCCCGCCCATCGAGACCCTGCGGCTCCTTCGCGAGCTGCTCGACGCCGGGCTGGTGTCCTTCGACGCGAAGCCGGGCTCGACGCCCGGTGCCAGCCAGCGGTCGTCGTCGCGGGTCGCCGGGCAGGCCGACCGGTCACCCGCCAAAGGTGCCGCCTCGGCGGCCCGGTCGCAGCGACGGGCGCCGACAATCAAGGAACCGGCCTCGCTCATGCCCACCCCGCTCGGCACGTGGGCCGCCCTGGCCGACGTCGAGACCAGCTGAGACGGCCCCGCCGCCGGCAGCGGCGCTGAAGGGACGTGGACGGATGGTTGGTTGCATTGCGCCGGCAATCGACGATGTCGCGCGAAAGATCACCTTGCTCGTCGGCGCCGTCCCCTGAGGATGCGACCGACGCGCACCGCGAGAAGGAGCCCCGTGCTGCCCGGCCGCTCGCCCCTCAGGCCGGCGGGTCGCCGGTGCTGGCCGCGGCGTCGCCGGCCGACGGGCCCCACGGTGCGTCTCGCCGGGCGGGGACGTCGACGCCGCCCGCCCCCACTGCCGTCCGGCCGAACCGCGCCCGGACGGCGTCGACGGCAGCGAGCACGCCCTCCCAGCTCCCCTGGACGTGCTCGGCTGTCTCGGGCGGCGCGAGGTCGAAGGTCAGCTGCCGCCCGGCGGCGGCCGGCTGGAGCCCCGCCACGCTCACGCCGAGCAGCCGCACGCCGGGCGACACGTCGAGGGCGTCGAGCAGCGCCCCGGCCACGGCCGCCACGGCCTGCCCGCCGTCGACCCCGAAGGGCAGAGAGTGGGACCGGGTGACGAGCGTGAAGTCCGGCCGCTTGACTTTCACGCTCACCGTCCGACCGGTCAGCCCCTGGCCGCGGAGGTGGATCGCCACCGATTCGGCCATCCGGTCGACGTGGCGGTGCAGCACCGCCAGGTCCGTGAGGTCCTCCCGGAACGTCTCCTCGTGCCCGATCGACTTGGCTGGCCGGTCGGGCACGACCGGGTCCGGGTCCTGGCCGCGCGCCAGCGCCCGCAAGTGCTCGCCCTGCGCCCGGCCGAGGCGGCGGACGAGCGCCCCTTCCGGCAGGCCCGCCAGGTCAGCCACCGTCCGCACGCCCACGGCGTGCAGACGGCGTGCCGTCGCCGGTCCAACCCCCCACAACGCCTCCACCGGCAGCGGGCGGAGGAACGCCGCCTCCTCGTCGGGCGGCACCGTCACGACCCCTGGACCGGGACGCCGGCCCCCCGGCAGGGCGACCGGCTTCGCCGCTCTCGACGCCAGCTTGGCCACCAGCTTGGACCGACCGATGCCGACCGAGCAGTCGAGCGCCAGCTCCTCACTGACCCGGGCGCGGATGCGGCCGGCGATCCGGACCGGATCGCCGAGGAGCCGCTGTGACCCCGTCACGTCGAGAAAGGCTTCGTCGAGCCCGATCGGCTCCACCAGTGGCGTCACCGAGCGGAGCACGTCGTGCAACCGGCCGCTGACCTCGACGTAGCGCGAGTAGTGGCCGTCAATGAACACGGCATGCGGACAGAGCTGGCGAGCCCGCACGGACGGCATGGCCGAGCGCACCCCGAAGGCACGGGCCTCGTACGTGCACGACGCCACCACACCACGGGCACCACTCCCCCCGACGATGACGGGCTTCCCGGCGAGCGACGGATCGTCGAGCACCTCCACGGCGGCGAAGAAGGCGTCCATGTCGACGTGCAGGATCGCCCGGACCCAGCGCCCAACGCCCACAGGGAGCGGCCCCCCACCGGCGCCCTCCGCCGTCATCCCATCCGGAGCCGCCGGAACCCCTCGGCGTACGCCACGCCGGCGCGGCGCCCCTCCTCCTCCGCCCGTAGGCGCACGGCCTCCCCGGCCCATCCCTGCCCTTGGCTCCGGTGGCACTCGACGGCAGCCACCTTCACGTCGACCGACCCGGTCACGTCGACGTACACGTCCGGCTCGAGCGTGCCCGACAGGTAGACGGTCCCCACCCGGTGCGGCGCCCCGGCGGCCGGGAAGTAGTGCGGCAAGGCTGCCGCCGGCGAGAGCGCGTCGAGGAACGCCCACCCGGCGGCGCGGTGGTCCCGGTGGTTGAAGTAGTGCTGGCCGAAGAAGATTGCCGTCGGGTCGTGGCCGAAGGCCACATCCGGCCGAAGCAACCGTATGCGGGCCACCAGCTCGGCACGCAGCGTCGCCCGCTCCTCGAGCTCACCATCCGCCGCCCCGAGCACCTCGTGCGATGCCAGGCCGACCACCTTCGCCGACGCCCCGAGCTCCCCCGCCCGCTCCCGGGCCAGGGTGAGCGGATCGACCCCGGGGTCGATCGTCCCGCGGCCCCCGTCGGTGCACACCACGAGGTGGACAGCACAGCCTTCGGCCGCCCAGCGGGCCAACGTCCCGCCGCACCCGACGTCGGCGTCGTCGGGGTGGGCGTACACGGCGAGTGCCACCGCCGGCACCTCCTTCACCAGGTCGGCCACGGGTACCTCACGACCGTTGCTTGGGCTCCGTCGTCTTGATCAGCAGGCCGACCTCCCGCTGGAAGTCCCCGGCGTCCTCGAACCCCTTGTAGACGCTGGCGAACCGGAGGTAGGCCACGTCGTCGAGCACCTTGAGCTGTTCGAGCACTGCAACGCCCACCTGCTGGCTCGACGGCTCGGGCGACGTGGCCCGCAGCGCGTCCTCCACCTGTACCGCGAGCTCCTCCAGCATCACGTCGGTGACCGGCCGGTTCTTGCACGCCGCCCGGACCCCGGTCACCAGCTTGACCCGGTCGAAGGGCTCCCGCTGGCCCGACCGCTTCACCACCCACAGGGGAACCTCTTCGACACGCTCGAACGTCGTGAACCGCCGGCCGCAGTTGAGGCACTCACGCCGCCGGCGGATGGCGGCGCCATCGTCGGCCAGCCGTGAGTCGACCACTCGATCGTCGTCCTCGGCACACCATGGGCACCGCACCGGGCTGACGTTACTGCCCGCCCGCCGCCCCGCAGGAGCGTTCAGGGGATGCGGATGCGCTCCCCGGGCGCCACGACTGCCGACCCGGTCTCCTTGGCGATCGCCTCGGCAAGCGGCCGCGGGTCGCCACCATGGTCGAAGGCCAAGGCGATCGACCACAGGGTGTCGCCGGGCTGGACGACATAGACCGTCGAACCCGGGACCACGACGGCGGTCGACGGGGACGCCGGCGGCGTCGCCGGCCGCCCACCCAGTGCCGCCACCGGCACGGCGAGCATCGCCACGGCCGCTCCCATCCCGAGCGAGAGGAACAGGCGGTGCCGGCGGGTCCGGGCCGAGACGCCCCGGCGACGGACGGTGGCAGGCCGCACTGCACCCGAGAACCCCGACGCGGGAGCCCTCGTCGGCCGCGCGGCGGACGTCCTGGCGGGGGCAGCGGAAGGCTCCCGTCCGAAGGGCGGCCCGTCTGCCCCGGCTCCACGGGGACGGTCGACGAGCCGGAGGGCGGGACGTGGCCAGGGCGCCTCGAGCGGGTCCTCGAGGTCCGGCAGCGTGGCAATGGCCATCAGCGGTGCTCCCTTCGGGTGTTCTCCGCCCCGAGGTGTGGCGAACGCACGTTCGTCATGACGCCATTCAACACGAACGTCTGTTCGAAGTCAAGGGGCGTGACGAACAGGTGTTTGCCTCCGAAGACCGGACCCGGTAGGGTGCAGCGGACAAACACATGTTCGTTCGCCCGAGCGGGCGGGGGAGGCAGCAGATGGCCGAGGCGCTGAGCGGCAAGCGGCAGCAGATCCTGGAGTTCATCGGCGACTCCCTCCGAGCGCAGGGCTATCCCCCCTCGGTGCGGGAGATCGGGGAGGCGGTGGGGCTGGCGTCGTCGGCGACGGTGCACAGCCACCTCGCCGTGCTGCAGCGGGAGGGGTACCTCCAGCGGGACCCGACCAAGCCCCGGGCCATCCAGGTCCGGTACGAGCCGTCGTCCAAGGTGGCCATGGCGCCGGGGCCCGTTCGCCACGTGCCACTGGTCGGCGACGTGGCCGCCGGGACCGGCGTGCTGGCGCAGCAGAACGTGGAGGAGATCGTCGCCCTGCCGGAGCAGTTCACCGGCACCGGCTCGACCTTCATGCTCCGCGTGCGCGGGGACTCCATGATCGACGCCGGCATCTTCGACGGGGACTTCGTCGTCGTCCGCCAGCAGCCCGACGCCGAGCCGGGCGACATCGTGGTGGCCGGGATCCCCGATGGCGAGGCCACCGTGAAGACGTTCGGCCGGCTGGACGGCAAGGTCGTCCTCACCCCCGCCAACGCGTCCCTCGCCCCCATGGTGTTCGAGCCCGAGGACGTGACCCTCTACGGAAAGGTCGTCACCGTCCTGCGACGCCTCTGACCGCTGCCCGCTCAGGCAGCGGCACTGCTCGTGAGGAGCGCCGCCAGCACCTGGTGGACACGCTCCAGCGACCGCCGCTCGATCCGCTCGTCGGGATGGTGCGCCAGCAACGGGTCGCCGGGGCCGAAGTTGGCCGCCGGCACGCCGTGTGCCCAGAAGGACGCTACGTCCGTCCATCCGACCTTCGCCTTGGGCGCCGCACCGGAACGGGCCACCAGCGCCGCCAGCAAGGGATGGTCCAGTGCGGGTGGTGCCCCGTCCGCCTCGTCGACGACGTCCCATCGGTCGCCGAGGTCCGGCTCGAGCAGGTCGTCGAGCAGCTCCGCCAGGAAGAGGCGGGCAGCCGTCCCGTCCCGGTCGGGGGCGTAGCGGTAGTTGAGCGTCACGGCAACGTGGTCGGGGACGACGTTCCCCGCGACGCCGCCTTCCACCGCCACGGCCTGCAGCTGCTCGGCGTACTCGCAGCCGTCGAGCACGACGCGGCGCCCCGGCCAGCCGGCGACGCGGTCGAGGACGGGCCCGAGCCGATGGATGGCGTTGCGACCGGCGAACGGCCGCGCCGTGTGGGCTCGCCGGCCGGCCAGGTGCGCGACCACCCGCATGGTGCCCTGGCACCCGGCTTCGACGAGCCCGCCGGTGGGCTCGCCGAGGATGGCGACGTCGGCCGCCAGCAGCTCGGGTGACGCCGCCCAGAGCTCCTCCAGTCCGCTCTCGGCGCGGGCGATCTCCTCTCGGGCGTAGAAGCACCAGGTGATGTCGACCGCCGGGTCGGCGAGCTGCCCGGCCAGGTCGAGCATCACGGCCAAGCCACCCTTCATGTCGGCGGCGCCGACCCCCCAGAGGGTGTCACCCTCCAGGCGCAGCGCGACGCCGGGCGCGGGGGGGACAGTGTCCAGGTGCCCGGCCACCGCCACTCGGTGCGCCCTCCCCAGCATCGTGCGGGCGACCACGTTGTCACCGACCCGGTCGACCGCCAGCCAGGGGCAGGCCTGCAGCGCCGCCTCGACCCTGTCGGCGAGCGGCCCCTCCCGGCGGCTCACCGAATCGATCGCCACCAGGTCGGCGGTGGCCGCCAACAGATCGCTCACCGGGGCCGGGCCATGCCGGGCGGCGTCATCGGCCAGTGCCGTCAGGCCGACACGCCGTGCTCCCGGAGCACGGCGTTCAGCTGGGACTTGTCGTGGCGCTGCCCTTCTTCGAGGTGCTTCAAGACGAGGACACAAGGGAGGAAGAACTCACCTCCGGGGTACTCGCGACGCCGCGAGGCCGACACCGCCACCGACCACGGCGGCACGATCCCCCGGCTGAGCTCCTCACCAGTCTGCGCGTCGATGACCGGGATGGACGGGTTGAGGATGGTGCCCTCCCCGAGCACCGCACCCTGGCCGACCCGGGCTCCCTGGGTCACCATGCACCGGCTGCCGATCAGGGCATCGTCCTCCACGATGACGGGGGTGGCGTTGGGCGGCTCGAGCACCCCGCCGATGCCGACACCACCCGACAGGTGCACCCGGGCCCCGATCTGGGCGCAGGACCCGACCGTCGCCCACGTGTCGACCATCGTCTGCTCCCCCACCCGGGCACCGATGTTGACGTAGCTCGGCATGAGCACGACACCCGGCGCCAGGTAGCTGCCCCATCGAGCCGATCCTCCCGGCACCACGCGCACGCCGGCGGCGGCATAGTCGTGCTTGAGCGGCAGCTTGTCGGCGAACTCGAATGGGCCGACATCCGTGGTCTCGATGGAGCGCAGCCGGAAGAGCAGGAGGATCGCCTTCTTCAACCACTCGTGGACGACCGTCCCGCCATCAGCCCCGATCTCGGCCACGCGAGCCTCGCCCCTGTCGAGGAGGTCGATCGCCCCGGTGACGGTGGCGACCGCCTCGCCGTCGGCCGGCGACAGCTCACCGGCTCGGTCCCAGAGCTCTTCGATGCGCGCCTGCAGGTCGACCATGGCCCAGACTGTAACCATGATGGCCGAAGGCACCGTCAACCCCTGGCTCGGCGGTGACGTCCGCCGCGGCGCCGAGTACGACCGCCGCTTCGACGACCTGGCGGCAGCCGGGCACGACGTCCACGGTGAGGCCAGCCTGATCGAAGCGCTCGGACCCCGCTCGGTGCTCGACGCCGGCTGCGGGACGGGACGCGTGGCCATCGACCTGCACCGGCGAGGGCTCGAAGTGGCGGGGGTGGACCTCGACCCGGCGATGCTGGCGGCCGCCCGGGCCAAGGCCCCACACCTCCCGTGGATCGAGGCCGACCTTGCCGCGCTGGACCTCGGCCGGACGTTCGATGCCGTCGTCCTCGCGGGCAACGTGCTCCTTTTCGTGTCGCCGGGGACCGAGGGAGACGTCGTCGCCCGAGTGGCGGCCCATCTCGGCCGCGGTGGCCTTCTCGTCGCCGGCTTCTCGCACGGTCCGGGGAAGCTGTCCCCTGCCCGCTACGACGAGCTGACGACCGCCGCCGGCCTCGTCCTGGAGCACCGGTGGGCGACGTGGGATCGCGCCCCCCACGGCCCGGGCAGCGACTACGCCGTCTCCGTGCACCGCCGGCTCGCCTGAGAGCCAGCACCTGCGCCGGACCCGGCGCCGGTCTCGCCGGTGGCGCCGGTGCTGCCGCTCGGCGCCGGAGCTGCCGCTCTCGCTGGTGCTGCCGCTCTCGCCCGTGCGGCAGCCGAGCCCAGCGGGAAGGCCAAGGGACTTTCGGCCCAATGAGAAAGGGACCTTGGTCGCACGGACAACGGGACCTTCGACTCGCCTCGTCGTTTCCCGTGGATGTGACAGTTGGAGGTGGAGACCACATTCGAGCACGAGACAGGAAGAGAGGTGGCCCAGATGCCAAGCGCGGTCGATCTGGCGACACGTCCCACGCAGCCCGAGACCCCGAGCCCGCCCCGCGACCAGCACCCGCGGCCGCTCGGCGCGGCCACGGTCTTCGTCGCGGTGATCGTGCTCGTCGTGGGCGGCCTCTTGGCTTTCGGCGCCTTCTCGGCATGGCACGCGCAGCAGCCCCAAGCCTTCTACGGCTCCTCGGTGCAGCCGTACTACCTCGCACCCGCCACGCCCGTGGTGCCCCAAGGCACACCCACAGCCCACGGCGCCACCGCAGCCTCCCAGAAGGCGGCGATGACGACAGCGACGCCCCATGTCGACGTCACGCTCAAGGTGAACGCGCCCCCGCTGGGCGGCCTCTACGGCTCCGACGGACAGGTCCACGACGCCTTCACCCCGGCGTACTTCGCCGTGCCGGCCGGCACGACGATCCACGTCACGGTGGTGAGCTACGACACAGCGTGGCACACCTTCTCGGCTCCGACACTCAACCTCGACGTGTGGATCCACCCGAGCACAGGGACGAGGCCAGCGACGACGACCTTCAGCTTCACGGCACCGAAGGCCGGCTACTACTACTGGCTGTGCGAGCTCCCCTGCGACCCGTACGCGATGAGCTCGGGCGGCTACATGGAGGGCGAGATCCACGCCGTGTGAACCTCGCGGGCGACACACCGCCCCTGCAGTTGCCGCAGGTTGCGACCACGGCCGGGACCCGTCCCGGCCGTGGTCTCAGCTCCAGCCGGCGACGGCCAACCGCTCCCCGACGAGCCGCAGGCGCACCATGGGCTGCACGACGGCGATCCGGACGTGCGCCGCCGTGCGCTCGCCGTAGAGGTCGCCGGGGCTCACCAAGAGGCCGGCGGCCTTTGCCAGGTCCTCCGCCATCGCCCACCCGTCGTCCCATCGGCGCGGGACGGGGACCCACAGGTAGAAGCCACCGGGTGGAAGGGAGGTCGGACAGCCGACGTCGTTGAGGACGCCCGCCACGTGGGTGAGCCGCTCGCGGTAGCGCTCGCGCTGGACCTCGACGTGGGCGTCGTCGGCCAGCGCCACGGCGGCGGCCGCTTGCACGGGGCCGGGCACCATGAGGCCGGCGTGCTGGCGCACGTCGCGCAGGTAGCCGACGAGCTCCGGGTCGCCGGCGTAGAAGCCGGCACGCACGCCCGCGAGGTTCGAGCGCTTCGAGAGCGAATGGACCGCGACCACGCCGGCCGTCCCGGTCTCGAGCACCGAGCGTGGTCGACCCTCCCACGTGTAGTCGGCGTAGCACTCGTCGGAGAAGACGGGCACCCCGTGGCGCCGTCCCCACTCGGCCGCCGCCACCAGGTCGCTCAGGCCGCCCGACGGGTTGGCCGGCGAGTTGACCCACAGCAGGAGGGCCCGCGCCGCGTCCGCCTTGGCCACGCCCGACAGGTCGAGGCCGCCACCGTCGGGACCGGCGGGAGGCACGGGCACGGCACGGCACCCGGCCAACGCCGCGCTCATGGCGTACGTCGGGTAGGAGACCGCCGGGTAGAGGACGGTGTCGCGGACCGGCGTGCGCAGCCGGAGATAGTGCGCGGTGGAGGCGACCAGCTCCTTGGTCCCGACGCAGGCGGCCACCGCCGAGGGATCGACTTCGACCCCGAACCGCCGCCCGAGCCAGTCGGCAGCAGACCGGCGGAAGGCAGGGTTGCCCGCCGAAGACGGGTACCCGCGCTCGGCTCCGGACACGGCCAACGCCCGGACGACCGCTGGCGGCGGCGCATCGCACGGCGTGCCGACCGAGCAGTCGACCACCCCGCCCGGCAGCGCCTCCGCCAGGTCGCGCAGGCCCCGCAACCGGTCGTAGGGGTACGGCGGCGGGCGGAACGCCCCACTCACGCCGGCACCACCAGGAACTCGCGGAACCGAGCGCGGCCCGCCTCGTCCAGCACCACGTGCACCCGTGCCGCCTCCTCGCCCGCTTGTTGGTCGACCACTTCGCCCTCCCGGTGCACGGCCGCCAGCACGTCCCCGCGGGACCACGGGATGACGAGCTCGACCGCCCGGTCGGCCATCCGGAGGCGGTCCGCCGCCGCCCGCAGCAGTACGTCCACCCCCTCACCGGTGGCGGCGGACACGGCCACGGCCCCTTCGTGCCTGCGAGCCAGCAGCTCCGCCCCCTCCCCTCGGTCGGCCTTGTTCACCACCACCAACTGGGGAACGTCGGCGGCGCCGATCTCCTCGAGCACCTCTTGGACGGCCCCCATCTGCGCCTCCGGGTCCGCGGCCGTGCCGTCGACCACGTGCAGGGCGAGGTCGGCGAGCCGGACCGAGTCGAGCGTCGACTTGAAGGCTTCCACCAGCTCGTGCGGCAGCTTGCGCACGAAGCCGACGGTGTCGGTGACGAGCACCGTCTCGCCGCCCGGGAGCGCGAGCTGGCGGGTGCGCGGGTCCAGCGTGACGAAGAGCCGGTCCTCGGCCGGCACCCCCGCCGCCGTCAGGCGGTTGAGCAGCGTCGACTTCCCGGCGTTCGTGTACCCGATGAGCACGATCTCGCGGTGCCGCCCCCGCTGGCGGGAGCGGCGCTGCACCTCCCGCGTGCGGGTCACCTCGCGCAGGTCGGCCTCGAGGCGGTGCATACGGCGGACCAGGCGGCGGCGGTCCACCTCGAGCTGGGTCTCGCCGGGCCCGCGGGTGCCGATCCCACCGGCCTGCTGGCTCAATGCCCGCCCGCGCCCGCGCAGCCGCGGCAGCCGGTACCGCAACAACGCCAGCTCGACCTGCGCCTTGCCCTCCGGGCTGCGAGCGTTCTGGGCGAAGATGTCGAGGATGACCGCCGTGCGGTCGATGGCGGTGCGGCCGAGCAGCTTCTCCAGGTTGCGTTGCTGGGCCGGGTTCAGCTCGTCGTCGAACACCACGGTGTCGGCGTCGACCGTCGCCGACAGCGCCGCCAGCTCGGCGACCTTGCCCCTCCCCACGAAGGTCGCCGGATCCGGCCGGTCCCGGCGCTGGGTGATCCGGGCCACGACGTCGGCCCCGGCGGTGTCGACCAGCAGGCCCAGCTCGTCCAGGTTGGCCTCCACCGTGTCGGCGGCCGTGCCAGGGAACACGACGCCGACGAGCACGATCTTCTCCCGGAACTCCCGGGTGATCAGGGTCGAGGGCAGGCTCACTGCAGGGTCACCGAGCCGTCACCGCGCCGCCGTCACCGACCGGGGCATGAGCACCCGCACCTCGGCGATCCGACGCACGGGCCCCGCCAGCACCGCGCCGCCCGCGCCGTCGAGGTGGACGTCCAAGGTGCCTCCCGGGTTGGCCACGGGGACGTCGTCACCGACGAGGCCCCAGTCGCGGGCGGCGGCGGCGGCGGCACAGCTGCCCGTGCCGCAGGCCAGCGTCTCGCCGACCCCCCGCTCCCACACCCGCAGGGCGAGCCCGCCGGCAGCCGGCGTCACCACTTCGACGTTGACGCCGGCCCCTGCTGCTGCCGCCAGCTGCTCGAGGTGCACCCCGTCCAGCGCGCCGTCCACCAGCACCACCACGTGCGGGTTGCCCACATCGGCGTCGCGGGCCCGGTACCCGGCCACCGTCCGCGCCGCCCCCAGGCGCACGGCGCCCATGTCCACACTGGCGGTGGCGACATCGGGATCGGGGCCCATCCGGTAGTCGACGGTGCGCAGCCCGGCGCCGGTGGCGACGGTGAAGCGGGGCGGGACGACCAGTCCCGCCTGCACCGCCGCTTGTGCCAGGCAGCGGATCCCGTTGCCGCTCATCTCGGCCTCGCTGCCGTCCGCGTTCCACAGGTCCATGGCGAGATCGGCGCCGGCCGTGCCCCGGCGCACCCGGATGAGGCCGTCGGCACCCACCCCACGGCGCCGGTCGCACAGGGCACGGGCCACGGCGCCGTCGACACCGGCCCCGCCGGCCCCACCGGCCCCACCGGCACCACCGGCCCCACCGGCACCGCCGGCCCCACCGGCACCGCCGGGGCGCTCGACCACGACGAGGAAGTCGTTGCCGGCGCCCTCGTGCTTGGTGAGGACGAGCTCGTCGCTCATCGTCCCAGTCTCGCGCTCACGGACGGACGTCCTCCCCCATCACGGTGGCGACCACCGCGGAGAAGTCGACGTCGCCGTCGGCGGCGTCGACCGTGGCGTCCATCCACGTCCCCGCGGCGTCCGTGAGGGGCAGGCGCACCCCGAGGCGCCGGGCGGCCTCGACCACCAGGCGGATGTCCTTGGCGGCCAGCCGTGCCTCGAACGCCGGCGGGTAACGGCCTTCGGCCACGTTCTTCCCCTTGGACGCCACCGTCGGCCCGATCGGCGTGCGACCGAGCACGTCGAGGAGCGTGGCACGGTCGAGGCCCAAACCGGCGCCGAGCGCCATGCACTCCCCGAGCAACGCCGCCGAGCCGACCAGTGCCGTGTTCACCACGAGCTTGGTGGCAGCTCCGGTCCCCGGAGGCCCGACATGGCGGAGGTCGCCGAGCGGCTCGAGCACCGGCGCCACGCGGCGGAAGCTGCGGTCGTCGGCCCCCACGTAGATCTGCAGCGTGCCGTCGGCGGCCTGGGGCAAGCTGCCGCGCACGGGTGCGTCCACGGCCGACCCAGCCGTCAGGCGCTCGGCCATCGACAAGAACGCCTCTGGGCCCACGGTCGACATGTCCACGAGCACGTCGCCGTCCTCCAGGCCGGCGGCGACCCCGTCGGGGCCCAGGACCACCTGTTCGAGCGCTTCGGGACCCGTGACCATGGTGATCGTGACCTCCGAGGCGGCCGCTGCCTCCCTCGGGCTGGAGGCCACGGCCGCACCCCGCTCGGCCAGCTCGCGCTGGGGCCCGTCCGAGCGGTTCCACACCGTGACCCGGTGGCCGGCATCGAGGAGCCGGCCGGCCATGAGGCGCCCCATGCGGCCCAACCCGCAGAACGCGACGGTCGTCATCCCCTGGTCTCCCTTCCCGTCATCGGCAGTGGTCCCTGGACCGTGGCCCACTGCCCGGTCGTCTCGTGCACCGATCCGTACCGAGGTCCTCCCCGGGGCCGTGACCCTGCGCCCGCCAGCGGCGCCGGTGCGGGCCGGCCGGGCCGAGCCCGCCTGCCCGCCCTGAGGACCGTGACGTCGGACGGTCCTGCCCTGTCGGCGCCACGCTCGGTCCGGTCAGCTTACGGCGACCCGGCGGGGACGCGGCCGAGGGCATCGTCCAGGACCGCGGCTGGGTCCTCGCCCTCCGCCACCCACCGGATGCGGGGGTCTCGCCGGAACCACGACCACTGGCGACGGGCGAACGTGCGGGTACGGCGCACAGCCGCCGCCACGCACTCGTCGAGGGGCACCCCTTGCTCGACGTGGGCGAGCAGCTCCTTGTACCCGAGGGCCTGACGGGCGGTGCGCGACAGGCCACCGCTGGCCAGCGCCCGCACCTCGTCGACGAGCCCCTCGCCCAGCCACCGGGCGAACCGCTCCTCGATCCGCCGGTCGACCGCATCGGGGTCGAAGGGCAGCCCGACCAGCCGGTGGGACGTCGATGGGTAGGCCGTCAGCCCCGGGCCGTAGGAGGAGAAGGGGCGCCCCGATCCGATCGTCACCTCCAGCGCCCGCACCACGCGCCGTCGGTTGGTGGGCGTGGTGCGGGAGGCGGCCAGCGGATCCAGGACGGCGAGGCGGGCGTGGAGCACCGCCACACCGCCGGGCGCCGCGGCCTCTGCCTCCAGGGCGGCCGCCACCTCCGGCCACCGGCCGGGCAGGCGCAGCTCGTCGACGACCGCCCGCAGGTACAACCCGGTGCCACCGACCAGCAGCGGCAGCCGGCCCCGGCCCCCGACGTCCTCGAGGGCAGCGCGGGCGGCCGCCTGGAACTGCGACACGGTGAACTCCTCCCACGGGTCCACGAGATCGAGGAGGTGGTGCGGGACCGCGGCGCGGGCGGCGGACCCGGGCTTGGCGGTCGCCAGGTCCATGTGGCGGTACACGGTCATGGAGTCGACGCAGAGGAGCTCGACGTCGCCGCGCCGGCGGGCCACCTCGAGGGACAGGGCCGATTTGCCCGACGCCGTCGTGCCCAGGAGGGCGACGGCGCTCAACCGACGGTCAGCGGGAGGCGGGCCCGGTGGCGCGGCGCCGACGTGACCTGTCGTAGCTCGCCCACCAGGTGATGGGGCGCGGCGCCCGTCACCGCCACGTCGGCATAGGCGCCGGGCGCCGGGGCCGGCGCCGGCGCCGCGACCGGGAAGTGGACGAGCTTCCCCTGCCGGGTGCGGCCCGTCCACATGGCGGCGTCGCGCCGGCTCGGCCCTTCCACCAGGACGTCCTCGATCTGACCGACCCGGGCCCGGTGGCGTGCGAGGGCGGACCGCTCGACCACCGCCCGCAGGCGATCGAAACGGGCCGCCACCACGCCGGGCTCCACGAACGCGTCGGTCATCGCTGCCGCCCGGGTGCCCGGGCGCGGGGAGAAGATGAAGGTGTAGGCGCTGTCGTACGCGGCGTCGGCCACCACCGCCAGCGTGTCCTCGAACTCGGCTTCGGTCTCGCCGGGAAAGCCCACGATGAGGTCCGTGGTGACCGCCAGGTCGGGCACGGCGTCCCGGGCGGCCGCCAGCCGGGCGAGGTAGCGCTCCGCCGTGTACCCCCGGCGCATGGCGGCCAGGACCCGGTCGCTGCCTGCCTGCAGCGGGAGGTGCAGCTGCTCGCAGACGGCCGGCACCTCCGCCATGGCGGCGATCGTCTCCGGCCGAAGGTCCTTGGGGTGGGGGCTCGTGAACCGCACCCGACGGATGCCCTCCACCTCGCCCACGGCACGCAGCAGCCGGTCGAACAGCGGCCGCCGACGGGTCAGGTCGCGCCCGTAGGAGTTGACGTTCTGGCCGAGGAGGGTCACCTCGGTCACCCCTCGGGCGGCGAGCGCCCGCACCTCGGTGACCAGCTCGTCCAGGGACCGGCTCACCTCGGGACCGCGGACGGCGGGGACGATGCAGAAGGCGCACGAGTTGTCGCAGCCCGTCTGGATGGTCACCCACGCCGCGTAGGGCAGCTCACGCACGGCGGAGAGGGCCACGGCTTGCCCTTGTGGACCACCGACGGCCGCGTCGTCCGGCGTGTCGGGGACCTCGACGAGCGGGCCCTCGGCGGCAGCACGCCGCAGGAGCGCGGGGGCACTCGCCAGGTTGTGGGTGCCGAAGACCACGTCGACGTGGCCAGCCCGCTGGCGGACCAGCTCCTTGTCCTTCTGGGCAAGGCAGCCGCCGACGGCGATCTGCAGGTCCGGCTTGGCGTCACGGAGGCGCTTGAGGTGGCCGAGATGGCCGTAGAGCTTGTTGTCGGCGTTCTCCCGGATGCAGCACGTATTGAGCACCACGACGTCCGCCTGCTCGAGGTCGTCGGTCGGCTCCAGTCCGTCGGCGGCGAGCAGCCCGGCGAGGCGCTCGGAGTCGTGCTCGTTCATCTGGCAGCCGAACGTGCGGATGGCGAACTTGCGTGCCACGGCGGCCCACCCTACCCGGCAGGGATACGGGTGCCCTCGCCCACCACCAGCCCCTGCAGGTCCGGGCGCAGCACCATCACCCGACCGGGGACGCCCGCCTCGGCGAGCGCCGACCGGGCGGCGGTGGCGACGCTCGGGGCGTCGGCCTGCAGGCAGATCCCGAGCAAGGTCGGGCCCGCGCCCGACCAGCAGGCGGCGAGCGCACCGCCGGCCTGCAGGGCGGCCAGCAGCTTGGGGGCCTCGGGGAAGAGCACGTTGCGGTGGTCCTGGTGGAGCCGGTCCTCGGCGGCCTCGCGCACGAGGAGCCGGTGGTCCGCGAGCCCGGCGAGCAGGAGGCCCATGCGGCCGAGGTTGAACGTGGCGTCCTCCCGGCTCACCTGGGCCGGCAGGAGCTGGCGCGCCCGCGCCGTCGGCAAAGCCCGGTCGGGCACGGCCGCGACGAAGGCCAGCGCCGGGTCGAGCGGGAGGCGGACGGCGTGGACGGCACCACGGACCACGGTCGCCACGACCAGGCCGCCGACCACGCTGGCAGCAGCGTTCTCGGGGTGGCCGTCGACGCGAGCGGCGACCGCCAGGGGATCCTCCGCCCCGGCGGCACCAGCAGCGGCCGCGGCCAGCGCCGCCGACGAGCCGAGCCCCCGGGCCACAGGGACCTGTGAGCGCACGGTGATGGCCAGCCGGTCGTGGCCGACCACGTCCATGGCGACCCGGGCCGCCAGGTGGCCGGCGTCGTCGGCGATGCCGGCGCCCTCCCCTTCGCTGCGAACCGTCAGGCGGTCGGCCGGCTCGACCTCGACCTCGACGTAACGGTCGACGGCCAGCGCCAGCACATCGAAGCCTGGGCCGAGGTTGGCCGACGAAGCCGGGGCCCGAGCGCGCATCGGGTCAGAATAGGCGCTGCAACAGGGGTGGCGCGGGAAGCGGCGCCGCCGTCCGCACCGGCACCGCCACGCGCTGGCTGCCGGCGACGAACGTCGCCGTGCCGACTGGCGTCCCGGCGGGGTCCCCGCCCCGAGGTGCGCGGCGCACCACGACCGCCATGCGGACGACGGCACCCGGTCCGACGTCGAGCACCACCGGGCGCGTGACGACCACGCGCACGGTCCGCCCGTCGACGGTGGCCGTCGCCACGGCTTGTCCCACCCGTGCGGCGGTGGCCTGGACCACCTCGGCGGCGGCGGCGCGGGCGAGTGTCAACGCCTCCTGGCCGGCTCGCTGGAGCACTGTCGGCCCCTCCTGGGACGTCACCGCGGCCAGCGCCGTCAGTCGGCGGCCGCCCACCGTCGCGGTGTACGCCAGCACGTCACCGCCACCCGCCTGTGTCGTGAACCCCGACTTCACGCCGACGACACCGGGTGTGCCGAGCATCGGCGTGTAGCTCCCCACGGTGCCCGCCAGCGGAAGGGTCACCGCCAGCAGGGTGACGGCGTGGGCGAAGACGCGGTTGCGCAGCGCGGCCGCCGTCACCTTGAGCAGGTCGCCCGCCGTGGACACCGAGCCGGGGTCGAAGCCGCTGGCGTCGGCGAAGTGCGTGTGGGACATCCCCAACCGGGCGGCGGCGGCGTTCATCCTGGCGACGAAGGCGGTGACCGAGCCGGCGTCCCAGTTGGCCAGCGCGTAGGCCAGGTCGTTGGCCGAGTGCACGAGGAGGCCCTGGACCATCTGGAGCTCGGTCAGCGTCTCTCCCGCCTGGAGCAGCACGTTCGCTTGGTCGGTGACGGTGTCGGTGGCGAAATTCTGGGCGTCGGCGGGCGTGATCGTGACGACGGGCCCGGGCCGCCCCGGCCGGAGGGGGTGGTCGTGGAGGACCACGTACGCCGTCATGATCTTGGTCATGCTGGCCACCGGCACCGGCTCCTCGGGACCGGACTGGGTGGCGAAGCCGGCGGCGGGGACGGCCACCGCCGACTCGCCGGTGGCGGCCCACGGCAGCGGCGCCGGCCGGGACACCGCCGTCGTGGCCGGGAGGTGCAGGGTGCGGACGGTGGCCACCGGCGGCGTGTCCCCCAGGCTCACCAGCACCATCGCGCCGAAGGCGAGCGCGGTCAGGACCAGTAGGGCGGCGGCGGCGGCCACCTGGCGGCGGCGGCGCAAGACCCGGCGGCGGGTGGCGGCGTCGGGGAACCGCGGCGTCGACGGCCGCGCCACCGGCCGCGGGCCTCCTGCCCGGCGCGCCGGCGGTCGGCGCGGCGGCGGCAGGGGTCGCGGACCGCCCGCGACCGGCGGCACGGTCACTGCTGCCGGCCGTCGAGCTCTTCGGGGGTCATGAGGACGGCACGCGCCTTCGACCCTTCGGACGGGCCGACCACCCCCCGGCGTTCGAGCAGGTCCATCAGGCGTCCGGCACGGGCGAAGCCCACCCGGAGCTTGCGCTGGAGCATCGACGTCGAGCCCAGCTGCGACCGGACCACGAGCTCCATGGCCTGCGCCAGGAGCTCGTCGCCCTCGTCGTCGCCCGGAAGCGCCCCGCCGGGCCCCTCCTCGACCCCGTCGAGGGCCACCACCGGCTCGGTGGTCCCGCCCTGACGGCGCCAGTGCCCGACCACGGCCCGGACCTCGTCCTCCGAGACCCACGGGCCCTGGATGCGCCGGGGGATCGACGAGGACGCCGTGAGCAGGAGCATGTCGCCCTTGCCCACGAGCCGCTCCGCCCCGGGCTGGTCGAGGATGACCCGGCTGTCGGCCAACGAGGACACCGAAAAGGCCATCCGGCTCGGGATGTTGGCCTTGATCACCCCGGTGATGACGTCCACCGAGGGCCGCTGGGTGGCGAGCACCAGGTGGATGCCGACAGCCCGCGCCATCTGGGCGATCCGGCACACCGACTCCTCGACGTCGCGTGCCGCCACCATCATGAGGTCGTTGAGCTCGTCCACCACCACCAGGACGAACGGCAGTCGCTCGGGGCCGTCCTCGTCGCGGGCCTCGAGATCGCCCCGGTCGAAGGCCTCGGTGTACCCCGTGATGTCACGCACCCCGTGCTCGGCCAGCAGGTCGTAGCGCCGCTCCATCTCCTTGACGGCCCACGCCAGGGCGTTGGCCGCCTTCTTCGGGTCCACGACGACGGGCGTGAGGAGGTGCGGCAGCCCGTTGTACTGCCCGAGCTCCACCCGCTTGGGGTCGACGAGGATCATCCGCACCTGGTCGGGGGTGGCGCGCATGAGGACCGACGTGATGAGCGAGTTGATGCACGAGGACTTCCCGGCGCCCGTCGCCCCCGAGATGAGCACGTGGGGCATCTCCGCCAGGTTCACCATCACGGCGCGTCCGGCGATGTCCCGGCCGAGGGCCACCTCCAGGGGGTGGACGGCCCGCCGGGCCTCCTCGGACGCCAGGATGTCGCCGAGCGAGACCAGCTGGCGCTGCCGGTTGGGCACCTCGACCCCGATGGCCGACTTCCCGGGGATGGGGGCCAGGATCCGCACGTCGGGCGATGCCATGGCGTACGCGATGTCCTTGGACAGCGACGTGACGCGGGCCACCTTCACCCCGGCGCCCAGCTCGAGCTCGAAGCGCGTGACGGTGGGGCCGACCGTCCGGCCGACGAGCCGGGTCTCCACGCCGTGGGCCGCCAAGGACGCCACCAGCTGCTCGCCCGCCAGGTCCAGCAGGCGAAGATCGAGGCGCTGCTGCTGCGAGCGGCTCAGGAGCCGCAGGGCCGGCAGGTGCCATTCGCCCACTGCCTTCCCGCGCCCTCGCCCGGCCGTGACCGGTGCGTCGAGGTCCTCGGGGGTGGCCGGGTCGTCCTCCCCCTCGAGCCCGGCCCCGGGGTCCGGGTCGGCCTCGAGATCGACCTCCACCTCGGCTCGAGGTCGACGTTCGGGCTCCGGCGACGGGGCCGGCTCGCGGGGCTCCGGGGGCTCGACCTCCCGGAGCGGGCGGTCGCCGAGCGACCTGGGCGCGTCCTCGTCACCCGACCACCAGGACCGGGCGGTCCGCCCCACCGCGGCGCCGGCAGCGGCCATCCCACGGCCGACCTGCGACAACGTCAGCCCGGTGGCCACCACCGTCCCTACCGCCACCACCGCCACCAGCACCACGACCGCGCCGACGGTGCCCACGCCGGAGGCCACCGGGTGGCCGACGAGCGCGCCCACCCATCCCCCGGCCACGGCCAAGTGGGCGCGGGCGGCGCCCACCGTCGGCGAACCGCCGGCCAGGTCGGCCAGGCCGCACACCCCGGCCAGGGCGACGGCGCTGCCGATCCCGGCCCGCAGGGGGGCCGTGCGCTGCCGGCCGACCAGGATCGCGACGGCGGCCGCCACGCACAGCGGCGGCAGGAGCCCGCGAGCCCACCCGACGAGCGCCCCGAGGCCCAGGTCGACGCCGTGCCCCAGCCACCCGGCAGCGTCGGCGTAGACGGCCAGCCCGAGCAGGACCCCGAGCGCGGCGAGGCCGATCGCCCACAGGTCGGCGGCGTGGACCTGGAAGAAGCCCGGGGGCTCCGGTGCGCGGCGGCGAGAGGGCGCGGGGCGGCGGGCGGGGGCGGGGCGGCGCTTGGCGGTGACCACAGTGGTAAAAAGGCTACCGCCGGGGGTACCTGGGCCGGGGGGACCGCGGCGAAGCGGGCGGCGGGGGCGCACACACGTTCGTGCCCCGGGAGCGAACGCCCGTTCGCCACAGCTACGCTCTCCCGGATGACCCCCTCCGAGCAGCGCCACGACCGGATCGTCCTCATCCTGGCCTGCGTGGCGCAGTTCATGGTCATCCTCGACGTGTCAGTGGTGAACGTGGCCCTGCCCTCCATCGGGCGGGACCTGCACTACAGCCCGGTCGGGCTGCAGTGGGTGGTGAACGCCTACATCCTCACCTTCGCCGGCTTCCTGCTCCTCGGCGGGCGAGCGGCCGACCTGCTCGGGCGCCGGCGCGTCTACCTGCTCGGCCTGGCCCTCTTCTCCCTGGCCAGCCTCGTCGGCGGCCTGGCACAGACATCGACGTGGCTCACCGCCGCTCGCGCCGTGCAGGGCGTGGGAGGCGCGTTCCTCTCCCCTGCCACGCTCACCATCCTCGTCACGACCTTCTCCGGGCGTCGCCTCGTGCGCGCCCTCGGCGTCTGGAGCGCCCTCGGCGGCGCCGGCGGGGCTGCGGGCGCGGTCCTCGGGGGCGTGCTCACGTCCGAGCTCAGCTGGCGGTGGGTGCTGTTCGTCAACGTGCCGATCGGCATCGCCGCGGCGGCCGTCGCCGTGGCCGAGCTGAGCGAGCTCCGCAGCGCCGACGGCAACCGCCGCCTGGACGTCGCCGGCTCGCTGACGGTGACCGCCGGTCTCGCCCTCCTCGCCTACGGCATCGTGGGGACGGACCAGTACCCGTGGGGATCGGCCCACACCGTGGGGACCCTCCTCGGAGCGGCCGTCCTGCTGGCCGCCTTCGTCACCCTCCAGTGGCGCTCGTCGTCCCCGCTCGTCCCGCTGCGCCTCTTCACGTCGCGATGGGTGACCGGGGCCAACGTGATCATGGCCCTCGTCGGCGCCGCGTTCTTCTCGATGTGGTACTTCCTCTCCCTGTACTTCCAGTACGTGCTGCGCTACGGCCCGCTCCGGGCCGGCCTGGCCTTCCTTCCCATGTGCGCGGCGATCGTGGTGGGGGCCCAGGCGAGCTCCCGGCTCCTCCCCCGGTTCGGCACCCGCCCGCTGCTCGTAGCCGGGAACCTGTGCTCCATCGCCGGCTTCGCCTGGCTGTCCCGGATGAGCCCGTCCGCGGGCTACTGGGGTGTCGTCTTCGGAGCCGGCACCGTCGCCGCCCTCGCCATCGGGGTCCTCTTCACGCCGCTCGCCGCCGCCGGCACCGCCGGCGTCGACCGTGCCGAGGCCGGCCTCGCATCCGGCGTGCTCAACACCTCCCGCCAGGTCGGGGGCTCCGTCGGGCTGGCCGTGCTCGCCACCCTCGCCACCGACCGCAGCCGCACCTTGGTGCACGACGCGGTCCCGGCGGCAGCCGCCCTGTCGACGGGCTACGCCGACGCTTTCGTCGTGGCCGCCGGGCTGTCCGTGGCGGCCTTGGCCGCGGTGTGGCTGGTCCCGCGGGAGCGGGCGCGAACGGAGCCCAACGAGACGGAGCTGGCGACGGCCGGCTGAGGCCGGCTCAGACCGCCATCACGACGGGGATGATCATGGGTCGCCGGCGGGTGCGCTCGTTGACCAGCCGGCCCAGCGCACGGCGCGCGTGCCGGTTGAGGACCTCGACGTCGTGGGCGCCTTCCTCCATGGCGGCCACGAGCGCTGCCGCCACCACCCGGCTGGCGTCGCCGAGCAGCTCCTCGGACTCGGGCGCGTGCACCCAGCCCTTGGTGGCGATCTCGGGGTCGCCGGTCAGGGCGTGGCGCTGGAGGTCGACCGTCGCGACCACCATGACCACGCCCTCTTCGGCGAGGAGCCGGCGGTCCCGCAGGACGCCGTGCCCGACGTCGCCCACCGTCCCGTCGACGTAGAGGTAGCCGGCCGGCACCGTGCCGTCCCGGTGCAACCCGGTGTCGTCCAGCCGCACGGCGTCACCGTCGACGCAGAGGAGGACCTGCTCGTCCGGCACCCCCATCGAGCGCGCGAGGGCAGCGTGGTGCGACAGGTGGCGGTACTCGCCGTGGACGGGGACGAAGGCGGCCGGCCGGGCCACCGACAGCAGCGTGGCGAGCTCGCCCCGGCGGGCGTGACCGCTCACATGGACGGCTTCGGTCCCCGAGTGGACCACTGTCGCACCCCGGCGGTGGAGCTCGTCGATCACCCGCCCGACCGACCACTCGTTGCCCGGGATCGGGTGGGCGCTGATCACGACGACGTCACCGGCCTCGATGCGGAACCACTTGTTGTCGCCGGTGGCCATGAGCGAGAGCGCCGACATCGGCTCCCCCTGGGATCCGGTCGAGACGACGCACACCTCTCCGTCGGGGAGGTCGTCGATCCGCTCGATGTCGACGAGCACCCCGTCCGGCACCTGCAGCAGGCCCAGGCGGCTGGCCAGCTCCACGTTCTTGCCCATCGACCGCCCGAGGGTGGCGACCCGCCGCCCGTTCGCCACGGCGGCGTCGACCACCTGCTGGACCCGGTGGATGTGGCTGGCGAAGCAGGCCACCACCACCCGGTGGCCGGCGGCGGCGGCCACCACCCGGCGCAGGGTGGCGCCCACCGTGCTCTCGGAGGGGGTGAACCCCGGCTCCTCGGCGTTCGTCGAGTCCCCGAGGAGGAGCCGGATGCCGGCCCCCGACGCCAGTGCCCCGATGCGGGCCAGATCCGTGCGCCGGCCGTCGACCGGATGCAGGTCCAGCTTGAAGTCGCCCGAGTGGAGCACGACGCCCTGCGGCGTGTGGAAGGCGACGGCGAACGCATGCGGCACCGAGTGGGTGACGGGGATGAACTCGACGTCGCACGGTCCGATCCGGCGCCGCTCCCCGTCGGCGACCGGGATGCAGGTGACCTGCCCGGAGAGGCCGGCCTCGTCGATCCGGTTGCCGGCCAGCCCCAGGGAGAGCTCCGAGCCGTAGACGGGTAACGCCATCTCCCGCGCCAGGAACGCCAGCCCGCCGGTGTGGTCCTCGTGGCCGTGGGTGAGCACCACACCGTCGACCCGGTCGGCGTTGTCCCGCAGGTAGGAGAAGTCGGGGAGGACGAGGTCGACCCCGGGCATGTCGGGGTCGGGGAACATGATGCCGCAGTCGAGGACGAGGATGCGCCCGTCGACCTCGACGCACGCGCAGTTCCGGCCGATCTCGCCGAGGCCGCCGAGGAAGACGATGCGGACCGGCTCAGGCAACCGGGTCCCCCGCGCCGGCGACCGTGCCCAGCCGCGTGATGACCCGCGCCGCCTCGCCGTCGAGCTCCGGGGGCGCCTCGCCCATGGGCGGCCGGCACTGGCCGACCGGCAGGCCGAGGGCGCGACACGCGGCCTTGGCCGGGAGGGGGTTCGGGAACGCCTCGGTGGACTCGAAGTCGTAGGACTCCACCAGGTGGCCGTTCAGCCGGCGCGCCGCGTCGACGTCCCCCTTGCGGAAGGCGGCCACCATCTCCCCGATCTCCCTGCCCGCCCAGTGCGAGGCGACGCTCACCACGCCCACGGCGCCGATCGCCAGCAACGGCAGGGTCAGCGCGTCGTCCCCGCTGTAGACCTCGAACTCGTCGGGCAGATGGTGCACCTGGCGGGCGGCACCGGCCGGGTCGCCCGTGGCGTCCTTGACGGCGACCACGTTCGGTGCGGCCGCCACCACGCGCTGGAGGGTGGTGAGGGCGATCCGGCGGCCGGTCCGCACGGGGATGTCGTAGAGCATCACCGGGAGGTCGGTGGCCCGGGCGACGGTGGTGAAGTGCTCGACCAGGCCGTCTTGCGACGGCCGGTTGTAGTACGGGGTGACCACCAGCACGCCGTCCACCCCCGTGCCGCCGGCAGCCGCGGTGAGCCCTGCCGAGTGGTGGGTGTCGTTGGTGCCGGTGCCGGCGACGACGGGGACGGTGACCGCCTCGGCGACGGCACGCCACAGATCGAGGCGCTCGGCATCGGTCAGGACCGGGCCCTCGCCCGTCGTCCCGGCGAGCACCAGGCCGTCGCTCCCGTGGTCGACCAGCCATCGCGCCAGCCGTACGGCGGCGTCGAGGTCCAGCCGGCCGGCCAGGTCGAACGGGGTGACCATCGCCGTCACGACGGCACCGAAACGGGCGGGGGGCATGGGCGCCAGGCTACCAGCGCCCCCCGAAGCGAGGCTCCGCCGCCCGGGACCGTCAGGCGACGTGGCGCTCGACCGGCGACCCGTCGGCGAAGGCGTCGGCCTCCTCGGTCGAGTCGGCGAAGTCCTCGAAGGCGATGGCCCCCATCTCGGTGAACCTCTGGCGCAACCAGCCGTCGGCGGCGTCGAGGAGGCCCAGCTTCTTCAGGTTGGGCACGATCTTCGAGAAGAGGAGGATCTGGAACTCGTCGCGCTCGGGCGCCTTGGACATCACCTGGACCACGTGGGCGGGCGGCACGCCGAGACGGTCCCACACCTCCTGCATCACCAGACGGTCCTTCATCCGCACCGCCGCCTCGAAGGCGAACTCCTGGCGGTCTCGCAGCTCGGCGGCGGTCAGCTCCCGGTAGTAGTCCTGCAGGCTGATCACGCCGAACGCCACGTGGCGCGCCTCGTCGGCCATGACGTAGCGCAGCAGCTGCTTCAAGAGCGGCTCCGTCGTCAGGGCGTGGATGAAGCCGAAGGCGGCCAGCGCCAGACCCTCGACCATGATCTGCATGCCGAGGTACGTCATGTCCCAGCGGGCGTCGCGGATGATGTCGTCGAGCAACAGCCGGAGATGGTGGTTGATGGGGTAGTGGCCCGAGAGCTTCTCGTCGAGGTACTTCGAGAACACCTCGACGTGGCGGGCCTCGTCCATGACCTGGCTGGCGGCGTAGTACTTGGCGTCGATCCACGGCACGGTCTCCACGATCTTGGCCGTGCACAGGAGCGCCCCCTGCTCCCCGTGGAGGAACTGGGACAGCATCCAGTTCTGGTTCTCGATCCCGAGCTGCAGCCACTCGGCGTCGCCCCACCGCTCGAGCACCGTGCCCTCGACCGCCTCCCGCGGCCAGCGGTTGGCCTCCGGGTTGGCCTGGCTGTTCGCGATCACCACCCGCTCCTGGTCCACCTCGGTGTCCCAGGGGAGGTCGGTCTGGGCGTTCCACTGTGCCCGCTTGGCCTTCTCGTAGAGCTTGTCGAGCTTGGCCTTGGCGCCCTTCTCGTAGTCCCACGTGAACTCCGCCGGGCACTCGTCGGTCACCAGGTGGCGGCCGTCGCCGTCCTCGCGGCCGACCGTCGCCATCACCGCAGCCAGGTCGTTCACCTCCTCGCGGCCGATGATCTCGGCATTGCTCCGCATCACTCCTCCCTTCGCATCGGCCGCGTGGGCATGCGCAGCGCGAGGATCCCTGGGATCACGAACGTGGAGACCAGGCGCCGCGCCTCGTCGGGGTCGGTCAGGTCGAACCCCTCTCGGGGGCACGACAGGTAGGACACCACCACCCGGACCGCCCACTCGGCGGCCCGCAGCGCCTGGTCCGGTTCGAGCCACCGGCCGAAGAACGGCGCGCTGAAGGCGGCAGCCGCCCCGAGCACCTCGTCGAACGGGTCGAACGCCAGCCGTGACAGGACCAACCCGGGCTCGTGGTCGAGCACGTACCGCAAGGTGGCGTGCGACGACAGGCGCTCGGCGGCCTCGACCATGCCGGCGACGAGGACGTCCTCCAGGTCCTCGGCCTCACCCATGACGACGGCCAGGGCAGAGAAGAACCGAGCGGCCTCCGTCTCGACCACGGCGGCGAGGACGGCCTCCTTGCCGCCCGGGAACGCCCGGTACAGCGTTGCCCGCGAGACGCCCGCCTCCCGGGCGATCTCGTCGACCGTGGTGCGCTGGGTGCCCTGGCGGGCCAGGCAGCGGAGCGCCGCATCGACGACCCGCACCCGCGTGCTGGTGCGGTCGTCGGTCCCGAGGTGCCGGACGACCCGCTCAGACGCCCGGGTGGGCGCCGCGTCGGCGTGCACGGTGAAACAATATGCCAGCCTTTGTCTCATCGTCAACGGTCGCGGGGGGGAGGATCCCTGCCAGGAGCTCCGCCCGCACGAGCCGGGCCACCTGCTCGGGGTCGTCGAGGTCCCAGCGCCCGGGTGAGCCGGTGTAGGAGAGGGCCATGCGGGCGAGGAAGTCCGCCGCATCCTGGACCCGGACGCCCGGCGCCAGCCGGTGCCGCTCGAGGTACGGCACGAGGAAGGCGGCGATCACCTCCTGGGTGCCGGCGGCCTCGACCGTGAGCTTGGGCACCAGCACCTCGGGCTCGGTCTCGAGCACCCGCTGGAGCACCTCGTGACGCCGGATGGCGCCGTGGGCGAAGGCGATCCCCCGCTCCATCACCTCTCCCAAGGTGGTGGCGCCACGCACCTCGTGGTAGAGGCGGCGGAAGAAGTTGGCGTGCTCCCACGCGATGACGGCCGTGACCAGCTCCTCTCGGCCGCCGGGGAAGTAGCGGTAGACAGTGGCCCGCGACAGGCCCGCCTGGCGGGCGGCGTCGTCGACGGTCGTCTTGCCCAGGCCCCAGCGTGCCACGCACTCGTAGGTGGCCCGGAGGATCCGTTCGCGGACCTCCGTGGGCACGGCGTCAGATCCCGAGCAGCGGCTCGAGCCCCACGGTGAGGCCTGGCCGGCCGGCGACGGCCCGGACGGCGAGGAGCACCCCCGGCATGAAGGACCTCCGGTCGTAGGAGTCGTGCCGCACCGTGAGGCTCTGCCCCGGAGCGCCGAACACGACCTCCTCGTGGGCCACCAGGCCGGGTAGGCGCACCGAGTGGACCCGTATGCCCCCGGGTGCCTCGCCGCCTCGGGCGCCGGCGAGCACCTCCTGGGTCGTGGGATCGGGCGGCAGGGGCGGGCTGCCGGCGGCCTCGCGGGCAGCCAGGATGCGCTCGGCGGTCCGCAGTGCCGTCCCCGACGGGGCGTCGACCTTGCGGTCATGGTGCAACTCGATGACCTCGACCCCGTCCATGTGCGGCGCGGCCAGCTCGCACAGGCGCACCAGGAGCACGGCGCCGATGGCGAAATTCGGCGCCACGACGGCGTTGGCCGCCGACGCAGCGAAGCGCTCGGCGAGGTCCGCCAGGTCCGCCGGGCGGAGGCCCGTGGTACCGACGACAGCGTGGACGCCGTGGTCGGCGCACCACGCCAGGTTGGCCCGGGCCGCGCCGGCCTCAGTGAAGTCGACGGCCACCTCGGCCCCTGCCCGGCGGAGCGTGTCGAGGTCGGTGCCGACCACCACCCCGTCGGGGACCGGCGGCGGCCGCAGGTCCACGGCGGCCACGAGGTCGAGGTCGCCGGCCTCCGCCACGGCGCGGCACACCTCCTGGCCCATCCGGCCGGCCGCTCCGAGCACCGCCACCCGCGTCACGAGCGACACGCTACCCAGCCCGGCGCCGTCGCCGGCGGAGGACGAGCGCCCACCCGCCGGCGGCGGCGAAGGCCGCCAGGGCGAGCCCCGTGGCGGCCAGGCCGGCGCTGAGCCGGGGTGCCCGGTACCGGAAGGTCAGGGTCCAGCGTCCCGGCGGCAGGCGCACCGACTGCACGAGGCCGCGGGCCGCCACGGGCACTGCCCGCGCCGGGCCCCCGCCCGCCGGGACCGCCTCGGCGTTCCAGCCCTGCTGGTAGGCCTCGCTGCGCACCACGGTCACCGGCCCCGCGGCGACCACCCGGTCCACCTCGGTCCCCCACGGGGTGGACCGCACCTGCGTGACGCTCGAGCCGGACGGCGACCCCGCCAGCCAGACCGGCGGCCGGACGGTTCGGGTGAACACCGAGAACGTGCGCCAGATGCCGACGTAGTGCCAGGCCGGTTGGCCGAGGGCGTTCTGGAGGTACCCGTTGAAGGTCCACTGGCCGGGCGCGGTGGTCGCTGCCGGTGGAGTTGTCCGTCCCGGGGGCTGGGTGCCGGTGACCGTCGACGTGTCGGCCACCGCGCGCACCGGGCCGTCGAGGACCACGCCGTAGGCGAGCACCGGGTGGTCGAACACCACCGACCACCCCTTGGCCGTCCGCCGCACGGCGACCGGCACCGCGTGCACACCGCCCCGCTCCCCCAGCACGCGCACCCGCATCGCACCCGACGCGCGCACGTGACGGATGGCCACGAGGTGGGCGCTCGACACGACGAGGGGGAACCCGAGGTACAGGACGCGGTGGGTGGCCGTTCCCGGCAGCGGCGCACCGGCGCAGGCCGGCCGGCGGACCGGCGGACCGTTGGCCGGGGGCCCGGGGCCGAGGGTGCCCGGGGACACGAGGACGGTCGACAGGCGCAAGGGGTCGAAGACGCCCCTGGCCAGGTCGCACGCTGTCATGGAGTCCAGCGTGTGGGTGCCCGTCGCGGTGGCGTACGTGTCGGACACGATCGAGCCGTACCCCTGCGCGCTGCGGAGCGTGGTGAAGGCGTTGAGGTCCGGCTCGCCGATCGTGCTCAGGACGTCGGTGTTGATGCCGTTGGCCTCCACGATGGCGAAACGCCCGGCCCGGCCCAGCGCGGGCACGTTCGCCACGGCCTGCGCGCGGCTCGGCTGGAGGGACGCGGTCCCCGCCGTATATCCGGTGGCAGTGGCCACGGCGAACAGGAGCACGTCGACGGCCACGACCGCACCGAGCCAGGACGGGCGGCGCGGCGCCGGGAGCCGATGCCAGCCGAAGACGAGCGCCACCACGGCCGCCGACACGACGGCCTGGCCAACCAGCCACGGCACCAGGTAGTGGGCCATGGCACCGCCCGCGGCGCTGGTGCCCAACCACTCCTCGATCGGGACGGGGTCGGCCACCAGGCCCACGCAGAGGACGAGGGCCACCAGGGCCGGGGCGGCGAGCAACCAGCGACGCCACCCCGTCAGGCCGGCTTCGGTCGCCCGCCCCGCCACGGCCCGGTCGGCCCAGAAGGCCAGCAGCACGGCGAGGGCCAGGTCGACGATGCCGAGGTTGCGGCTCTGCAGCCGGGTCTTGCCGAAAAGGGGGATGAGCACCCACACGTGCCCGAGCGGGGTGTACGTGCCCCAGGCGAGGAGCAGCCCCAGGACGAGGAGCGCGAGCCACAGGCCCCAGCGCGCGCTCCCCGGCGCCCGTCGCCGGCCGAACGACCGCGAGGCCAGCACCAGCGCCGCCCCCAGAGCCAGGAGGCCGACGTAGCCGGTCACCTCCGGCAGGTTGTAGTTGTTGAAGAAGCTCGGCTGCTCGAAGACGCCGTTGCCACCGAACAGGTCCGGGACGAAGAGGAGCGCCGTCCACTTCAGGGGCAACGATCCGGCCCCGAAGAACTGGTAGCTCTCCACCGAGCGCTGCGAGGCGGTGATGAACGACCACCCCGGCGCGAGCTCGGCGGCGGCCAGTGCCACCCCCCACAGGCCCGCAAGGGCGGAGAGCCCGAGGAAGCGCAGCCGCCGGGCGGCTTGGGCCCACGCCGGGCGGAAGAGCTCCCACAAGGTGACGGCGCACGCCAGGATCTCCGTCTCGGCGATGGCCCGTGGCTCCCCGGTCAACGCCTCCATGCCGATGACCGCCGCCAGCAGCGCGACCCAGCGCCAGTGCGAGGTGCCCTCCCGGACGGCACGAGCCAGCCGGAGCTGCGACAGGACGAGGAGGGGAGCCCAGCCCATGCCCTGGACCACGCCGAGATGGACCATCTGGCCGGACATGGTGCCGGCGAACGCGTAGGTCAGGGCGGCCAGCAGGCACGCCACCGGACGCAGGCCCTCGCTCCGCCCGAGGGCGTAGAGGCCGAGCCCGGCCGCCCAGTAGGTGCCCAGCATGTTGACGACCCACGCCGCCACCGGCGGCAGGACGGCGAAGACGAAGGTGAGGGGGTAGAACGACCCGGCGTTGAGCCCAGCGAGCAACGGGCTCCCCGACCAGATGTACGGGTTCCACAGCGGGAGGTGCCCGGCTCGCAGGTCGGCGCCCGACAGGGCGCGGAGGGGGAAGTTCTGGATCAGGTTGTCGGCGGCGATCGCCGGCTTCCCGGCCAGCGCCGGGACCACGAACACCACGAGCGGGACGACCACGAGGATCGCCACCGCCCTCCCGTCGGCGGTGCCGAGCCAGTGCCGCCCCTGCCGCCACCCTCGCCGGCCACCCTCGGGAGGGGCACCCACCTCGGGGGTGGCGGTGGCGGTCACGCTGCCCGGCGAGCGAGGCCGAGGGCGTCGTGGTCGAAGCCGTCGGGGTCGAACGGCCCGACGGCGGCCAGCGTGCGGGGCGCCTCGGCGAGGGCGGCCGCCACCCGGTGGACGTCGTCGAGCGTCACCGCCTCGAAGTGCTCGAGGACCTCGTCCACGGTCCACACGCGCCCGTGGAGCAGCACGGCGGAGCCCAGCCGGCTCATCCGGGCCCCGGAGTCCTCGCACGACAGCAGGGTGTCCGCCCGCAGATTGCCCTTCGCCACGGCCAGCTCGCGCTCGGTGACCCCGTCGGTGGCCAGGCACTCGAGCTCCCCGACCACGATGCGGAGCACCTCGTCGACGTGCTCGGGCGCCGTGCCCGCGGTCACGGCGAGCGACCCGGCGTCGGCATAGGCGGCGCGCTCGGACCAGATCGAATAGGCGAGCCCCCGCTCCTCGCGGACCTTCTGGAAGAGCCGGCTCGACAGGCCGCCACCGAGCACCTGGTTGAGGACGGCAAGCGGCCAGCGGTCGTGGTCGTGGCGCGACACCGAGCGCATGCCGAGCACGAGATGTGCCTGCTCGGTCGAGCGCCGCACCACCGCCAAGGGCGCGACCTCCGGTCCGGGCGCCGACCGCCCGGGGGCCGAGCCGCCGGGGCGGTCGGCGAACCTCCCTTCCAGCGCGGCGGCCACGGTGTCGTGGTCGCAGTCCCCGGCCACGGAGACGACGATGTTGCCCGGGCGGTAGTGGTGCTCGAAGAACCGCCGGATGTCGATCGCGGTCATCGCCCCGACGCTCTCGGCCGTGCCGAGCGTGTCGCGCCCGAGGGGATGCGCCGGGTAGAGGGCCGCCATCGCCTGCTCGGCCGCCTGGTCGGCCGGCTCGTCGGCGTGCATGAGGATCTCGTCGAGGATGACGGAGCGCTCGGCGTCCACGTCCGACGGGCGCAGGGCCGGGTCCTCCATGATGTCGGCCAGCACGCCCAACCCGAGCGGCAGGTGCTCGGACAGCAGCCGGACGTAGAAGCTCGTGTACTCCCTCGTGGTGAAGGCGTTGCAGTCGCCGCCGACGGCATCGAGGTCCTCGGCGATCGCCGCCGCCGACCGGGACGACGTCCCCTTGAACAACAGGTGCTCGAGGAAGTGCGACGCCCCAGCCGACTGCTCGTCGCGCGAGCCGGTGCCGACCCAGAACCCGATGGCGACGGACCGCACCTCCGGCATGGCCTCGGTGGCCAGCCGGAGCCCGTTGGGGAGGACGGAGAGGGCGACGGTCAACGCCGGCGGGGACGCCTCCGGCGACGGTCGCCGTCACCGCCACCGCCGTCCCGGCCGGTCTCCCGGCCAGCCGGGGCGGCCGGGCCCAGGTCGCCGAGCTCGGCCTTCAGCTCCTCTTCGAAGGCGTCCTCGAAGGACACCACCGACGGCCCCTCGCCGCTGCCGCCCCTGCCGACGGCGCCGGCGCCGTTGCCCGGGGCCGCGCCGGCCCCGGCCAGGGACAGCGAGACCTTGCCCTGGGGGTCGATGTCGTCGACACGGACGTCGAGCGACTGGCCCAGGGTGAGCACGTCCTCGGCCTGCTCCACCCGCTTGCCCCCGGACAGCGGCGACAGCTTGGAGATGTGCAGGAGGCCGTCACGTCCCGGCAGCACGTTGACGAAGGCGCCGAACTTGGTGATGTTGACCACCTTGCCGGTGTAGATGGCCCCCACCTCGGCCGTCGGCGGGTCGAGGATGAGGGAGATCCGGCGGCGCGCCTCCTCGACGGCGGTGCTGTCCTTGGCGCCGATGGTGACCGTCCCGACCATGCCGTCGTCGTCCACGGCGATGTCGGCGCCGGTCTCCTGCTGGAGCGTGTTGATGACCTTGCCCTTGGGCCCGATCACCTCGCCGATCTTGTCGATCGGGATCTCCATCGACACGATCTTCGGCGCGCTGTCGGCGACGTGGTCGCGCGGCTCGGCGATGGCGGCCAGCATGACGTCCAGGATGCGGAGGCGGGCGTCCTTTGCCTGGCGGAGCGCCTGCGCCAGCACGTCGGCCGGCAGCCCGTCGATCTTGGTGTCGAGCTGGAGCGCGGTCACGGCGTCCGCCGTCCCGGCCACCTTGAAGTCCATGTCACCGAACGCGTCCTCGGCGCCGAGGATGTCGGTCAAGGTGACGTACTTGCCGTCGTCGTGCACCAAGCCCATGGCGATGCCGGCCACCGGCGCCTTGATGGGCACACCGGCCGCCATCAGCGACAGCGTCGATCCGCACACCGAGGCCATCGAGGTGGAGCCGTTCGACGACAGGACGTCGGACACCAGCCGGAGCGCGTAGGGGAACTCGTCCTTCGGCGGGACGACGGGCAGGAGCGCTCGCTCCGCCAGCAGCCCGTGGCCGATCTCCCGGCGCTTGGGGCCCCGCATGAAGCCGGTCTCGCCCGTCGAGTACGGGGGGAAGTTGTAGTGGTGCATGTAGCGCTTCGAATCGTCCGGGGAGATGGTGTCGAGCATCTGGTCCATCCGCGGCATGCCGAGGGTCGTGACGTTGAGGACCTGGGTCTCGCCGCGCTGGAAAAGGGCCGATCCGTGCGCCGTCGGGTACAGGTCGACCTCGGCCGAAAGGGGCCGGATGTCGGCCGTGCCGCGACCGTCGATGCGGAGGCCCTCCTCGACGATCCGGCGCCGTACCAGCTTCTTGTTCAGGGCCTTCACGGCGGCGCCGATCTCCCGCTCCCGGTCGGGGAACTCGGGGGCGAGCTCGGCCACCACGGCGGCGGTCGCCTCGTCGGCGGCGGCGTTGCGCTGGGCCTTGTCGGCGATGGCGATCACCTTGCCGACACGCTCGGTGCCCACGGCCTGGACCCGCTCCCACACGTCGTCGCCGTAGTCGGAGAGCGTCTGGTAGGGGATCGGCGCGATGGGCCCGCGGGCCGCGGTGAACTCGGCCACCAGGCGGCGCTGCAGGTTGATCGACTCCCGGATCCAGGTCTTGGCGGACTCCAGCCCCTCGGCCAGGACCTCCTCGGTCACCTTGGGGGCGCCCGCCTCGTAGTACTGCCACGACCGCTCGGTGCCGCCGGCCTCGACCATCATGATGGCGATCTCGGCGTCGGGGTCGTCGGTCAGGGCCCTGCCGGCCACCACCAGCTCGAAGGTGGACTCGTCACCCTCCTCGAAGGTGGGGTGGGGCAGCCAGGCCCCCTCGGTCGACCAGGCGATGCGCACGGCGCCGATGGGGCCGTCGAACGGGATCCCCGACAGCATCAGCGCCGCCGAGGCGGCGTTGATGGCGAGGACGTCGTGGGGGTTCTGCTGGTCGGCGCCGAACACGGTGCCCACCACGTGGACCTCGTTGCGGAAGCCCTTCGGGAACGACGGCCGCAGCGGGCGGTCGATCAGGCGGCAGGTGAGGATGGCCTGGTCGGAGGCCTTGCCCTCACGACGGAAGAACGAGCCCGGGATCTTGCCGGCGGCGTAGGCCCGCTCCTCGATGTCGACGGTGAGCGGGAAGAAGTCGGTCCCCTCCCGCACCGAGCGGGCGGCGACGGCCGTGGCCAGCACGACGGTGTCGCCGATGCGGCCGACGACGGCGCCGTCGGCTTGCTGGGCCAGCCTGCCGGCCTCGAAGGAAAGGGTTCGGTCGGTGCCGCTGATCGGCGCCGCAACGGAAATGGCGTCGGCCATGGTGCTCCTTGCGTCGGGGGCACCCCACGGCCGGTTCCCAGTGGTCGACCACCCCGCGTGGCCGGGTGATCGGCGACTGGCAGCCGACGACCGGCGTGCCCGTGGCTCTCTGTACGACCGCCCGGCCGGCGGCCGGGCGGTGGTTGGTGCTAGCGGCGGATCCCGAGGCGGCCGATGATGGTGCGGTACCGCTCGACATCGTTGCCCCGGACGTAGTCCAGGAGGCGCCGACGCCGACCGATCAGCTTCATCAGGCCGCGGCGGGTGTGGTGATCGCCCTTGTGGACCTTGAGGTGATCCGTCAGGTGCGCGATGCGGTCAGTCAGCAGTGCGATCTGGACCTCGGGCGACCCGGTGTCCGCGTCGTGCAATCGGTGCTCGCTGATGATGACCTGCTTCTCGGGCATGTACGAAGAGACCTCGGAGGTTCGGACGTGCCGGGGCTACCGCCACCGCGCAGGCACAACGATAGCAGGTCGTTCAGCCGAGGATGGTCCGGGTGCGGGCCACGTCGCGGTGCATCTGGTCGATCAGGTCCTCCACCCGCTCGAAGCGCAGCTCGTCCCGCAGCTTGTCGGCGAAGGCGACCGCGGCCCGCTGCCCGTACAGGTCCCCGTCGAAGTCGAGCAGGTGGGCCTCGACGAGCGGCGGCCCGTCGTCGTAGAAGGTCGGCCGGCGACCGACGGAGATGGCGGCGCGGTGGGTCTCCCCGTCGGGATGCCGGTACCACCCGGCGTAGATGCCCAGCCCGGGCACCAGGATGTCGTCCGGCACCTGGACGTTGGCCGTGGGGAACCCGAGCTCCCGGCCGCCGCGCCGGTCGCCAGGCACCACGGTGCCTCGCACCTCGTGCGGCCGGCCGAGGAGCGCCGCCGCGCCAGCGACGTCGCCGCCGGCCACCAGCCCGCGGACGCGCGTGGAGGAGACCGGGGTGCCACCGTCCTCGGTGAGGCGGACCCCCTCCACCGTGAAGCCATGGGTCTCGCCGAGCTCGGTCAGCAGGGCCACGTCGCCCTTGCGGCCGTGACCGAAGTGGAAGTCCTCCCCCACCACCACGTGACGGGCCGCCAGCGCCCCGACCAGGACCTCGTCCACGAAGTCCTCCGCCGTCTCGTCGGCCCGGCGGAGGTCGAACGGGACCACCACCGTGACGTCCACCCCGCACGTCGCCAGCAGCTCGAGCTTCTGGTCGAGATCGGTGAGCAGCAGCGGGGCCGACTCGGGCCGGACGACGGTGGCCGGGTGCCGATCGAAGGTGACGACCGCCGTGGGCACACCCAGGCTGTTACCGGCAGCTCGCAGGAGGGACAGCAGCCGCCGGTGCCCGAGGTGCACCCCGTCGTAGGCGCCGATGGTGACCGCCGCGCCGCGCGGCATGGTGACCTCGTCCGGGGCGCGCACCTCCATCGACGGGAGGATAACCGTCAGCGGGAGGCCACCACGACGGAGGCCCGCAGCCGGTCGGTGCCGGTGGCCTCGTAGACGCCGAGGAGCCGGCCCGTGCCGTCCAGGAGCGCCCACGGACCCGGGCCGGTCGCCCCGAGCGGCACCCGGTCCACCGGCAACCCCCGGGTGACCAGGGTCGCCGTCTCCGGGTCGGCGGTGGCCCGGTCGAGGTCCCGCAGCCCCTCGGCCGGCGAGAGCACGGCGCCCGGCTCGAGGGCGTCGACGCAGTGGGCGTCGCCCTCGCCGAACGACCCGATGCGGGTGCGGCGGAGCGCCCGCAGGTGGGCGCCGCCGCCGAGCGCCTCCCCGAGGTCGGCGGCGAGCACCCGGACGTACGTGCCCGACGAGCACACCACGCGGGCCCGGTAGACCAGCGGATCGCCGGTGGGCTCGACGTCGAAGCGGTGCACGGTCACGGGCCGTGGGCGGCGCTCGACCTCGATCCCCTGGCGGGCGAGGGTGTGGAGGCGGCGACCGTCGACCTTGACCGCCGAGACCATGGGCGGCACCTGCTCGATCCGCCCGGTGAGCCCCGCCGCCGCCACCCGCACGTCGTCCGGGCCGACCCCGCGCATGTCCCACCGTCCCGTCTCCTCACCCGAGGCATCGAGGGTGGACGTGGCACGCCCGAGGACGATCTCGGCGGTGTACTCCTTCTCCAGGGCGGTGAGGAAGCGGAGCAGGCGGGTCATCCGCCCGAGGCCGACCAGCAGGATCCCGGTGGCATCCGGATCGAGGGTGCCAGCGTGGCCGACCCGCCGCTGCCCGTAGACCCGGCGCACCCGGGCGACGACGTCGTGGGACGTCCAGCCGGCTTCTTTGTCGACGACGAGCAGCCCGGTGACGGTCACTCGCGCTCCTCGTGCAGCCGCCGGAGGATCTCCTCGACCCGCCGACCCGCCGACGTCGCCGGGTCGGCGGCGAAGTGCAGGCGCGGGGTCCGCTTCATGCGGACCTGGCGACCCACCGTCCGCTGGACCTGCGTGCGGCGCTCCTCGAGGGCTTCGGCGGCGTCCTCGTCGAGGGTGCCGAGGTACACCGTGGCCGACCGCAGGTCGGCACTGGTGTCGACCGAGGTGACGGTGACCAGCCGGAGCCGTTCGTCGGCGTCGGCCAGCCGCTCGAGCTCCTCGGCGACCACCTGTCGGAGCACCTCGTTGACCCGAAGGGCGCGCGGGTAGTCGCGGCTCGACGGCATGGGTCGCTCAGGTCCTCGGGATCTCTCGCTCCTCGAAGGTCTCGATGATGTCGCCCTCCTTGAGGTCCTGGTAGTCGGAGAGCCCGATGCCGCACTCGTACCCCGACTGGACCTCGCGGGCGTCCTCCTTGAACCGTCGCAGCGAGGTGACGGTGCCACGCCAGATGACGACGCCCTCTCGCAGGAAGCGGACCTTCGAGCCCCGGGTGATCGTGCCCTCCCGCACGTAGCAGCCGGCCACCGCGCCGACCCTCGGGATGCGGAAGACCTGGCGGACCTCCGCCTCACCGGTGACGACCTCCTCGGTCTCGGGCACCAGCATGCCGAGCATGGCCGCCTCGATGTCCTCGAGGAGCTTGTAGATGATCTCGTAGGTCCGGACCTCCACGTCGGAGGCCTCGGCCATCTCCCGAGCCCGGCGGTCCGGCCGGACGTTGAAGCCGATGATGGTCGCGTTCGAGGCTCGGGCCAGCTGCACGTCGTTCTCGGTGATGCCCCCGACGCCGCGGTGGACGAAGGACAGCTTCACGTCGTCGCGCTCCAGTTTGCGCAGGCTCTCGGTCACCGCCTCCAGCGAGCCCTGCACGTCGGCCTTGAGCACCAGGTTGAGCGTGGCGGTCTCCCCGCGCTGGATCTGCTCGAAGAGGTCCTCGAGCTTGGCGCCGGCCGCGGCGGAGAGGGCCGGGAGGTGGCCGGACAGCCGGAACCGCTGGGCCCGGGCCTCGCCGAGGGTGCGCGCCGTGGTCAGGTCCTTGGCCACCCGCAGCTCGTCACCGGCCTGCGGGGGCTCGGAGAACCCGAGCACCTGGACCGGCATCGAGGGCGGTGCCTCCTTCACGTGGTCCCCGCGGTCGTCCACCAGGGCCTTGACCCGGCCCCACGCCGCGCCGGCCACGACCGGGTCGCCGACCCGCAGCGTGCCCCGCTCGACGATGACGGTGGCCACCGGGCCCCGCCCGGCCTCGAGGTTGGCCTCGAGCACCGTGCCCCGGGCCCGGCCCTCCGGGCTGGCCAGCAGCTCCTCGACCTCGGCCACGAGGGTGATCTGCTCCAAGAGGTCGTCGATGCCCGTACTGGCGAGGGCAGAGATCTGCACCGTGATCGTGTCCCCGCCCCACGCCTCGGGGACCAGCCCCCGCTCGGCGAGCTGCTGGAGGACGCGGTCGGGGTTGGCGTCGGGTCGGTCCATCTTGTTCACGGCCACGACGATCGGGACGTCGGCGGCCCGGGCATGGTCGATCGCTCCCACCGTCTGGGGCATGACGCCGTCGTCGGCGGCGACCACCAGGACCACGATGTCGGTCACCTCGGCGCCCCGTGCCCGCATGGCGGTGAACGCGGCGTGGCCCGGGGTGTCGATGAAGGTGATCGGGTGGTCCTGCCATGTCACCTGGTAGGCACCGATGTGCTGGGTGATGCCGCCGGCCTCGCCGGCCACCACGTTGGCCGAGCGGATCCGGTCCAGCAGCAGCGTCTTGCCGTGGTCGACGTGGCCCATGACGGTCACGACCGGCGGCCGGGGTCGCAGGTCCTCCTCGCGCTCCTCTTCCTCGTCCTCGTCCTCGAAGTACTTGGCGAGGAGCTCTGCCTCCTTCTCCTCCCCGGGGTCGACCAGGCGCACCTGGGCCCCGAGCTCTGCGGCGAACAGCTCGATCATGTCGTCGGTGAGCGACTGGGTCGCCGTCACCATCTCGCCCTGGAGCAAGAGGAAGCGCACGACGTCACCGGCGGACCGGTTGAGCTTGGGTCCGAGGTCGCGGGCCGTCGACCCACGCTCCACGATGATCTCGCCTTCGGGGACCGGCGCCGTGGACGGCGTGTAGGTCGTGAGCTGCGTTGGCTCGAGCTCTTCGAGGTTGCGCCGGCGACCTCGCCGCCGGCGCTGCGGTGGCCGGCGGCCGGGGATGCCGCCGCCGCGCCCACCAGGAGGTCCACCGCTGGGCGCGCCGGGGCGCGGGCCGCCGAAGCCACCGCCTCCGGGTCGGGCACCCCCGCCGAAGCCACCGCCTCCGGGTCGGGCAGCGCCGCCACCCGGGGCCGGACGGCCTCCGGTGCGCTGCGGATAGCCGGGGCGGCCACCTGCGGGCGCCGAGGGGCGACGGCCCCCCCTCCCCGGCGGGGGCGGGATCGGGCGGCCACTCGGGCCGAGGGGCGGGCGCGCCGGACCCGGCGGGGGCGGGATCGGGCGGCCACTCGGGCCGGCGGGCGGGCGCGGACCACCGGGACCTCC
>DAHUZJ010000007.1 GCA_027306585.1 Acidimicrobiaceae bacterium | reverse complement strand
ACGTCGTGCGGAGCGAGTCCACGGTCGGAGCTCTGCCCGGGCGGCAGGACGTTCCCCGGGCTCGGGCCCGGTGACCGCCCTGCGCCGGCGGCGGGCGCCGGTTCCCCTCCTCGTCGTTACGGTGCTTGCGGCCCTGCTGGTTGGGCTCGGCCTGTCGGTGGCGGCGGTGGCCGCCGTGGCCGAGGGCGTACGGACGGCTGCGACGGCGTCGAGCACCGCTCCGGCCGGCCCGACGTCCCCGTCGCAAACGGTGACGGAGTCGATGCGGCTCCTCACGGGGAGGATGGACGGCCACCCCGGCTGGCCCAGGTACACGAACGCCTCATGGAGCGTGCAGGCGGACGACACGGTCGTGCTGCGCATCACGAGCTACGACGACGGCGCGGCGCCCCTCGGTGGGATGCAGGCGATGATGTTCGACCAGGTGCACGGCACGGTCGGCGGCACCGAGACCGTGGACGGCAAGCCCGTTCGGGCCGTGGCCAACACAGACGTCGCCCACACGTTCACGGTCGTCGGCCTCGGGCTCAACCTGCCCATCCCGGCTGCGCCCACAGGCGGGTCCGTCACCGTCGTGGCCCGCTTCGTGGTGCACCGTGCGGGCAGCTACCTGTGGCAGTGCTACGCGCCGTGCGGGTCGGGGGTCAACTCGATGGGAGGCGCCATGTCGACCGAGCGGTGGATGGAAGGCACCGTCAAGGTGGTCGCATGAGGGGTCGTCGTGCTACGACGGGGCGGAGCACCCACCAGTTGGGTGCTTCCGCGGGCGCTCCCGACGTCCCCGCCGCCGAGGGCGCCCCCACCAGCGTGACGCCCGACGAGGCCGACCGGGCCGAGAGGTCCACGCCCGTGGCGATCGGCCGCCGGGGCTTCCTGCAGGGCGCAGCGATCGGGGGCCTGGGGCTCGCCGCCCTCGGTGTGCTCGGCGGCTCACTCGAGGCGGCGGCCTCCTCCACGTCGGCGTCCTCGACCGCGACGAAGGCAGCGCGCCAGTGGGCCATGGTCATCGACCTCCGGCTCTGCAACGGGTGCAAGCAGTGCACCGTCGCGTGCCAGACGGCCCACTACCTGCACCCCGATCAGACGTGGATCGACGTGTTCACCATGCGAGACACGGCCGGCCAGGCCTACTACATGCCCCGCCCGTGCATGATGTGCGAGGACCCGCCCTGCGTCCCGGTGTGCCCGGTCAGCGCCAATTTCCGGACCGAAGAGGGCCTGACCCTGGTGGACCAGTCGCGCTGCATCGGCACGCGCATCTGCATGAACGCCTGTCCCTACCAGGCGCGCTACTTCAACTGGACCACACCCGAGCCCGCGCCACGCCAGCCGTTCCCCCAGGAGCCGGCCTGGCCGGTGCCCCAGGTGAAGGGGACGGTCGGCAAGTGCATCTCCTGTGCTGCCATGCTGCCGTCCGGGAAGGTGCCCGAGTGCGTCGCCGACTGCCCGATGGGTGTCCTCTACCTCGGGGACCTCGCGAGCGACGTGGCGGTGAACGGCATGGGCACGACGGTGGTGCTCTCGAAGTTCCTGGCCGACAACGACGCGGTCAAGTTCAAGGAGTCCTACGGGACCCACCCTCGCGTCTACTACATCCTGGGCCACGGCCAGGACCTCGAGAGCGACGCCGAGACGTCCTGAGGTGCCCTTCACGCTGCCGCCCCGGGCGCGCCACGCCGGAACCCCAACGGTGCCGAGGCCTGGCGACGCCGCCCGCTCCCGACAGCGGCATGCGCGGGTTGCCCTCGGGGTCCTGTGGATCGTCGACGGCGCGCTGCAGCTGCAACCGTCGATGTTCGGCCGGCGGTTCGTCACCGGCGTGCTCGTGCCCAGCCTCGCAGGGAGCCCTCGGTTCGTCGCCGGCCCGGTCCTGTCGGTGGCGCACTGGCTCGAACCTCACGTCGCCGCCTGGAACGCCCTCTTCGCCTCGGTCCAGTTGCTGATCGGTGTCGGGCTGCTGGTACGCCGAACCGTCCGGCCGGCCCTGGCGCTGTCCGTTGTCTGGTCGCTGGCGGTCTGGTGGCTGGGGGAGGGCCTCGGCGGGCTCTTCTCCGGCAGCGCGTCGCCGCTCACCGGCGCACCTGGGGCCGTGCTGCTCTACGCCTTGGCGGCGTTGCTGGTGTGGCCGAGGCGGGCTGCGGCCCAACCCGCTCCGTCGGGCAGCGCGGCCGCCAACGGCCTGCTCGGCGACCGAGGCTCCCGCCTGGCCTGGGCGGTGCTGTGGCTCGGCGGCGCGGCCTTGCTGTGCCAGCCGGCCAACCTCTCCGCCGACGCATTGCGGGCCACCGTCGCCGGCGCCGCGGCCGGGGAGCCCCGTTGGCTCTCGGACGTGCTGCTGAGGGCGGCGAGCGCCGTCGGGGGTAGCGCCACCGGGATGGTGGCTGCCCTGGCCGTCGCCATGGCTGCGGTGGGCGTGGGCGTGGCTCTGCGGTGGGGCGAGACGTGGCTGCTCGGCTTGGCCGTCGTTCTGGCAGTGCTGGTGTGGGTGTTCGGCGAGGCGTTGGGCGGGATCCTCACCGGCACTGGCACCGACCCGAACACCGGGCCCCTGCTCGTCCTCCTCGGCCTGGCGCTGCACCCGGTGGGCGAGCGGCGGCGAGCCGTCGACGCGGTGCCGATGCTGTCGGGCGTTGGGGCGTAAGGGCCGGAGGAGGAACGTCATGTCGGACCAGCAGGCCAGCGACGCAGCTCGAACCGGATCGGACGTGCCCGTGCGACCGCGCGAGAACCTCCGGACCGTCGCCATGCGCCCGGTGCTCGAGACGCCGCGATGGTGGTGGCCGGCGGTCTCCGTCCTCGGCGCCATCGTCGTGCTGGGGATCGTGGCTTGGGCCGTCCAGGTCGCCGATGGGCTCGGGGTCGCGGGCTACAACGACCAGGCGTTCTGGGCCATCTACGAGGCCAACCTCGTCGCGTTCATCGGCGTGAGCTACGGGGGCGCGGTCGTGTCGGCGATCCTCCGGATCACCAAGGCCGGCTGGCGGGCGCCCCTCACCCGGATCGCCGAGGCCACGGCGCTCGTCACCCTGCCGGTCGGGATGCTGTTCATCGTCCCCCATCTGGGCAGCCCGCAGCGCATCTGGGAGCTCGTCTGGCCGCCCTACTGGAACCTCTCGTCGCCGATCCTGTGGGACTTCTTCGCCGTGAGCACGTACCTACTGGCGACGATCGTGTTCTTCTACCTTCCCCTGGTCCCCGACCTCCCCATCGCCGCAGCCCGCGTCCAGGGACGCGAGGGAGTGCGGATGCGGGCTTGTCGTGTGCTCTACCGGGCCCTCGGCGGGAGCTGGGAAGGTCGCGCGTCGCAGCGCCGCCTGCTCGAGGGGGCCATCGGCCTCGTGGCCATCATGATCATCCCGATGGCCGTATCGGTCCACTCGGTCCTGTCCTTCGCCTTCGCCTCGTCGTCCCGGGCCGGGTACCTCGAGACGATCCTCCCCGTGTACTTCGTGGTGGCCGCGCTCTACTCGGGCATCGCCCTGGTCGTGGTCGCCATCGCCGCCGCCCGACGGCTGTTCCACCTCGAGGCGTACATCCATCCGCGCCATTTCGTCCGTCTGGGCTTCATCCTCGTTGCCCTGGGCGCCGTGTACCTCTACCTCACCTTCACCGAGTACCTCGTGGACGGCTACTCGGGAACCGCCGATCTTGCCGCCTGGGTCCACCAAGTGGTCGTGGGGCGCTACTGGATCCCGTTCTGGTTCTACTTCCTCGCTGCCGGTGTCGTGCCGCTCGTGCTCATGGCGGTGCGACGGACCCGGACGATGGCTGGGGTCGTCGCCGGTTCGAGCCTCGTCGTCGTCGCGATGTGGGTGAAGCGCCTGGTCATCGTCATACCCCCGGCAACCGAGCCGCTCGTCCGGTCCCCGCTGGCGGCGGGGGGCGTGCTCGCCGGCGACTGGGGGACCTACCGCTTCACCTGGGTGCCGATCTCCATCACCCTGGCCGCCACGGCGGCCATCCCGCTCCTGCTCCTCGTGCTGTTCCGGTTCGTCCCGATCCTCCCGGTGACCGAGATGGAGGAGATGGAGACCTACGAGGAGGAGATCGCCGAAGCGGTGGAGATCACCGCCGGGGTGCCGGCTCCGGGGATCCCGGCCAGCCTGGCGAGAGGGGCGCCCGGCGCCTACGTCAACCGGCCGCTCGGCCCACCGGCGTCGGCGTTCGCACCGGCGCCGCCCCTCGGTCACCCGGCGCCGGGAGGGCCGCCTCTGGGTGGTCCCATCGCAGGGGGCCCGCTGGATGGCCCGGCCACGCCGTTCGGTGGGGGCCAGCGATGAGGGCCGTCGCCCGAATGGTGGGCACGCGTCGGATGCGCAGCCTGGGCCTTGCCCTCGCCGTCATTCTCGGTGGCACGGCGGGCGCGGTCGTGCCATTGGCGACGGCGGCCGGCGCCTCGGGCTCCTCGCCCAGCATGACCCTGCGCGCGACGGGGACCCAGGCCCGGGTGCCGTCCGTCGTCCTCGTGGCGCGGTTGGGTGGCCGCGCGTCGTCCCCAGCCACACAGGCGGGGGTGTCGGTCACATTCTCGGTCGGCGTCGACGAGTTCGCCGGCCGCCCCCGGCTCCTGCTCGGCTCGGGCACCACCGACGCCGCCGGCGTGGCGCGGTTCGTGTACCACCCGACCTGGACGGGGCGCCAGGACTTCGTGGCCTCGGTCACCGATGCCACAGGCACACTGGTCGCGCAGGCGACGACCACGTTCGTCGTGACCGCCGCCGTCCCCCCGACCCTGAGCGCCGAGGCAACGCGGCCCGACGGGACCCTCGGGCGGTACGTGGTCGGCGTCCTCCTGGCCATCCTGGTCCTCTTGTGGATCGTGCTGGTCACGGTGCTCGTCCGCGTGCACCGGGTGGCGGGACGGCAACCACGCCAGGCGGCCTGACGCCGTCGAGCAGCCCACCAGAGCCCCCCTTCGACGCGCCAGCAGACCTCGTGGGGCGGGGTGGCCTGGCCCCGAGCTCTGCACCAGTGGTGACGCCCGAGGGGGCGAGTGCGGTGACGTGGTGTATGACGACCACTGCGTCAACCGTTGTGCGTCCTTCTAGCCAACGGTGCTGAGCGCTGCGGGCACCTCCTCCTTCGCCTGATCGAGGGCGCCGTCGGGGCAGCTTGCTTGGCGACGCGAAGGAGGACGTTCGACTCTTGCCGGAGCCGCCTGGGAAGGCGCTGACTATGAGGGGGCCGAGGGGCTCCTTGGCCACCAAGGCGAGTGATGACTGCGACACCGTTGCCCCGGAGCGCCGCCACAGGTGCCCAGTTGCTCCTGGCGACGCGGCAGTTGCTGTCCGAGACGCGCCCCGATGCAGCAGGCACGGCGGTCCGCCTCGACAGCCGATTGGAGAGCGACCTCGGCCTGGACAGCCTGGCCCGAGTCGAGCTCCGTGACCGGATCGAGCAGCGGCTCCATGTGACGCTACCCGATGCCATCCTGCGGGAAGCAACGCTCCGTGCGTGGTTGGCAACGCTCGCAGCAGCGCGGCCAGGTGCGTCGACCGGGCACGAGGACGGCGCCTTCGTGGGCGCGGCGTCGCGGTCCGAGCCGCATGCCCCTCTGGCGTCGGCCCTCGACGCGCGCGTCGAGCCAGCGCCAGCGGAGGGCCCGGCGCTCCCAGCCACACTCGCCGATGTGGACACGATCCCCGGTGCGCTCGACTGGCACCTCCGAGCGCACCCCGATTCGCCCGCCGTTCGACTTCTCCACGTCGCCCCGCGGAACGAGCCAGATCCGACTGCGCCGATGGTGGACGTCACGTACCGGCAACTGGCCGGCCGGGCGGCGGCGGTGGCGGGAGGGCTGCAGGTGGCGGGCGTGGTGGCCGGTGACCGGGTAGCGATCATGCTGCCGACGAGCCAGGACTACTTCGTGGCGTTTCTTGGCGCGATGCTGGCCGGTGCCGTCGTGGTGCCCATCTACCCGCCGGCTCAGCCCTCGAGCCTCGGCGACCACCTCCGCCGCCAAGCCGGCATCCTCGACAACGCACAGGCCCGCATGCTGATCACTCTGCCAAGCGCCCACCTCTTGGCTCGCCTGGCCACCGTTGCCGTCGGCTCGCTCCACGCCGTCACGTCGGTCGAGCACCTGGAGCAGTCAGGGACGGAGCCGGAACGCCCGGCTGTCAGCACTGATGCGACCGCCCTGCTGCAGTACACGTCGGGCAGCACCGGAGACCCGAAGGGTGTCGTCCTGGCGCACCGCCACGTCCTTGGCAGCATCCGCGCCATGGCCCTCGCCGCCCGAGCGGGGCCCGAGGACACGTTCGTGAGCTGGCTGCCGCTGTACCACGACATGGGCCTCATCGGGGCATGGTTGGGGAGCCTCGTCGTCGGCTTTCGGCTCGCCATCATGCCACCGCAAGCGTTTCTTGCTCGTGCCGTGCGCTGGCTTCGCGCCATCGATCTCGAGAATGGGACGATATCGGCAGCGCCCAACGTGGGCTTCGAGCTCTGCCTGCGAGTGCCCGACGCCGAGTTGGCTGATCTGGACCTCTCCACGTGGCGCCTCGCCTTCAACGGTGCCGAGCCCGTGCTGCCGTCGACGATTCGCCGCTTCACCGATCGGTTCTCCCGCTACGGCTTCCGGCCGCAGGCGATGATGCCGGTCTACGGTCTGGCGGAGGCAGGTCTCGGGGTCACGTTCCCCTCGCCGGGAGCTCTTCCGCATATCGACCGCGTCGAACGATCTCACTTTCGCCGGAACGGGATCGCCCGGCCGCACCCGGGGAACGCCGAGGAAGTCCTCGAGGTCGTGTCGTGCGGCAGGCCCCTGCCGGGCTACGAGGTGCGGGTCGTCGACCTGGCGGGCTTCGAGGTCGCCGACCGGAACGAGGGGCGCGTGGAGTTCACCGGGCCCTCGGCAACCCCTGGCTATTTTCGCAACGAGGACGCCGACCGGCGTCTGCACCACGGAACGTGGATCGACACGGGCGACCTTGGCTACCTCGCGGCCGGCGAGCTCTATCTCAGCGGCCGGGCGAAGGACATCGTCATCCGAGCGGGTCAGAACCTTCACCCCGAGGAGCTCGAGCAGGCGGTCGGACTGCTCTCGGGGATTCGCACCGGATGCGTCGCGGTCTTCTCCAGCCCGGATCCCGAGATCGGCACGGAGCGCTTGGTGGTCGTGGCGGAGACCCGCGTTCGAGACCCCGGCGCGCTGACCGAGCTCCGTCGACGCGTCGTCGAGACGTCGGTGGACGTCCTCGGGGTCCCGCCGGACGTGGTGGTGCTGGCGCCGCCTGGTGCGGTGCTCAAGACCTCGAGCGGCAAGATCCGCCGGGCAGCCAGCCGGGTGCGGTTCGAGTCAGGCACCGCCGAGCGTCCAGCTCCAGCGGCATGGCGGCAGCTCGTCACGCTGGCGGGTCGGGCCGTGGCGCCCCTCGCGCGGCGCAGAGCAATGGCGCTGGCCGGCGGTGCGCATGCCGTGGCGCTCTGGTTCCTGGCCCTGGTCATCGGTGCTCCTACGTGGCTGGCCGTGCAACTGCTCCCCACGCAGCGGGCGCGTTGGGCGCTGGTGCGAGCCGCTGGCACGGCGCTGGTGCATCTTGGCGGGCTGTCCGTCACCGTGAGCGGGACCCCTCCCGACGGACGTCAGCCCGCGGTCCTCGTCGCCAACCACGCCAGCTTCGTCGACGGCCTGGCGCTGGTGCTCGCGTCGCCTGCGCCGCTCCGCATCGTCGCGGGGGGCGAGCTGGCGAACCAGCGGGTCGCCGGCCCCTTCTTGCGGCGTCTCGGTTGCGAATTCGCCCATCAGGGCGATCCGACGCGCGCCCGTGAAGACGTTGATCGCTTGATCAGCACGCTGCACGAGGGTGCGGTGCTGGCGTCCTTCCCCGAAGGTGTGCTCACCCGTGCGCCCGGACTCCCGGCCACTGCGCCTCGGTGCGTGCCTCGCCGCGGCCACTGCCGATGTCCCTGTGGTACTGGTCGGCATCGCCGGGACGCGGGACGTAGTCCGACCGGGCACGAAGTTCCCACGCGCCGGCGCAGTACGGGTCACGTTCGGCGTACCGGTCATACCCGATGGCCCCGGGTGGCCGACGGCGCTTCGGCTTCGGACCCCGGCACGTCGGTCGCTGCTGGAGCTGTCCGGCGAGCCGGACGTGGGTCCGTGAGCGGAGCCGGCACGTCGCCGGCGCCGCTACGCCACTTGTGCGGCAGCCGCGCGGACCGCGTCGTCGACTTGCTTGGGGCTCACGTCGAGCTCCTTCGCCACGTGCTTCTCGGCTCGCATACTGGCCTTCTCGAGGGCCGCTTCGAGCTTGCTCTCGCCGACGACCACCAACGCCGCCTCGCCGGTGTCGATGATCTCACCGAACTCCTTGACATCGGCCCGGGACATCCCGCGCCACAGGTGCCCACCAACGCCGCCAACGGCCGCTCCCACCAGGGCCGTGCCGATCACCGACGGCGGGAACAGGATCCCCACCATGGCACCAGCGGCGGCACCACCCCATGCGCCGTGCCGGGTTGCCAACTCGTCCTTGTTGACGTGCACCGTTCCGTCGGGCCCGTTCGTCACGACGGCCGCGTCGTAGGTCCCCACGGCTCGGGCGGCATGGAGGTCCTTCAAGAGCTCGTAGTCGTGCCGTGCCTCTTCCTCGCTCGGATAGGTGCCGACATAGATGAAGACGGCGTCAGGCTTGGCCATGGTCACCCCATTTCGACGTTCGACGTTCGACGTTCGACGTTCGACGT
>DAHUZJ010000126.1 GCA_027306585.1 Acidimicrobiaceae bacterium | reverse complement strand
GATGGCGGTCGCCCCCATGGCGATCCAGTAGGCCGGTCCCATCTCGGCGGGCGTGACCTCGATCAAGAGGAGCCGGAGGAAGATGATCACGATGAAGACGAGGTAGAGCATGACGCCGAGCCCCCACAGGCTGACCGCCACCGCCGGCAGGTCGGTCTGGAGCCAGGCCGCCGGGGCGCTCGGCGCGACGGCGGCGGCCACGATGGACAGGGACTGGGTGGCGACGACCCACACCAGCCACGTGCCGTTGATCTCGCCCAGCACCGGCCGGCGTGCGGCGGCGACGATCGACCAGGGAAGCGCGTAGGTGAGCACCAGCCACAGCGCGGCCGCGGCGGTGCCGAGCGCGAAGGCGACGAGGGGATGGGCCGCCATCACGAGGCGCACGGCCAGCACGTCGGTGCCGGCGACCACGGTGAAGTACGCCATCGCGGTGGTGGGGTCGGCCGCGCTCTGGCGCACGAACGGCGCGAAGAAGACGAGGCGTGCCGCGTAGGCGAGAGCCAGGCCGACGAAGGCCGCCACCGTCACGCCGAGCACGACCTGGGAGAGCAGGTGGTAGCCGAGCAGGTCGGTGCCGACCGAGACGATGCCGGTCGCCATCACCCAGGCGAAGTAGCCGGGGTCGAGCGTGGCGATCGCCCGCCGCACGAGGCCGTGGGGCACGGGCAGCGGCTGGTCTCGAGCTCCGACCGCGCGGCGTCGGTCGGCGCCCCCCGGGGGCGTCCCGGCGACCTCGCCCGCCGCGCCGGTCTCGTCGCCTTCTGGCGCACCGAGCCAGCTCACCTGCGTCCTCCGGCGCTCACTCCGGCGCCGGGTACCCCTCGATGACCCAGGTCTGCGCTCAATAGTGCACGCCGATCCGCCGCCAGCGCCGGCCGCTCGTGCCCGGCTCGTTGGGCCGCGTCGCCCGACGGCTGCGGTAGACGACGAAGGGTCGCCACAGGTACCACACCGGCGCGCTCCAGGCGTGCACGAGGCGGCTGAACGGCCACACCGCGATCACCGCCCAGGCCGCGGTGGCGTGCAGCTGGTAGAGGAACGGGGCGTGGGCGATGGCCCGCACGTCGGGGTTCCCGGCGAACAGTCCCCGGAACCACAGGGCCACGCTCTGGCGGTAGTTGTAGCCGTGGCCGAGCAGACCCACGCCGATCGTCTCGGCGATGCCCATCACGATGACGATGGCGAGCAGGATGAGCGCCACCCAGTCCACGGGGCTGGTGGTGGCCCGCACCCGGGCGACGAACAGGCGCCGTCCGGCGAGGATGGCGACACCGACGATGATGAGCACCGCGGCGAGCGTCCCCGCACCCGCGGAGAACCACCGGTAGGCGGTCTCGGGGATGCCGATGTCGTGGGTCCAGCGCTCGGGGATCAAGATGCCGATGATGTGGCCGGAGATGGCGGCGAAGGTGCCGTAGTGGAAGATCGGGCTTCCCCACTTGAGGAGCTTCTTCTCCTGCAGCTCGGTGGAGCGGCTGGTCCAGCCGAACTGGTCGTAGCGGTAGCGCCAGATGTGGCCGATGACGAAGGTGGCGAGCGCCAGGTAGGGGAGGATCACCCACCACCACAGCTGGAAGCCGGTGATGCCGCTCACCTGCGGGTCTCTCCGATGGTGATGCCCTGGCCGAGGATCTCGGGCGGGGCGAAGGGCTCCAGGCCCACCTTCTCCGACGGGGGGCCTTCGGCGCGGTAGCGGCGCAGCGCCTGGCGGTCCTTGCGGGTCGGCCCTGGTAGGGCGTCGCGCACCGTGTCGAGCACGCCGGCGTAGCGGCTACCCGCCTTGGCAAGGGCGCTGTGGAGGGCGTCGAGGGCCATGCGGTGCTCGGCGAGCACGGTCGCGCCGGCCGGGTGGGTGGCGGCCAGCTCCAAGAGGGCGGGGAGGTAGTCGGGCAGTTCCCCGGGGACGACGGCGAACCCGGCCTCCCGGAAGGCGTCGATGAGGGCGGTGAGCGCCATTCCCCGCTCCCGGGTGTCGCCGTGGCGGTAGTAGGTGAGATGGAGGCAGACCCCTCGCCGAAGGTCGAAGGTGTCCACGTAGGTCGCGGCCGCCTCCATGGGCGACATCCCGCCGAGCCACTCGGCGGTGGTGGCGAGCTCGGAGCGAGCGCGGCCCTCCGGGAGCTTCTCGAGCGCGCCACGCACCGCGGTCAGGTCGTCGGTGTGGTGCTCGTCGGGGTAGCTGAGCAGCACCGACGCGCAGCCGAACACCGTCCGTGCCGCCGAGCGCCTCATCGGGTCCCCCCCGCACCTGCCGGGCCGAGCGGGCCGGGTGACGGATGCTCTGCGACCCGCAGGTGCAGCCGGCCGTGGCCGTCGCGCCCGGCGACCGACGCGTCGGACGAGCCGTCGTGGCGGAGATGAAAGCCCGCCACGTCCGCGGCGCCGGGTCCCTCTCCGCCCATGCCCGGGCCTCCGTCGGAGTCGAGCGAGCAGCCGGAGAGGTCGTGCTGGGCGAGGAGGCGCCCGGCGTCCTCGGCGTGGGCGGGGGGCACGACGTAGCGGTCCTCGTAGCGGGCGATGGCGAGGAGACGGAACAGGTCCTCGGCGTCGTCGTCGGTGAGCCCGACCTCCGCCGGATCGACCGCGGGGTGGTTCCCGAGCTGGTGGGCCCGCATGACGGCGCGCACCATGGCCAGGCGGCGCAGCGCCATGCGCACGGGGCCGACGTCGCCGGCGGTGAAGAGGTTGGCCAGGTACTCGATCGGGATGCGCAGGGCGTCGATGGCCGCGAAGACGCTGTCGGCGTCGGCGTCGTCGTAGCCGGCGGCGGCGGTGACGTCCGCGACCGGGGAGAGCGGAGGGATGTACCAGACCATGGGCATGGTCCGGTACTCCGGGTGCAACGGAAGGGCGACTTTATGGCGGGCGATGAGGGAGTAGGTCGGCGACCGGCGAGCCGCGGCCAGCCAGTCATGTGGGATGCCCTGGCGCTCGGCCTCGGCGGCGACGGCTGGATCGTCGGGGTCCAAGAAGACGTCGAGCTGGGCTTCGTAGAGGTCGGCCTCATCGGTGGTGGCTGCGGCAGCCAGCACCTTGTCGGCGTCGTAGAGCACGAGCCCCAGGTAGCGCAGCCGCCCCACGCAGGTCTCCGAGCAGATGGTGGGCAGTCCCGCCTCGATGCGGGGGAAGCAGAAGGTGCACTTCTCGGCCTTGCCGGTGCGGTGATTGAAGTACACCTTCTTGTAGGGGCAGCCCGACACGCAGAACCGCCAGCCCCGGCAGCGGTCCTGGTCGACCAAGACGATCCCGTCCTCCTCTCGCTTGTACATCGCCCCCGACGGGCACGACGCCACACACGAGGGGTTCAGGCAGTGCTCGCAGATGCGCGGCAGGTAGAACATGAACACCGACTCGAAGTCGAGACGCACCCTCTCGGCTGCGTCCTCGGGCAGGGCCACGATGTTCGGATCCCGGAGCGCCCGGGCCGGCGCGCCGGCGAGGTCGTCCTCCCAGTTCGCCCCCCAGGTCGGGTTCATCTCCCGGCCGGTCAATGCCGAGCGGGTGGAGACCGACGGGGCTTTCGTCCCGGCCGGCGCGGTGATCAGGTGGGCGTAGTCGTAGCTGTAGGGCTCGTGGTAGTCCTCGATGGTGGGCAGGTCCGGGTTGTAGAAGATCGTCGCTAGCTTCTTCAGCCGGCTCCCGGCCTTCAGCTTCAGGCGGCCCTTCTTGTCCAGGGTCCAGCCGCCCTTCCACTGCTCCTGGTCCTCGTAGCGGGCCGGGTAGCCGAGGCCGGGTTTGGTCTCCACGTTGTTGAAGTAGACGTACTCGGTGCCCGGCCGGTTGGTCCAGGTCTGCTTACAGGTGACCGTACAGGTATGGCAGCCGATGCACTTGTCGAGATTCATCACCATGCACACCTGGGCCATGATCCTCATCTGGTCCCTCCACGCGCTGCGCTCGCCGGGGCCGAGGTGGGCCAGTTCGAGCGGGGCTGCATCAGAACGTGACCTCCTGTGAGCGTCGGCGGATGACCGCCAGCTCGTCGCGCTGGGAGCCGGTCGGCCCGTAGTAGTTGAACCCCGCCGACAGCTGGGCGTAGCCGCCGATCATGTGGGTGGGTTTCATGACCACCCGGGTGAGGGAGTTGTCGGTGCCGCCGTGGAGGCCCGAGGTCTCCGACACCGGCATCTGCAGGTGCCGGTCGATGGCGTGGTACATGAGGACCGTCCCTGGGGGGACCCGGTGGGTGACCGCGGCCCGTGCCACGGTGACGCCGTTGCGGTTGTAGGCCTCGATCCAGTCGTTGTCGGCCACCCCGATCCGGGTGGCGTCGAGGTCGTTGACCCAGATGACTGGTCCCCCCCGGAACAGGTTGAGCATGTGGATGTTGTCCTGGTACTCCGAATGGATCGACCACTTGGAGTGCGGGGTCAGGTAGCGGGCCACCAGCTGCGGTCGGTCAGGGTCGCCGCGGCGCTGGTCGCCGAAGGTCTCGGCGATCGAGAGCGGCGGGCGGTAGGTGGGCAGGCACTCGCCGATCTCGGCCATCCAGTCGTGGTCCAAGAAGAAGTGCTGGCGGCCCGTCAGGGTGTGCCAGGGCTTCAGCCGGTCGACGTTGACGGTGAAGGGGGAGTAGCGGCGCCGCTCGGACTCCGCCCCCGACCACTCCGGCGAGGCGATGACGGCGCGGGGCTGGGTGACGGTGTCGGCGAAGGTGATCCGGTCCCCGGCCCGCTCGTGGGCGAGATCGGCGAGCGCAACGCCGGTGCGCTCCTCGAGCGCTTCGAAGCCGGCGACCGCCAGGCGCCCGTTGGTCGTGCCCGACAGCGCCAGGATGGCCTCGCAGAAAAGGTCGTCGCGGTCGATGCGTGGGCGCCCGTCGGCGATCCCGCCGCGGACGGTGCCGTTGCGCGACGCCAGCCAGGGCACCTCGGTGCCGACAGGCAGCGTGACGCCCTTGGTGGTGGCCCCGGCCTCGTCGACGAGCGGGCCGAGGGCCCGCCACCGCTCCGCCAGGTGCGGGTAGTCCCGCTCCACCGCCACCAGGCGCGGCATCGTCACCCCCGGTACCGGCTCGCTCTCCCCGGCCGACCAGTCGAGGGCCCGGCCGCCCGGTTGGGCGCACTCGTCGGGGGTGTCATGGCCGAGCGGCACCGCCATGACGTCGCGGCGAACCCCGAGGCGCCCCTCGGCCAGGCGGGAGACCTCGGTGGCGAGGTCACTGAAGATGTCGAAGTCGCTGCGTGCCTCCCAGGGAGGGGCGATCGCCGGGTTGAAGGAGTGCACGAAGGGGTGCATGTCGGTGGACGACAGGTCGTGCTTCTCGTACCAGGTGGCGGTCGGCAGCACCACATCCGCGTAGATGCCGGTCGACACCATCCGGAAGTCGATGTCGACCAGCAGGTCGAGCTTGCCCACTGGGGCCTCGTCGTGCCAGGCGACCTCGGCGGGCCGGGCTCCGGGCGGGCACTCCTCCGCCGCCACCGCGTTGTCGGCGCCGAGCAGGTGGCGGAGGAAGTACTCGTGTCCCTTTCCCGAGGAGCCGAGCAGGTTGGAGCGCCAGACGGTGAGCACCCGGGGGAAGTTGGCCGGGTCGTCAGGGTCGCAGGCGGCGAAACGCAGCCGGCCGGCCTGCAACTCGCCGACCACGAACTCGTCCAGGCCCTTTCCCGAGGCGGCGGCTGCGTCGGCCAGGTCGAGCGGGTTGCGATCGAAGGCCGGGTGGGAGGCGATCCAGCCCTGGCGCGCCGCGTAGGCGTTCAAGTCAGCCACCGACTTGCCCGAGAAGCGCCCCTCGCCCAGCGGGGAGGACAGCGAGTCGGCGCCCGCGCCCTCGTAGCGCCACTGGTCGGTCACCAGGTACCAGTAGGGCGTCGCCGGCATGTGGCGGGTGGGACGGACCCAGTCGTAGGCGAAGGCCAGGGTGAACCAGCCGGTCAACGGGCGGACCTTCTCCTGTCCGACGTAGTGCGCCCACCCCCCGCCGTTCACCCCCTCGCAACCGCCCAGCATGAGCAGCGAGAGGAACGTCCGGTAGATCTGGTCCGAGTGGAACCAGTGGTTGGTGCCCGCCCCCATGGCGATCATCGACCGGCCCTCCGACAGCTCGGCGTTGCGGGCGAACTCCCGGGCCACCCGAGCGCACGCCGAAGCGGGGACCGAGGTGATCTGTTCCTGCCACGCCGGAGTGTACGGAGCCTCGGCGTCGTCGTAGCCGGCCGGCCAATCGCCCGGCAGCCCGGGCCGGGCGACCCCGTAGTGGGCCATCACCAGGTCGAACACGGTCGTCACGAGCCGATCGCCTACCTGGATCGCCGGGACTCCGCGGCGGAGCACCCCGCCCCCCTGGTCGCCGACGTCGAAGCGGGGCAGGTCGACGGCCACCGCCTCGGCGCCCGGGCGGCCATAGCACGACAGCGCCGGGCGGGTCTCCCCGAGGTCGAGGTTCCAGAGCCCCTTTCCCTCCTCTCCCCAGCGAAAGCCGATCGACCCGTTGGGCACCACGGCCTCGCCGCTGGCCTCGTCGAGCACGACGGTCTTCCACCGGGCCTGCTTGTCGTGGGCCTGCTCGTCGTCGGCCTGCTCCCTGTTGCCCGCCGCGCCGTCGGGGCCGAGGTCTGACGCGGTCAGGAAATGGTCGGGCACGTACCCTTCGCCACGCTGGCGCAGGGTGACGAGGAACGGCAGATCCGTGTAGGTGCGGGCGTAGGACTCGAAGCGCGGCACCTGGCGGTCCCGGTAGAACTCGGTGAGCATGACGTGGCCCATCGCCATGGCCAGCGCCCCGTCGGTGCCGGGGTTGGCGGCCAGCCAGTCGTCGGCGAACTTCGTGTGGTCCGAGTAGTCGGGGGAGACGACGACCACCTTCTGGCCCCGGTAGCGGGCCTCGGTCATGAAGTGGGCGTCGGGGGTGCGGGTGATCGGCAGGTTGGTGCCCCACACGATCAGGTAGGAGGCGTTCCACCAGTCGGCCGACTCGGGCACGTCGGTCTGGTCGCCGAACACCTGGGGGGACGCGGGCGGCAGGTCGGCGTACCAGTCGTAGAAGGAGAGGATCGTGCCACCCAACAGCGAGTAGAAGCGGGTGCCCGCGGCATAGGAGGCCATCGACATGGCCGGGATGACCGTGAAGCCCGCGGTGCGGTCCGGACCGTAGGCGGCGACCGTGTGCACGTGAGCGGCCGCCACCAGCTCGAGCACCTCAGCCCAGGTGGCCCGGACGAAGCCGCCCCGGCCCCGGGCGGTCTTGTAGGCCGCCGCCCGCTCGGGATCGCCGGTGACCTCGGCCCAGGCGGCGACGGGATCCCCGCCGTGATTCGCCTTGGCCGCCCGGAACAGCTCGAGCAGGACGCCCCGGACGTAGGGGTAGCGCACCCGGGCCGGCGAGTACGTGTACCAGGAGAACGACGCTCCCCGCGGGCACCCCCGGGGCTCGTACTCGGGCGAGCCCGGGCCGACCGAGGGGTAGTCCACCGCCTGGGTCTCCCAGGTGATGATGCCGTCCTTCACGTACACCTGCCACGAGCAGGACCCGGTGCAGTTCACCCCGTGGGTGGAGCGGACGATCTTGTCGTGGCGCCACCGCTCCCGGTAGAACTCCTCCGCCCGCCGGCCGCCCCGGCGGTGCAGCTCGCGCCCGTCGGGCGTCTGCTCGCCGGGCTGGATGTACCTGGCGGCACGAACCAGTCCCGTTTCCGCGAGGAGCCCGTCGTGGACTGCCGTCGTGTTCTCGACGTGACGTGCCATCGCTCTCCGATCCGTCGTCCGGCATCGCCGTTCCCTCGTCGGCGCGTCGCCCGCAGTCACCCTACGCGGTGTCTACCGCCGGATGGAAATACACCGGTGGAGCATGGACTCGACGGCCGGGTCGGGTTACGATTCTCGCGTCCGGCTCTCGGAGAAGGAGGGAGCCATGTACAGCAAGGCCAAGGTCGGCGGCCATCCAGTCCATCCGATGCTGGTGACGTTCCCGGTCGCCGCCTACACCGGTGCCCTCGTCGGGTTCGCCGTCTACGCCGCGAACGGCCATCAGTTCTGGTTGAACCTCGCGATCGCCCTCAGCATCGCGGGCGCCGGGAGTGCGGTGCTTGCCGCCCTGCCGGGGTTCGTCGACCTCACGTTCGGCGTCCCGCGAAGGTCGCAGGCCAAGGTGGTGGGCCTCGCGCACGGGGCACTGAACGTCACGGCTCTCGGGCTGTTCATCGCCGTGGCGGTCATCTACGTGGGCAACTGGAACGGACCTCCCGTCGGCGTGACCCTCGGTCTCGCCCTGTCGGGCGCGGGCGTGGCGGTCACCGTCGCCGCCGGGGCGCTCGGTTGGATGCTCGTCCAGACCTACCACGTCGGGGTGCGCCTCACGGTCAACCAAGAGCAAGACGAGGAGAGTGTCCAGCAAGCGCCGGCGCTCACGATCGTCCGTCACCGCCAAGCGGGCTGAACGCAGAGACCACCGGCGTCCGGCGTCGAGGCCGGCCCGGGCATCACCGGGGCCGAGAGACGCCAGGGGCGACACGCCACGCGCGGGATGCTTCGACGGTACGGCTCAGCGGGTTTCGACGCGCAGCGCCCGCCATCGTCGGTGGGCGTCTTCGAAGTCGGCGGCCCGTGCTGGTGCGGCCGGGTCGATGGTGACGGTGGGCCGCCCTCGCGGTGGGGACCCGTCGGGGTAGGCGATCCTGATGCGCCCGTAGGTGCCCTCGCCGTGGTCGACGAAGCAGTCCGCCGTGGGCGTCTGCGCCGCCTGGGCGCCCTCTATGCCGAGCTCGGAGAGCACTGCCTGCGCGGCGACCGTCCCCGACCATGCGGCGGGATCCGCCGCCCGGGGGTAGGGGCTGGCAGCGGCGTCGCCCACGACGAAGACTCCGGCCATCTCGGTGGCGAAGCGGGCGTCGACCGGGACGAGCGGGCTGTTCGCGTCGGCCAGTTCAGCGACCAGCGGGCTCGCATGGTGGCGGGGGACCACGATCGTGAGGT
>DAHUZJ010000118.1 GCA_027306585.1 Acidimicrobiaceae bacterium | reverse complement strand
GAGGGACGATGGGCCGCACGTTCGAGGAGCTGGCGGACGTGCTGGAGCGAGCCGATGCCGGCCCGGCGCTCGGCGTCTGCGTCGACACCCAGCACCTGTGGGCGTCCGGGGCCGACTTCACGACTCCGGACCTGGCGGACGCCGTCGTGCGGTCCCTCGATGCCACGGTCGGCCTCGCGCACCTGGGCTGCCTGCACCTCAACGACTCGAAGGTGGTGCGAGGGGCCAACCGCGACCGGCACGCCAACGTGGGGGAGGGAGCCATCGGCGCCGAGGGACTGGGGTGCCTGCTCGCCCACCCGGCACTCGACGCGCTGGTGGCCGTGCTCGAGGTGCCGGGCGCCGGCGACGGTCCGCGAGCGGAGGACGTGACGGCAGCCCGGCGGGCGCTCGAGGCCGGGCGCCGGCGGTGGGCGGCCGGTGGCGCCGAGGGCGCCCGGCGCGCCGCGGACGCGGCCGGCCACGGCCGTGGCGGGGACGGTGACGGCGAAATTGCGCCGCCGGCCGCCCCGGTCGCATGCTGACGCGAGCAGCCAAGGAGGCGACGTGAGCGAGACCCGCATCGAGACCGACAGCATGGGGCAGATCGAGGTCCCGGCGGACCGTTACTGGGGTGCCCAGACGGCCCGCTCGCTCCATCACTTCGCCATCGCGCAGGACACCATGCCGCGCCCGTTGATCCGGGCCATCGGCGTCTTGAAGGAGGCTTCGGCCGGTGTGAACGCCGACCTGGGCAAGCTCGATCCCCGCTTGGCCGAGCTGATCGCCAGCGCCGCCCGCGAGGTGGCCGAGGGCGCACTGGACGAGCACTTCCCGCTGCGTGTGTGGCAGACCGGCAGCGGCACCCAGACGAACATGAACGCCAACGAGGTGATCGCCAACCGGGCGATCGAGCTCGACGGCGGGGTCATGGGATCGAAGTCCCCCGTGCACCCCAACGACCACGTCAACATGTCCCAGTCGTCCAACGACACCTTCCCGACGGCGATGCACATCGCCGTCGTGGAGGAGCTGGTCCACCGGCTGGTGCCGGCGGTGCGCGAGCTGCGGGACGCGCTGGCGGTCAAGGCCGAGGCCTTCGCCGACGTGACCAAGATCGGGCGCACGCACCTCATGGACGCCGTGCCCCTGACCCTGGGCCAGGAGCTGTCGGGGTACGTCGCCCAGCTCGACGCCGATCTCGTCCGCCTGGAGCAGACGCTGCCCGGACTCTACGAGCTGGCGGCCGGCGGTACGGCGGTGGGGACCGGGCTCAACACGCACCCCGAGTTCGGGGCCCGGGTCGCCGCCAAGATCGCCGAGCTGACCGGGCTGCCGTTCGTCACCGCGCCCAACAAGTTCGCCGCCCTGGCCGCCCACGACGCCGTGGTGTGGACGAGCAGCGCGCTGCGGGTGCTGGCCGTCTCGTTGACCAAGATCGCCGACGACCTGCGATGGCTCGGCTCGGGGCCGCGCAGCGGCCTGGGCGAGCTGGTGCTGCCGGCCAACGAGCCGGGGTCGTCGATCATGCCGGGCAAGGTCAACCCCACCCAGAGCGAGGCCATGATCATGGTCTGCATCCAGGTCATGGGGAACGACACGGCGGTCGGGATCGCCGGGTCGCGGGGCAACCTCGAGCTCAACGTCAACAAGCCGGTGATCGCCCACAACGTCCTGCACTCGACCGATCTGCTCACCGGGGCGTGCACCGCCTTCCGCCGGTTCTGTGTGGAGGGCCTGGAGCCCGACCGTGCCCAGATCCAGCGCCACCTCGAGAACTCGCTCATGCTCGTCACCGCCCTCAACCCGCTCATCGGCTACGACAAGGCGGCCGACGTGGCCAAGAAGGCGCACAGGGAGCGCACCACGCTGCGGGAGGCCGCCGTGGCCTTGGGCTATCTCACGGGCGAGCAGTTCGACGAGGCCGTGCGACCCGAGGAGATGACCCACCCCTGAACCCCCTTCGAGGTCGACGGGGGACCGAAGAGGAGATGACCGCCATGCCGGAGCCCGTGTTGTCGCCCGAGGTGGTCGACGGTGCCCTGTCCGAGCGTTCGACGGGCTGGCGGCGGGAGGCCGACACGCTGGTGCTGGAGGTGGACCGCGGTGACTTCGCCGCCGCCCTCGCCTTCGTCGACGCCGTGGGCGCCCTGGCGGAGGCGGCCAACCATCACCCCGACATCGACCTGCGGTGGAGTCGGGTCACCCTGCGGCTCTCGACGCACTCGGCCGGGGGGCTCACGGCCCGTGACCTGGACCTCGCCCGGGAGGTCGACGGGCTACTCGAGCAAGGCGGTGCGTAGGCGCTCCACGGCCTCGGGCCCGGTGCCGGCGGCCGTGGCGTAGGCCTCGACCGAGCCGTGCTCAGCGCGGAGAGTGGCCAAGAGGCGGGCGATGGTGTCGGGCGTCGCCGAGAACAGCTCGCCGGCCTGCTCGATGACGTCAGCCAACTCGGGGTGGCGGTCGATCAAGCGCTGCCGCAGCAGGCCCATGGCCTGGCCGCTGAGCGCGTAGTCCTCGACCACCACCTCCTCGGGCACACCCAGGAGCGTGAGGAGGACGGCGACCAGGACGCCGGTGCGGTCCTTGCCGGCCGTGCAGTGGACGATGACGGGGTGCGACCGCCGGTCGGCGATCACCGCCAGGGCCTTGGCGATCTGGGGGGCGCCGTCGCGAGCGATCTCGGCGTAGTGGTCGGCGAGGATGCCCGGTGCCGCCTGGAACCGGACCGGATCGGGCAGGGCGTCGAGCAGCGGGAGGTGGTGGAACCCGACCTGCACGTCGTCGACGGGGAACCGTCCGGTTGCCACCTCGATGCTGCTGCGGAGGTCGATCACGGTGGCCACGCCGAGGCGCCGGACGGCCGCCCGGTCGGGCTCGGTGAGCTGGGAGAGCCCGTCGGCCCGGAACAGCGCCCGCCATCGGAGGTGGCGTCCGCCGTCGGCGGGGTAGCCGCCCAGGTCCCGGAAGTTGACGGCGCCCTCGAGAGGGATGTGCCGCTCGTAGGTGTGCTCGGTCACCGGCGGAGTGTACCGACGGCGCTGCGTGACGGTCTGGCGACCGCAAGTCGCCCGTCCGCGGCCGCGGCCGTCACGTGACGGGCGGGTCCGGGTCGGCGACGTGGCGTGTCGGTTGGGGGCGGTTCAGCGGACGGGCAGGTCCCAGAGAGGGAACCAGCGCGACAGGTCCTGCTCGACGGGCAGGTCGACGGCCACGACGGCGCGAATCCGCAGCTCCAGCTCGTTGTCGCGGCGTTGGCCGCCCTGGGGGGCGAAGGGGTAGAACGTCCCGCGCTTGTAGAGGTAGACGAGGTAGAGCGGTCGGGCGTCGGGGCCGGCCTCCGCCCCCGGCACCAGGCCGAACACCGAGCACAGGAGCTGGGGTCCCCAGCCGTTGTCGGTGAGCGTCGAGTTGACCAGGTGGACCCTCGCCACGAGGTCCTCGGTATCGGAGTCGTCGAGCAGCAGCCACTGGTAGCCGTAGCTGTCCTCGGCCTGCGTCAGCCGCCCGATGGCGGGCGAGGGGCGGCCCGCCGGCGCCGGGGTGGCGGGCCGGTCGAGGGCGCCCTCGGCCGTCGGCGTGCCACCCGGGTCGTGGGCGTCCTCGGGGATGTCGAGCAGGTCGCGGATCTCGTGCTGGACGTCCGCCGCCTGCTGGCCCGCCGGCGACTTCCAGCACACCCCGGCCCGGCCCGACAGGACGAGCCCGGCCGCCGTCTCGAGCGTCACCGCTGCCGAGGGCAGCGCGAACAGCGCGTCCAGGTTGGCGCGGACCGGCTTGGTCCGTCCGAGGAGGGTGTCGAGCAGCCCCACGTCAGGCGGTGCCGGCGCTCACCGCGCCTCGCCGAGCTGCGCCTCGAGCTCGGCCAGCTGGGCCAGCCGGCGCTCGAGCGACGGGTGCGTCGAGAACAAGGCGCTGAGGCTCAGGCCACCGCCCTGCTGCCCGGGGCCCCGGCGCTGGGTGATGGCCGGGGCGAAGAAGAAGGCGTTGAAGGGCTCGGCGCGGCGCAGGTCCCGGGTCGGGATGCGCCCCATGTCGCCGGTGATCTTCACCAGCGCCGAGGCCAGCAGGGACGGCCGCCCGATGAGGATGGCCCCCGAGCGGTCGGCGGCCAGCTCCCGGTAGCGGGAGAGCGCCCGCGTGAGGAGGAAGCTGACGGCGTAGACGACGATCGAGACGAGCATGATCATCATCTCGATGACGACCAGCTGCCCGCCGCTCTGTGTGTTGCGCCCTCGGCCGCCGAAGCCGCCGAACAACCCGGCGTAGAGCATCATGCGGGTCGTCAGGCCGGCGATGACCCCGAGGGAGCTGGCGATCGTCATCACGGCCACGTCGCGATGGGCGACGTGGGAGATCTCGTGGGCGAGGACGGCCTCGACCTCGGGCTCGTCGAGCCGGCGCAAGAGGCCGGTCGTGGCGCACACCACCGCCGCCTTCGGGCTGCGGCCCGTGGCGAAGGCGTTGGGGAAGTCGGTGTCGGCGATGGCCACCCGGGGCTTGGGCATGTCGGCCAGCGCGCACAGCCGGTCGACGACCCCGTGGAGCGCAGGCTCCTGCTCGGGCGTGACGATGCGGCCGTGCATCCCCCACAGGGCGATCTTGTCCGAGAACCAGTACTGCCCGAACAGCAGCCCGAAGATGACGACGAACAGGATGACGAAGCTGTGCAGCGCGAACCACAGGGCTCCGGCGAACACCGCGTAGAGGACGACGAGCAGGAGCCCGGTGACGAACATCCGGGCGGTGAGCCCGCGGTCGACGGGGATCTTTCGTGAAATGGCCATCAGGCGCTGGTGCCTCCGTTCCCCCCTAGGTTCCCCCCACCGTCGTGGGCGGCTTCCGCGGGTCCGGCTGGTCCGCCGGCGGGCGTGCCCGCCCCCGGTGCCGGACCGGTCGTCCCCGCCCCCGGCGCCGTGCCGGCACCGTCGACGATCTCCCCATCCACCGCGTCGTCGGCCGTGGTGCCGGCCACTCTACCGGCCTCGGCCCCGCCCGACGAGAGCGCCCCGGCGGGTCCGGCGGCCCCCAGCTCGGCCTTGAGCGCGGCCAGCTCGTTGTCGACCTGTGAGGTTGCCGACACCTTGTCCAGTTGCGCCTGGATGTCTGTGACGGGGGTGGTCAGGTCGGTCAGGGCCCCCGACGCCAGGAGCTCGTCCATGGCGCCGGCCCGGGCCTGCATGCTGGAGATCTTGTCCTGGGCCCGCTGCATCGCGGCGCCGGCGTCGCCCATCGACGTGGAGATGCCCGACACGGCCTCGCCCACCTTGGTCTGGGCTTCGGCGGCGGTGTAGCTGGCCTTGAGGGTCTCCTTGCGGGTGCGGAACTGCTCGACGCGGGCCTGCAGCTGCTGGGAGGTCGCCACCAGGCGGTCCTCCTGCTCGGTCACCTGGTCGTGCTGGGTCTTGAGATCCCCCAGCTGCTCGCCGAGCGCCGCCCGCCGGGAGAGGGCCTCACGGGCCAGGTCCTCGTTGCCCTGCGCGAGTGCCACCTTGGCCTGGTCTTGGAGCTTGTCAGCCTGCTTCTGGAGCTGGGACGCCTGGAGCTCGATCCGCTTTCGCGCCGTCGCCACGTCGGCGACGCTCCGACGGATCTTCTGCAGGCTTTCGAGCTGCTTCTCGTAGGAGAGGTCCAGCGTCTCGCGCGGGTCCTCGACGCGGTCGAGGGCTTTGTTGGCCTTGGCCTGGAAGATGCTTTTCGTTCGCTGCCACACCCCTGGCACGCTTCTACCCTCCTGTGGGCGCTCGCCGGCAGGTCCGGCCCCTGGCATGAGCATAAAGCCCCAGAGAGGGAGGTGGGGCGGCGGTGGCCACCGGTAGCCTCGAGACGATGTCCACGAGACGCAGCCTGCTGACGGTCCACGCCCACCCCGACGACGAGGCCTCCAAGGGAGCGGCGACGGTTGCCCGCTACCACGACCACGGGGTCGCCACCTTCCTCGTGTGCTGCACGGGCGGCGAGGAGGGCGACATCTTGAACCCGGCGCTCGACCTGCCCGAGGTCCGGGCCGACCTGGCCGCCATCCGCCTCCAGGAGCTGGAGCGGTCGGCCAAGATCATCGGCTACGACGAGGTGGTCCTCCTCGGCTACCGCGACTCGGGGATGCCCGGCACCGCCGCCAACGCCCGGCCGGACGCCTTCGCCACGGCGCCCCTCGACGAGGCGGTGGGCCGGCTGGTGTCGGTGATCCGCAGGGTGCGACCCGACGTGATCCTCACCTACGGCGACGAGCAGTCCGAGTACCCGCACCCCGACCACCTGCGGGTCCACGAGGTCTCCCTGGCGGCGTGGGACGCGGCGGCCGACCCGGCCCGGTACCCGGAGGCCGGCGACCCGTTCGCCCCGGCCAAGCTGTACTACACGCTCTGGCCGCGGCGCCGCATGCGGGCGACCCACGAGAAGTTCCTCGAGCTCGGGCTGACCTCGCCGTTCGACGAGCAGCGGCTGGCCCGGCTCGACAAGGAGGACGTGATCACCACCTCGGTCGATCTCACCGGGTACGTCGAGGTGCGGGGCGAGGCCCTGCGGGCGCACGCGACCCAGGTGGACCCCAACTCGCCCTTCTGGTTCGGGCTGCCGCCCGACGTCCAGCGGACGCTGTACCCCTACGACGACTACTTCTTGGCGAGGAGCAGGGTGGGTACGACCGACGTCATCGAGGACGACCTCTTCGCCGGCATCGATCGCATCGATTGAGCAGGCGACCGACCTGACGGTGCAGCGCCCGGTCGCCTACTGGTCCCCGCGGCGCAAGAGGGCTCGGAGCGCCCGGTAGCCGAGGAGGGCCACCCCGGCCTCCTCGACGGCCTTGGCCAGCCGTCCGTCCTCGGTCGTCAGGCGGAGATCCTCCACGCGGTCTTGCCAGTCCGAGGCGATGGCCCGGAGCTCGGAGCTGTCGATGGCCGGGCGCAGGTGGACCTCGGTCACGCCGGCGGGAAGCGCCGCGACCCATTCGGCGATGCCCTGGCGCAGCTCGGCCGGTCCGAGGGTCGTCACGTGGTCGGCGAAGACGGCGCCCGCCTCCTCGGCGAGGGCGCGGGCGGGGAAGCCGAGCCGGTGCTCGGGAGGCAGCCCGGCGACGTGGACGGGCAGCTCGAATTCGACGGCCAGGTCGAGGTAGACGTCGAAGAACTCGGGCCGGTGCTGCAGCATGCCCAGATGGCTGTCGAGGTGGCTGACGTCGAACCCCCACAGGATCGCCCGCTCGATCTGTGCCCGGCACTCCCGCCGCACCTCGTCGAGGTCGGCATGGTCCCAGACGTCCTGCAAGGTGCGCGGGAAGCCGCCCTCGCCGCTCAGGAGGGAGGGCGCCAGGGTGAGGGGTCCCCAGCGGTACAGCTCCCATTCGGCGTTGAGGGTGAGGAGCACGCCGACGTCTTCGCCTCGGTGGCGGGCTGCTGCCTCGCGGGCCCAGGGGCACGGCACCATGAGGGAGGCGGACGTCACGAGCCCGGTCTGCAGCGACTCGTACACCCCGACGTTGGCGGCGTGGCAGAGCCCGAGGTCGTCGGCCGTCACCACCAGGAGCCGGCTGCCGTCCGGGTAGCCGAGGCGCTCGATCATCGTCGTCATGCCGTCGACGGTAGCGCCGGCCGGGCCCGGCCGGCGCACCCTCCGAGGGTGGGAGCCCGCGGGCCCGTCTCAGCCGGCAGAGGCGTCCAGCTCGGCCTCCTGGGCCCGTGCCTGCTCCACGAGCTCCTGGCGGTGGCCGTCGAGCGCCGCAGCCAGCCGGTCGTCGCCGACCGCCAGGATGCGCACGGCGAGCAGGGCGCCGTTGTGCGCGCCGTTGACTGCGACGGTGGCGACCGGCACGCCGCGTGGCATCTGGACGATCGAGAGCAGTGAGTCGAGGCCGTCCATCGTGGCGAGGGAGATGGGCACGCCGATCACCGGCAGGCTGGTGACCGAGGCGAGCATGCCCGGCAGGTGCGCGGCGCCTCCGGCCCCGGCGACGATGACCCGGAGGCCGCGGCTCCGCGCCCGATGCCCGAAGGCCAGCATGTCATCGGGGGTGCGATGGGCCGAGACGACGTGCACCTCGTGAGGGACGCCGAAGCGGTCGAGCACGTCGACCGCCTTGCGCATCACGGGGAAGTCGGAGGAGCTGCCCATCACCACGGCCGCCACCGGATCGCGGGCGACAGCGGAGCCCGGGTGGCCCGACGCTGCGGCGAGCGCCTCCTCGAGGGTCGCCGCAGCGTCGCCGACCTCCGCCTCGGCTGTGGTGCCTCCCGCGACCGGCACCGGCGGCTCCAGGCCTGTGGCGGCGGCATCCGGTCCCCCGGTCATCGCGGACGCTCCGGCGCCGGTGGGGCGAGGACGGGAGCGGGGGCCTCGGGCGGGGGGGCGGCGTCGAGCAGCGGGGTGCCGAGGGCGCACGCCGCCCGCCAGGCACGGGCACGGACGTCGGGCGGATCTTGCCCGCACACCGTCACGTGGCCCAGCTTTCGCCCCGGGCGTGGTGGCTTGCCGTAGAGGTGGACGTGCGCGCCGCCGACGGCCAACGCACCGTCGAGGGCCGCGGCAGGGTCCGCGCCGTCGGCCGCCCCGAAGACGTTGACGCTGGCAACGGTGGCCGACGTGGGTGCGGTGCTGCCGAGCGGCAGGTCCAGGACGGCGCGGAGGTGGTTCTCGAACTGCGACGTCACGGCGCCCTCGATCGTCCAGTGGCCCGAGTTGTGCGGGCGGGCGGCAACCTCGTTCACGAGCAGCTGGCCGTCGGACAAGAACATCTCGACGGCGAGGACGCCCGTGGCCTCGGCGACCGCCGCCACTTCCCGGCCGAGGGTCTCGGCCCGCGCCGCCAGAGCCGGGTCCAGGCATCCTGGCAGGAGCACCTCGCGGCACACGCCCGCGTCCTGCACGGTCTGGACGGCCGGCCAGGTTGCCGAGTCCCCGTTCGGCCGCCGCACCACCAGCACCGCCAGCTCGGCGTCGATCTCGACGTGCTCCTCGACGAGGAGGCGCACCCCGGCAAGCGCCGCCCGCCGGCACACCTCGGCGGCGCCGGCAGGGTCGTGCGCCACCCACACGCCCTTCCCGTCGTACCCGCCGCGGGTCGCCTTGAGGACGACCGGCCAGCCGTGGGCGGTGGCGAACGCCGTCACCTCCTCGGCCATGGCATCGGCGTCCCCGCGGTCACCGTCGGCACGGCCAGCCGCTCCGCCACGGGCACCGTCACCGGGGGAATGATCGGCGTGCGCCGCGCCATCGTGCGCCGCGCCATCGTGCGCCGCGCCATCGCCGGCCGCGCCGTCGCTGTCGGCACCCAGCGCGGCGCCGAGCCTCGGGCCGCCGAGGAGGGCGAACTCGGGGACCCGGACCCCGGCCGCCGAGAGCCGTCGGCGCATGACCGCCTTGTCGACGGCCATCTGGAGCGTCAGGGTGCCGGGCCGCACCGCCACGCCGGTCCGCTCCAGCACGGCGAGCTGCGCCACGTCGACCTGCTCGTGGTCGAAGGTCACCACCGAGCAGCGGCGGGCAAGGGCGTCGATGGCGCGCTCGTCGGTGGGGGCGCCCACCAGGACGTCCGGCGCCACGGCGACGGCAGCGTCGTCGTCGCGCTCCACCAGCACGGTGATCGGGATGCCGAGCGCACTTGCTGCCTCGCACGTCATGCGGGCCAGCTGGCCGCCGCCGACGACCCCGACACGGCCCGGCGGGGCGAGGCGGTCGGGCGGTCGCGCGTCGGGCATCGCACCGGCAGGCTATCGCCTCGAGGTCTGGGGCTCGCCGGCACCGCCGCGCCGAGCGCGCGGCAGGTCGCCGCCGGGCCCGTCCGCCGATCCCGTAACGTGCACCCGGGACCGGCCCGAGCCGCCGCTCCCCGCTGGGCCGCGCCCCCCAGCGCCCGACTTCGTGGAGGTGCCATGCGCATCGGAGCCCTGCTCGACCTCGATCAACCGTTCCCCGACGTCGTGGCGCAGGTCGCGCGCTTCGCCGAGCTCGGTCTGGCATCGGCATGGGCCAGCCAGATCTTCGGCTACGACGCCCTCACGCTCCTGGCGGTCGCCGGCGCCGCCGTCCCTGGCATCGAGCTCGGCACGGCGGTCGTGCCCGTCTACAGCCGTCATCCGCAAGCCATGGCGCAGCAGGCGCTCACCGTGCAGGCGGCCACGGGCGGGCGACTGGCGCTCGGGATCGGCATGTCGCACCAGGTCGTGGTGGAGGGGATGTGGGGCCTCTCCTACGACCACCCGGCGCGGTACCTGCGCGAGTACCTCTCGGCCCTGCTGCCGATGCTGGCGGGGGAGACGGTGCAATCGGCAGGGGAGGTCGTGACCGCCCGGACGCTGGGGCCGCTCGAGGTGCACGGCGCCACGGCCCCGTCCGTGCTCGTGGCCGCCCTCGGACCCGTCCTCCTCGGTGTCGCCGGCCGCTCCACCGATGGCACGGTGACGTGGATGACGGGGCGCCGCACGATCGCCGAGCACGTGGTGCCCACCATCGCCGGCGCCGCGGCTGCCGCCGGTCGGCCGGCTCCTCGGGTGGTGGCGGCGCTGCCGGTGACGGTCAGCGCCACACGAGCGGCGGCGCGGGACCGGATCGACCGCGCCTTCGCCGTCTACCCGAGCCTGCCGTCCTACAAGGCGATGCTCGACCGGGAAGGGGCGACGAGGCCGTCCGACATCGCCCTCGTGGGTAGCGAGGAAGAGGTGGCGAGCGCCGTCGCCGCGCTGGCCGAGGCCGGCGTCACCGACTTCGTGGCCGCGGTCGTCGGGGACGGACCCCAGCGTGACCGAACGTTGACCATGCTGGCCCGGCTCGGGACGGCCTGATCCCCGCCGGCCGAGCCTCCGGCGGCTGACGGCACGGCTCCTACTGCGGGACGGTGGTGTGCTTGAACTCGTTGATCTCCGGCTGTTCCACCACGAGTCGGATCAAGCGCTCGATCGTGGCATGGGCCAGGCCACCGTCGCCGTTGGGTCGCGTCATCACGCGGACGAACACCGCCTGGTCGCCTACCACGAAGGTCGGCACGCCGAAGACGTGATGCTCGGCCACCGCGGCCTCGTGTGCCCGGCGGAGCTCGGCGAGCGGCCAGCCGTCGTCGATCTGCTTGAACACCTCGTCCGCCGGCACGCCGGCCGAGCGCAGTACCGCTTGGACCACCGCGGCGTCCCTGAGCTCTCGCCCCTCGTCGTGCCGCGCGGCGAAGAGCCCCCGGTGCACGGCGAGGAAGCGATCGGCGAAACGGTCCCGCACGACGATCCCTGCCTCCAGCGCGAGGACGCCACGGGGCTTCTCCGGGTGCTCCCACACCGGCGTCCCACCCTCCTCGACGTGCGACTGCACCAACGAGAAGGGGGTGAAAGTGACGTCCCAGGACGCCCCTGCCTCCAACCCGGTAACCAGGTGCTCGTGGGCGTTGCGGGCGAACGGGCACAAGTAGTCCCAGGTGACGGCGAACGGCGGCAGGGTGGCGGGGGACGGGTCCATGGCAGGGGCAACCTTCTCCCGTCCCCGCCTATTCCCACCTCCCGCCGCTCCGTCTCGCCGTGGGTCGGTGAGACGTGGGTCGGTGAGACGTGGGTCGCTCACGGCCTCGGATCGCGGACCACGGCGGCCACGAGCCGTCGGGCGGCCGTCCCGGCCACCGTCCCGATCAACGCCCCGCCCACCACGTCGGAGGCGTGGTGGGCTCGCAGGTGCACCCGGCTGGCGGCGACGGCCGTGGCGAAGGCCAGGGACGCGGTGCGCTCCGCCCGCCCGTCGGGAAGGACCACGGCGGTGCAGAAGGCGGCGAGCGTGTGGCCGCTCGGGAAGCTGCTGCTCCGGGGACGGCGAACGGGCAGCACGCGGGACGCGGTCGCAACCGAGCCGTCGGTGCCCCGGGCGTCCCCGTCGGTGCTCGACGCGTCGGCGCTCGACGGGCGCTGGCGCCCTACGGCCCGCTTCACCCCGCTGTTCACCCCGGCGGACACCACGCCGGCCACGGCGAGCGCGACGAGGGCACGCCGGCGGCTCGGCCCTGGCTTGCGGGCCTTGACGGCCGCCAGCACCGCCCATGCGAACCCGTAGTCGGCCAGGTTGGACACCACCGTGGCCGCAGCGTCAGCCAGCGGGACGCCCCTGAGGTGGTCCAGCCATCGGTCGGCGGCGTCGTCGACCGACCCGAGGGCACGCCCCCAGCCCGACGTGCGGTCCCAGATCAATCCGGGAGTGCCGTGTGCCTCGACCTCGACGTGGCCAGGGTGCTCGGACGCCGCCGAGGGCGCACCGGGTACGCCTTCGGCGCTTCGGAGCGGCACGGTCACGACGGGACGGCCGACGACGGGACGGCGGGGGCCACTGGAGCGGGTGCCCCGCCCCCGACCGGGGTGGCCTCCGGAGCGACGGCGGGCTCCGGTACCAGCACCGCGTCCGGCGCGACATCCGGATCCGGCGCGACGACGACCGGCACGCGTCGCGGTCCCGCCAGGGTGAGGGGCTGGGCTTCGGGTGGCGCACCGCCGAAGGTGGGGCAGAAGGTCTGGAAGTGGCAGTACTGGCAGAGCGGCGACGGGCGGGGGCGAAAGTCCGCCCGCTCGCAGGCCCGCTCGATGGCGTGCCACACGGCGACCGTGCGCTGGTGCTGGGCGCGGATGGTCTGGTCGCTCGGGGCGGCGCTGATGGACACCGGGTCCCGCAGGTGGAGCAGTCGGACCTCCACCGGCATCTTGCCGAGGACCCGCTGGCAGAGGAGGGCGTAGAGGTGCACGCCCGTCAGCTTGGCGTGCTCGAACCGGGCGCCCGGTGCTCGACCGGTCTTGTAGTCGACGATGACCAGCTCGCCGTCGTCGGTCAGGTCCAGACGGTCGATGATGCCCCGCAGGCGCAGGGGGCCGAGGTCCGCCTCGAGCAGCAGTTCGACGCCGACGGCGCGGACACGGTCCGGATCCTCCAGCTCGAAGTACCGGTCGACGAGCGTGGCGGCGTCGACACGGAATGCCTCTGCCGAGTCGTCGTCGAGGCCCAGCTTCTCGAGCTCGGGATCGGCCTGGAGGTCCTCCCAGGCGCCGTCGAGCTCCGTGGCGGCCGCTGCCCGGCTCCGCGACCCGGGCTCATGGCGCCAGATGAGGCGCTCCAGGGCCGTGTGCACGAGGGTCCCCTTGACGGCCTGGGGGGACGGGGGCTCGGGGAGGTGGTCGATCGTGCGCAGGCGGAACGCGAGCGGGCAGTCCGTGAACGCCGTGACCCGGGTGGGGGAGAGGGAACGGGGCACCGCCAGTGACATCCCCACGAGACTACGACGGGGTCGCGACACGGCGGCGCCAATGGGGCGCGACGTGCCGGACGGGCCGGGCGCGGAGGGCCGGAAGCGGTGAACCGGACGGCACCGTGGCGGCCGATGCATGGGCACCCGGCGGCCGGGAGTGGCCGTCAACCGAAGCGGTACGACGCGGCCGTGAAGCGAGGAGGGCGCCGGTGGTGCCCCGACGGGCACCCCGAGGACACGCCGGCAGACGGCCCGGCAGGTAGCGTCGGCCGGGGAAGGACGGGAGCACGACAGGGGAGCAACGTGACGCAGGGCGGGTCAGCCGTCGAGCAGGACGGGTCGGCCGGCGGACGGCTGGTGCGGACCGCCGCGTGGGCGGGACTTCGATCGGGCGACGCCGTCGCGGTGGAGGGCACCCGCTTGCGGGGCGCCCGATGGGAGTTCGTCGCTCACGTCCGCAACCGGGCCACCGGCGCAGAGTGGATCGAGGTGGTGGGGGGCCGTGGCGGGGACCGCACGCTGCGCTCGTTCGACCCCGGGCAGGTGTTCCCCGCCATCGGCCGGCCGGTGCGTTCCGCCGGCCGGCACCGGTCGAGCGCCGGCCGGGCGCCGTCCCTCGCCGACGCCCCGCAGCTCCCCTTGGGGCCATCCGCGGGCACGCCGCCCCCGACCGGTGGCGGGCGCGCCGCCGGCAGGCGTTCCGCCAGCTGATCCCGCCCCGCACCTACACTTCGCTCGATGCCCCCCACCTCCGAGCCCCCCACCGGCGCGGACGACGACTCCTTGGTGCGCCAGACGCGACATGGACCGGTGGCCACCGTGACGCTCGACGCCCCGCACAACCGCAACGCCCTCTCTCGGCAGGTCCTCGACGAGCTGTTCGCCGCCCTGCAGGAGCTCCAAGCCGACCCTGAGGTACGGCTCGTGGTGCTCACGGGCGCCGGCAGCGTGTTCTGCTCGGGGGTGGACATGCAGGAGCGGCTCCACCCACCCGCCCGCGCCGCCGGCGCCACCCTGCCCGAGGTCCTGTCGTCGCTGGTGGCACTTCCCCAGCCGGTGGTGGCCCGGGTCAACGGGCACGTACGGGGCGGAGGGATGGGCCTGGTGGCAGCGGCGGACCTGGCGGTGGCACCGGCGACCGCCAGCTTCGCCTTCAGCGAGGTGCGCGTGGGGGTGGCTCCGGCGGTCATCGCCGTGCCCGTCCTGGCCCACATGGATCGGCGTGCCTTTGCCCGCTACGCCTTGACCGGGGACGTCTTCCGTGCCCCGGAGGCGGCCGAGGCAGGGCTCCTCACCCTGGCCGTCGACGACATCGAGGCCATGGACGCCTGGATCGCTGCGATCACCGCCTCGGTGCTGCGGTCGTCGCCCGGGGCGGTGTCGGCCACCAAGGGGCTGCCCGGCCTCGTCGCCGATCACTCGTGGGACGACGCCCTCGCCAGTGCCGAGTCGCTGTCGGACGGGCTCTTCCGCTCCCCGTCGGGTATCGAGGGCATGTCGGCGTTCCTCGAGAAGCGCGACCCGTCCTGGGCGATGGGCTGGCCACCGGGCTGACGCAACCTGCCGCCCGCCCCGTCTGACGCCACCTGCCGCCGCCCCGAGACCGAACCCGCCACCGGCCGCCCGCCGCGGACCGAACCCGCCCTGCGTACCGCGCACCGAGACCGAACCCGCCACACGGCGACGGCGACGGCGGCGACGGCGGCGACGGCGGCGACGGCGGCGATCGTCCACCGCGTGGCCTGCGCGCTGCAGTAGCTTCGGCGCCGCGGCTCGGCGAGCGGGCCATGGACCCCTGGGGTTGCCATGCGCACAGATGGAAAAGCGACGTCGCCTCCACGCACGCAGGTGAAGAACCCGCTCGTCCGGTTTCTCTTCGTGCACGAGCTCGAGGACTATCCGACGGGGGGAGCGCGGACCGGCTACCTGGCGCTCGCCGTCCTGGCGACGATCGTCCTCTACTACACGTACTACACGCAGACCGGCGTCACCCCGAACATCCTGCGCTACTACCAGATGCCGTTTGCGGACTACGTGTGGATCGTCATCGTCTCCAACCTCATCGGTGCCTTCGCCTCACTCCCGGCATCGCGCACGGACCGGCTGGGCCGGGCGAACGTCATCATCTACGGGCTCCTCGTCGTCGGGCTGCTCGTGTGGCTGGGCGTGCCGGCGAGCCACACGACGCTCGAGTTCGGGATCGTCGTGTCGGCCATCGGCCTCGTCGAGGGCGCCATCCTCGTCGCGACCCCCGCCATGGTGCGCGACTACAGCCCGCAGCTCGGCCGGGCGTCGGCGATGGGCTTCTGGACCGTCGGCCCCGTGGCGGGGAGCCTCGTGACCTCCATCGTGGCCAACCACACCCTGAGCCACTTCGTGGACTGGCAGAGCCAGTTCGTCATCTCGGGGCTGGCGGCGGTCGGCACCTTCGTCGTGTGCCTGATCTTCATGAAGGACCTGTCACCGCGCATCCGCGACCAGCTGATCGTCACCGCCCACGACCGCGCGCTCGTCGAGGCGCGAGCGCACGGGCTGTCGGCGACGGACCTGGCGGCGGCGACGGCGCACCCGTGGCGCCAGATCCTCAAGTGGGACCTGGTGGTCTCGTCCCTCGGCATCTCGGTCTTCCTGCTCGTCTACTACGTGGCGGCCGCGTTCTTCACGATCTACTACGCGGTGACGTTCAAGAGCTCGACCGGGCTGTACCTGACCACCTCCCAGGTCAACGGGCTGAACACCTGGTTCTGGGGCGCCGACATCGTCGCCCTGATCGTGGTCGGCGTGCTGTCGGACCGGCTCAAGGTCCGCAAGCCCCTCATGGTCGTCGGTGCGGCAGGCGGCATCGCCACCCTGATCGTGTTCCTGGGCTACGCCACCAACGCCCACACCGGCTACTACACGGTCGCCATCACCTCGGCGATCCTCGCCGTCTTCCTCTCGGCGGCGTACGCACCGTGGATGGCCGCCTACACCGAGACCGTGGAGGCCAAGAACCCGGCGCTCGTCGGGACCGGCCTCGCCTTGTGGGGCTGGCTCCTGCGGCTGGTGGTCGGCATCTCCTTCATCTTCCTGCCGGTCGTCATCACGAGTGTCACCACTGTCGTCGACAACCAGCCCGTGGCCTCGGCCGTCTGCTACCCCCAGCCCAACCCGACCAAGTGCGTCAGCACATCGGTGGCCGCATCCCGCCGCGTCGCCAACGGCCAGACGATCCAGGAGTTCATCGCCACGCATCCCAAGCTCGTCGCCTTCGCCAAGGAGCACGCCGGCTTCCTCGCCGCCCTCAACGCCAACGCCGGCGTGGTGGCGGCGGTCACAGCGAACCCGTCCCTGCCCAACATCGTGGCCGCCAGCAAGGCGCTGGGGTCCACGAATTTCGCCCTGCTCGTCAGGTACGCCGCGTACCTGAAGCAGGAGGTGAAGCCCCACACCTTGGAGCTCGACTACCTCGCCGCGCACGCGACCCAGCTCGACCAGCTGACAGCGGGGGTGAAGAAGTCGCCCACGCAGTGGCAGCACTGGTTCTGGATCGACCTCGCGGGCATGGTCCTCTTCCTCCCCACCATCTGGGTGGTGCGGGGCCGGTGGAGCCCGCGCAAGGCCCGCCAGGACGAGGTCGAGCACGAGCGGGCGGTGGCCGAGGAGCTGGCCCGCCTCCAGGCGGGGAGCGGGGCCGGGCCCACCGGCTCGGCATCCGGGGGCGTGCCGGTCAGCTCCTGAGGGTCGTCGTGCCGGTGCCCGGACGGGCGATGCCTCGGCACAGCGTCTCGACCGCCCGCCGGGCCCACCCGCGCTCGGGGGGTACGCCGGCCACGCGGCGGGCGAAGACGGCCCCCGCCAGCAGCTGCAGGGCCACCTCGACGTCGGCACCGGGCACCAGGCGGCCCAGCTCCTGGGCACGGACGAGGAGCGCCCGGACGTAGCCGGTGCGCGGCTCGACCACCCGGGCCCGGTGCAGGGCCATGGCGTGCGGTGTCTCGCGCGAGCCGATGAGGCACCCGATGACCTCGAGGCAGGACTCCGCGAACCGCAGGTCGAACTCGTCGAGGAAGGCCACGAGGTCGTCGAGGGGGTCGCCCGATGACGGCACCGGCAGGGGGCCAGGGCTCGCGGCGATGGCCGCCGTCACGAGGTCGGCCTTGTCGCGGTAGCGGCGGTAGACGGTCGCCCGCGCCACGCCGGCCTCCGAGGCCACCGACTCCATGGACATGCGCGCGTAGCCGAGGTCGGCCAGCTGGCGCATGGCGGCCTCGAGGATCGCGTGGCTGACCCGCGCGTCGCGGGGCCGCCCCGGCGCCGCACAGGCCGGCGCGGCGGCACCGGTCGGTGAGCTCGCCCCGGGCGTTCCGGTGGCGGGTGGGCGCACGCTCCGGTGGGCGGCAGGCGCAGCGTCGAGGCCGGTCACCGCGCGCTCCTCACGCCACCGCCGGAGCCGGTGCCGGTTCGCGTCGGGCAGCGCCGTCGGGACGACCGCCGCCGCCCCCGTCGTGGCCGGTGCCGGGAGGGCCGGGCGGGCCGTCGCCGCCCGACGGCCGGTCGCCGGGCGCGCCGCCGGACGGACGACCGGTGGGCACGAAGTCCCGTTGGCGGACGAGCAGCACGGCGCTCAGCGCCCCGGCCAGGGCGACGGCGGCGGCGATGAGCATGAGCTGGTCGAGGGTGGTGGCGAAGCCGCTGGCATAGGCATGCAGGATGGCGTGGGCCTGGGAGGGCGGGAGCCGGCGGGCCGCTGTGCGGACCTCTCCCGAGCTCAACGCTGTGGCGAGGTGGCGCCCCTGCGTCCGGGCGGCGGCGCGTCCGGCGGGTGAGGCGAGGAGCGCCGCGGACACCCGGTGCTCCATGCCGCTCTGGAACACGGCCCCGAGGCCGGCGATCCCGGTGGCGACGCCGACCTGGCGGAAGGTGCTGTTGATGCCGGACGCCATGCCGCTGCGCTCCGGGCGGACGACGCCGATGGCCGACGATGCCAGGACCGGGTTGAGGATGCCGATGCCGAGGCCGGCCAGCACGAAGCCGGGCAGGAGCACGGTCCACGCCGAGTCCGTCCGGACGAACGACATGAGGATGCAGCCGACGCCGATGATCGCCAACCCGGCGCCGAAGAGGAAGCGGGCCGGCAGCTTCACGGTGAGGCGGCCGGCGAGCGGGGCCGCCAGGAAGGCGAGCATGGTGATGGGCAGGAACCGGAGGCCGGCCGCAAGGGGCCCGTACCCGAGGTCGTCCTGGATGAACAGGGTCACGTACAGGAACATGGCGAAGATCGACGCCGAGACGGCGAAGGCGGCCACCGACACGCCGACCATGGCCGGGCGGCGGAAGAGGGAGAGGTCGAGCATGGGGTCGCGCTGGCGTGCCTCGAGGACCAAGAAGGCGGACAGGAGCACGACGGCACCCGCCAGGAGGCCCAGGATGAGCGGGCTCCGCCACCCCGCTGTGTTGCCCCGGACGAGGGCGAACACGAGCAGGAAGAGGGCGGCGGAGAAGGTGACGAACCCGGGCCAGTCGACACGCCGGGTCGTGGGGTCCTTCGACTCGTCGATGCGGGTCAGCGTCAGGGCGATGGCCACGACGCCGATGGGCACGTTGACGAAGAAGATCCATCGCCAGCCGATGCCGCTCGTGATGGCCCCGCCGACGAGGGGCCCGATGGCGATCGCGGCGCCCACCACCGCGCCGTAGATGCCGAACGCCGTGCCGCGCTCGCGCCCCTGGAACGCCTGGGCGATGAGGGCCAGCGAGGTGGCGAACATGACCGCCCCGCCGATCCCCTGGCACCCCCGGGCCAGGTTGAGCATGAGCGAGCTGGTGGACAGGCCGCACACCAGCGAGGACAGCGCGAAGACGGCGAGGCCGACGGCGAACACCTCCCGCCGGCCGTACATGTCGCCCACCACGCCGGCGGTGAGCATGAAGGCTGCCAGGGTGAGGGAATAGGCATCGACGACCCACTGGAGGTCCGAGAAGCTGGCGTGGAGCGAGCGCTGGATGTCGGGCAGCGCCACGTTGACCACCGTGATGTCGAGCAGCAGCATGAAGATCGCCGTGCAGACGGCGATGAGGGTCCACCACTTCCGGGTGACGGCCACGACAG